>CAZGHZ010000023.1:0-47737 GCA_964525655.1 uncultured Occallatibacter sp.
TGATATGCTCGGGCCGGCTATTGGTTCCGCCAGTGCGCGCGCCAGTCTCAAGATCAATGTCGAAGCCAAATTTTGTGGCAATCACCACCTTGTCGCGGATCGGCTGGAGCGCCTCGCCAACCAACTCCTCATTCGCGAACGGTCCGTAGGCTTCAGCCGTGTCGAAATGTGTCACGCCAAGGTCATAGGCGGTGCGAACCAACTGGATCATCTCGCCCTTGTCGCCAGGCGGACCATACGCCGAGCTCATGCTCATGCAGCCAAGGCCGATCGCCGAAACCTCCAGATTGCCCATTCCAAGTTTGCGCGTTTGCATTTCCATCTCCTGTCAATCGCTTGGAACTGTTTTAAGACGAGGCGCCTCGTATCGCAGCAAGACGCCTCAAACTTCCATTACTCGGATTTGAGCGACGCCATGTCGATGGAGAACCGGTACTTCACATCCGACCTGGCCAGTCGCTCGTAGGCTTCGTTGATCTTCTGGATAGGAATGACCTCGACGTCGGCGGTGATCTTGTTCTGACTGCAGAAGTCGAGCATCTCCTGTGTCTCGGCGATGCCTCCGATCAGCGAACCGGAGAAGCTGCGGCGTGCGAAGATCAGGCCGAAGACGGAGACGGGCAGCGGCTTGTCCGGCGCGCCCACCATGGTGATGTTGCCGTCGCGGCGCAGCATGCCGATGTAGGCATTGATGTCATGTTCGGCGGCAACTGCGTCGAGGATGAAGTCGAAGCTGCCTGCGTGCTTGGCCATCTCGTTAGCGTCGCGCGAGACGACCACCTCATCGGCGCCGAGGCGCAGCGCATCGTCCTTTTTGCCAGGGGATGTGGTAAAGACGACGGTGTGCGCTCCGAGCGCGTGTGCAAACTTGACACCCATGTGGCCCAGTCCGCCAAGACCGACGACGCCGACCTTCTTGCCTTTGGTGACGCCCCAGTGGCGCATCGGCGAGTAGGTGGTGATCCCAGCACAGAGCAGAGGAGCGGTTCCGGCCAGGTCGAGATTCGACGGAACACGCAGTACGAAGTGTTCGTTGACGACGATACTGTCGGAGTAGCCGCCATAGGTGACGCCGCCGGAGTGCTTGTCCGGGAAGTTATACGTGAGAACCATGTTGGGGCAGAACTGTTCGAACCCAGCCTTGCACTCGGGGCATGTGGCGTCGGAGTCGACCAGGCAGCCAACGGCGGCCAGGTCGCCGGCTTTGAACTTGGTAACAGCAGAGCCAACCTTTGTGACTCGGCCGACGATCTCATGGCCCGGAACGCAGGGATAGACGGTGGGCATCAGTCCGCTCCACTCATTGCGGGCCTGGTGGAGATCGGAGTGGCAAATGCCACAGAAGAGGATCTCGATCTGCACGTCCTGCTCGGTTGGATCGCGCCGCATGATCGTAGTGGAAGCGAATGGGGATGTTGCGCTCAAAACGGAATAGGCCTTTGCGTTGAACATGGACTTGTCTCAACCTCCTCGGCACATGGTATATGCCGTTTTGTGCCGTTGTCCGCAATGCACGGCAAACTTGCTTGTAAATCAGAGTACAAAAGAGCAAGCGTGGACGGTATCCGGATTCTGCCGATCTATTGCCTATTCATGTCGATTACTAGAATTTTGTGCACAGATCGCCGCATCAGAGATACGCTATTTTTGAAGGGACTAGCAGGATTCGAATGGCAAGACATACCGTGGAAGACAGAAACTCGAGGACTGAGTCTACTGACCTGCGGGCCGAACTGGTGCGCAGGATCTCCGCCCACATTCAAGTCGAGGGTCCAGTCACCACCGGTATCCCCGGCCTGCGCCTCTCGCGCAGAAGTGCGCTTTCAGAGTGCTATTCCGCCGCCTACGAGCCCGAACTGGTTGTTTGCGTACAGGGAGAGAAGCGAATCACCGTCGGCGGAACGACGCACATCTGCGACGGCAGCACATTTCTGTTGACCTCGGTCGATCTGCCGGTGGTAGGCCAGATCACCAAGGCCTCCAAAGAGGAGCCATTCCTAGCCATGGTCCTTAAACTGGAGATGTCGGTCGTCAGGGAGATCCTCAGCCAGGAGGAGTTTCTCGCTCCCGATGTCTCATTCGGCGTCCGCGGCATGGCGGTCGGCAAGACGCCCGCCGAAATGCTCGATGCCTGCTCCCGGCTGCTCGGCCTTTTGGAGACCCCACGGGATATTCCCTTCCTCAGCAGCCTGTTACAGCGGGAGATACTCTACCGGCTATTGCGGGGGCCGCTGGGCGAGCATCTGCGCGCCATCGCCACTCTCGGCGAGCAGAGCAATCGCACGGCTAAGGCCGTCGGCTGGCTCAAGGCAAACTTCGACAAGCCGCTGCGCGTCGAGGAACTCGCATCGATCGCGCAGATGGGCATCTCTACGTTGCACCATCACTTCCGCTCGCTGACCGCGATGAGCCCGTTGCAATACCAGAAGCGGCTGCGCCTGCACGCCGCGCGCGTCCGCATGTTAACCGGAGGCCTGGACGCTGCCAGCGCGGCCTTCGAGGTCGGATATGAAAGCGCGAGCCAGTTCAACCGCGAATACAGCCGCCTCTTTGGCCAACCGCCGATGCGGGACATCAAATCGCGCCGCGTGGGCCCGGCCGCAGGCGGCGGCGAATCGCTGGAAGCCTATTGATTGCGGCGAAATCCAGCGGCAAATCACACGGCCCGCATGCGCTTGAGCGTAGTAGACTTTCCCTTTGGCGGTACAAGTTATCGATCCGCGCCGGTTGGGTCGTAGTGGAGAAAGGCAACCGCAGGTCCTTCGGCTCCGCTGCACTTCGCTCAGGATCACAGCTTTAGGGGCAGGGAAAGCAATCATGCATATAGTATTTGGCGCTTCGGAGTGCGTTCCATTTGCCAAAACCGGCGGCTTGGCGGATGTGGTGGGTGCGCTGCCGCCCAAGCTGGCGAGGCTGGGTCATGAAGTGACCGTCTATCTACCGCTCTACGCGAGAGTTCGGACGCAACTGCCGTCGGAGCTGACTTATGCAGTCCGGTCGATCACCATTCCGTTCCAGCACCACAATCGTTTTGTGGGTATAGTGGACGGCGGCAAACGCGACGGCGTGCAGTTCTATTTTGTCGACTGCCCGCAGATGTTTGACCGGCAGGAACTTTACGGCAGCGGCGGAAAGGACTACCCGGACAACGCCGAGCGATTCGCTCTCTACTGCCGGGCGGTGCTTGAGGCGTCAAAGCTGCTGGGCGTGCCGGAGGTTTTTCACGTGCACGACTGGCAGGCTGCACTGATTCCCGTATACCTGCGCACCTTGTTTGCAGCCGACCCGGCGCTGAAGTGCGCCGCGACGGTGCTAACGATTCATAACGCCGCCTACCAGGGGGCTTTTCCGCCGGTGACCACCGAGCAACTGCTCTTTCCGTGGGAGCTTTTCACCATGGATAAGTTGGAGCAGTTCGACTCCTTCAACTTTCTCAAGGGCGGGCTGGTCTTCTCCGACATGTTGACGACAGTGAGCCGCAGGTATGCCGAGGAGATTCAAACGCCGGAGTTTGGCGAGGGGCTCGACGGTGTTCTGCTGGGCCGGGCGGCGGTTCTGCGCGGGATTTTGAATGGCGTTGACTACGCGCGATGGGACCCGGCCAAGGACAGCAATCTGGCAGCCCAATACACCCCGGAGGATCTGGCTGGAAAGCGCGAATGCCGGGCAGATCTGCTCGCTGTTCTTGGATTGGAGAGAGTTGCGGAGTCGACGCCTGTGATCGGGATTGTCTCGCGCTTTGCCATGCAGAAGGGCTTCGATATGGTGGAAGAGGCGGCCGGTAGGCTCTCGGAATTGGACGTGGCTGTGGTGGCACTGGGCTCGGGCGAACCGAGATACGAAAAGTTCTTCCGCGACTGGGCCTTCTGGAATAAGACGAATGTTGCCGTCGAAGTCGGTTACGACGAGGCGCTAGCGCATAAGATCGAAGCTGGAGCCGACATCTTCCTCATGCCTTCGCTCTATGAGCCCTGCGGTCTCAACCAGATTTACTCGCTCAAGTACGGCACAGTGCCTGTGGTGCGGGCGACGGGCGGGCTTGACGACACCATTGAAGAGTGGAATCCGGAGCAGGGAAGCGGGACTGGCTTCAAATTCAAACCCAAGAGTCCAGGAGCGTTGCTGGGCGCAATCGAACGGGCGCTGGCGGCCTTTGAGAACAAGGAAAGCTGGACCAGGTTGATGCGCAACGGCATGGCGCGGAATTATGGCTGGGAGAAACCGGCGCAACAGTATTCGGACGTGTATGAGGAAGCCGCGCGCAGGCGCGGCAAGCTCCTGGGAAACGAAAAATGAGTGGAAACAGAAAGAGCGGGGTAGAGAGTTGCCTGAAACCATCGATTGGGATAAGTTAACGCCAAAGCCGCGCCGCGGGCGCCGCAGATTGTTGTTTCTCGTCGCCATCATCGCCGTTGTATTGCTCTTTTGGCGGACAGCGATCTCCTATTGGGTTGACCTGCAGTGGTTCCAATCACTCGGTTACGAGGGGGTCTTCTGGAAGGCGCGGTCACTCGAGTGGGGAATCTTCACGGGCTTCTTTGTTGCAACATTTCTAATCTTGATGGGGATCTTCGCTGCGATCAAGCACGCCCACAACGACGACCTGCCCAGCGATCACATGATCTATCTCGGCGGCCAGCCAATCAATCTCTCCCTCAAGCCACTGCTGCGCATCGTATCGATTGGCGGCTCGCTGGTGGTTGCGCTACTTGCAGGAGGCACGATGGCCGCGGACTGGGAGACGCTGGCGCTGTGGTGGTATGCGCCTCGCGGCGCCGGCGGCGTGGCCGATCCGATCTTCGACAGAACTCTGGACTTTTATCTCTTCACTTTACCGGCCTGGCAACTGATTCTCGGATGGGTGCTGACGCTCAGCATCATCGCCTGCGTGATTGCCGTCGTCTTTCTCCTGGTTTCCGGCGGGGCTCGCGCGTTCAATGCCGGCCACGGAGGTCTCGGCAGTTTGCCCTGGCGCGGATTGTCACTTTCAATTGGATTTCTCTTGCTTGTTGTCGCGGGACGAGTCTATGTCAGCCGCTTCGAGAGCCTCTTTGAGCACCACACAATCTTTGATGGAGTGACATACACCGATGCGCATGTTACGCTGACTGGCCTGCTCGTGGTGAGCGCTGCGCTGGCGTTGGGGGCACTGATCGCATGGGTTGGCGGCATCTTTGCGCCGCGCGGACGCTGGATGATACTAGCTGTGCTGCCTGCCATTGTCAGTTATGGTGCAATTGCGATCATGGGCTGGTATGTCACCAGCTTTGTGGTCAAGCCGAACGAGCTGGTGCGTGAGCAGCCTTACATCGCCAATAACATCGAGATGACCCGGCTAGCTTATGGCCTGGATCGCTTCGTTCAACGAGAGTTCCCCGCTGAGACGACAGTGGATGCGACTGACCCTGCAAACAATCAGCCAACGCTCCAGAATATTCGCTTGTGGGACTGGCATGCATTGCAGGATACGCTGAAGCAAATCCAGGAGATTCGGACTTACTACGACTTTCCCGACGTCGACATCGATCGCTACCAAATCGACGGTTCGATGCGTGAGGTGATGCTGGCGGCGCGTGAACTCAACGTTGACAAACTGCCCGAGAACAGCCACAACTGGATCAACGAGAAGCTGATCTACACTCACGGCTACGGCATCACTATGAATCCGGTCAATGGATTCACGACCGAGGGACTGCCCAATCTGCTGATGAGCAATATGCCGGTGCAGAGTACTTCGCCAAGCCTCAAAGTAACACGGCCGGAGATCTACTTCGGCGAACTCACCAACACCGACGTCTACGTGAAGACAAGGCAGAAGGAATTCAACTACGCGCAAGGCGACAGCGATAACTACACCTTTTATGAGGGTAAAGACGGCATCGAGTTAGGCGGCTTCTTGCGCCGCGCTCTGATTGCATTCGATCGCGGCGATTTGGCCAAACTTCCCTTCAGCGACGACGTGAACGACCAAAGCCGGCTGCTGATGCGGCGCACAGTGCATGACCGCGTCGCAACGCTGGCTCCCTTCCTGACCTACGATAACGATCCGTACATTGTTCTGAGCGACGATGGGCGGCTATCGTGGGTTCTGGATGCCTTTACGCGCTCCGACAGCTATCCCTATGCGACGCATTACACCGTCGCCGGTCAGTCATTGAACTACATGCGCAACAGTGTCAAGGTGGTGGTCGACGCCTACGATGGGACGACAACTTTTTATGTCTTTGACAATCAGGACCCAATCCTGACGGCGTATCGCGGCATCTTCCCCGGCCTCTTCAAAGACGCCGCGGAGATGCCAGCAGGGCTGCGCAAGCATGTGCGCTATCCAGAGCTAATGCTCAAATTGCAAGCAGAAGTGTATGGCCTGTATCACATGACCAACCCCGAGGTCTTCTATAACCGCGAGGACCTATGGACTGTAGCAACCGAGGTTGGCATGGGTGACAACGGCGCGCAGCAGACTCAGGCCATGGAGCCGAACTTCGTACTGATGAGATTGCCGGGCGAGAGCGGCGTGGAGTTTGTCGAGATTCTGCCCTTCACACCATCGAACCGCAACAACCTGATTGGCTGGATCGCCGCACGCAGCGACGGCGAACACTATGGAACGTCGATAGTCTACGACTTTCCAAAAACTAAACTCGTAGACGGGCCATTGCAGATCGAGGCCCGCATCGACCAGAACGCGCAGCTCTCGGGCCAGTTGAGTTTGTGGAATCAGCAAGGCTCGCATGTGCGGCGGGGAACGCTGCTGGTGATTCCGTCAGGCAAGGCGCTGCTCTATGCGGAGCCGATCTATTTGCAGGCCGACCGCAGTCCCATGCCAGAGTTGCGGCTGGTGGTGCTCGCGTTGCAAGACAAGCTCGCCTACGGGCCAAACTTCGAGGCGGCACTGTCGTCGCTCTTTGGCGGGGGAATCTCATCGCTGAGCGGATCCGAGTCTTCAACAGCGCCGGCGGCGACTACGCCAACCGGCGCAACAACGGGGACCCCAGCACCGGCGCAAGACATCAATGCCCTGATCAAGGAAGCAGGCAAAGACTTCGACGAATATCAACGGCTGACCGCTGCTGGGAAGCTCGGCGAAGCAGGACAGAAACTGGATGCGTTGAAGCAGGTGCTCGGAAAGTTGAATGCGCGGGCTAAGTAGGCATTGAGGGACAGGGCTGACGATTCAAGGCGGCCGTGGCGAGAAAAGGGATTTCTCGGTACAATCTTGCTAAGAAGTAGCAAGAGTTGCTCCCTTGTGAAAAGGAGTTTTTACTGTGCCTGAGGTTCATAAAGTCAGCGTCGCATTGACTGGGGAGCAGATTGGCGCTCTCAGGGCCGCTGTGGAAACAGGAGAATATGCCACTACCAGTGAGATCGTTCGCGAGGCGATTCGGGATTGGCAATTCAAGCGAGAGCTACGTCAGGAAGACTTGAACCGCCTGCGCCAGTTGTGGGATGAAGGAAAGGCCAGCGGAGCCGCCAAACCTGCCGACTTTGACGCGATGCGACGCGAAGCGCGACAGCGGGTGAGTAAAGCGGTAAAGGACCAGGTCCGTGCCAGTTGATCTCATCTGGACTTCGCAAGCCTGCGAAGATTTGATCGAAATCTACACCTACATTGCTCAAGACAATCCTTCCGCTGCAGAGCGCATCTTCGGCGCAATACAACGGAAAGCGGAGCTGTTGCTCAATCATCCGCGCCTGGGAGTTCGACGTTCAGAGATCAGGCCCTCGGCCCGAGTGCTAATCGAGGGACCAAACCTCATTCTCAATGAGACACATCCCGATAGCGATGATGGTGCAATCAATGAAGTTGAAATCGTGAGAGTTGTGGACGGGCGACGCAACCTTAAAAGCCTCTTCTGAACGCTTCACCTACGCTTCTACTACACTCTCTTCCGCCATTATTATCGCGCCACAGAATTGGCCTTCAACTCCGCCAGGATCTCGGCAACGGCCACCTTCGCCGCTTGGGCGATCTCTTCCGAGAGATCCATCGAGATCGGCTGCTTCGGATCGATGGCGATAGCATAGAGGATCACCTCAGGGCCGCCGCCCTGGATATAGAAGACATCCAGCAGATCTTTCACGCCGATGTCATGGGCTGTGAGCGTGGGCGGATAATCGCGCGAAAAGCGTGGCGTGGTTCGAGTGACGGTGCCCGGAGGGTTGCCGTCGGCGGCCGCGTCGATGAGGATGATGCGGCTGGCGCTCTGCAGCGGTTCGAGCAGCGTGAAGCCACCGGTGCCGCCGTCAAGACATTCGACGTTCGCCGGCAGCGTTTGCTGTTCCAGAGCCCGCACGACGTGAACGCCGACGCCCTCATCGCCCATCAGGACGTTGCCGAGACCGAGGACCAGTATCTTGTCCGTCTTTGTCACGATCTCCAAATCGGCATTCCTTTTCGTCAAGGCGCGAAGTGGCTCTTCGCGGGGAAAAGCCACTCGACAGTTTTGCATGATTGGTACTGGAAGGGCAAAGACCCTGAACATTCTTAGCTAATCCTGCTTCTTTTCGCGCTCGAACTTCCATCCGCCAATGATCGAGGAGACTGTTCCGCGACCCTCGATGTAGTCGTGATAGAAGGCTAGATAGACGTGGACGATGACAAACGTGACGAAGAACCACAGGAAGGTATGGTGCCAGAAGCGCACGCTGAATTCGCCGCCCATCAGCGGCACCACCCAGAGGAACATGCGCGGCATCCACGAATTGCTCATGCTGGAGTAGAGCGCGAAGCCGGTGATGGTCTGAAAGGCAAAGGCCAGGAAGGTGCCGAAGTAGATGAAACCGGCGAGCGCATTGTGCCCGGTAGAGATAGGCCCGTGCAGTTGGGTTTCAAGCACGTCGGCTTTGATGACGTCCACGATCTCCTGGCGCTGCGACTTCTTCAGCGGAAAAAAGGCGTTCCAGTGGGAGTACTTGTTCCCGACGAAACCCCAGTAGAGCCGCGCCAGGAAGTTGAAGACGTAAACGAAAGCGGCCACAAAATGAATGAATCGCACCCACGCGAACCAGTATTGCTGGTAGGCCTCGGCCGCATAAAACGCGCGGATGGGCGCCCCGATCAGGTAGCCCGAGATGCAGAGGGCCACCAAAGCGATTGCGTTGATCCAGTGGTAGGCGCGCACCGGCAGTTCCCACACATAGATGCGCCGATACTCGACTGGATGATCCGCCGGGACAACGCTGTTTGCGCCAATGTTCGGTGTACTCATGGGCATCACTCGAAGGAGACCTGGGCTAGGTGCCGTCCCTGCGGGTCATATAAATGGACGGCGCAGGCCAGGCACGGGTCAAAGGAATGGATAGTGCGCAGAATCTCGACCGGCTCTTCCAGCTTGGCTACCGGCGTGCCGATAAGAGCCTGTTCGAAGGAGCTGCGCTGCTGTTTGGCGTCGCGCGGTGAGCCGTTCCAGGTTGTCGGCACCACGAGTTGATAGTTCTCGATCGCGCCGTCGTGAATCTTGATCCAGTGGGCGAGCGCGCCGCGAGGAGCCTCGGTGAGGCCAACCCCCTCGGCATCCTTGGGCCAGCTCTTGGGCTCCCAGAACTCGCCATTGAATGTTGAAACTTCGTTGATCTTGACCCGCTCCATCAACTGGCCGAAGTACTCCTTAAGCCAGATCATGGCCAGTGCCGCATCCAGGCCGCGCGCTGCGGTCCGGCCCAACGTCGAGAAGAGCGCGGTGACTGGAACATTGAGCTTGCCGAGTGTGTCTTTCACCAGTTCCTGCACATCGGTGCGTCCGGAGGCGTAGGCAACAAGCAGCCTGGCCAGCGGGCCCACTTCCATGGGCTGTTCCTTCCAGCGAGGCGTCTTGAGGAAGGAGTACTTGTCGTGGCCTTCGAGAGATTCAAAGGGCGGCTTGGGTCCGGTGTAGTTCAGTTTGGTTTCTCCGGCCCACGGATGAATACCAGCCTGGTCTCCGCCCTCGTAGCTGTACCAGGAGTGCGCAATGTACTCCTTGATTTCCTGTGAATCGGTTGCATTGACCGGATGCACCTGGCTCAGGTCGCGGCCGAGGATCACGCCGCGGGGATACTTGAATGCCTCCGGCTTGGAATACCCCTGCGTGGGGAATTCGCCGTAGCTGAGATAGTTTGTTAGTCCGCCGCCCCAACTGGCCCAGTCCTTGTAGAACGAGGCAACAGCAAGCAGGTCCGGGATGTAGACCTGGTTGAGAAACTCATCGGCCTGGCTAATCAAGCGCGAGACAAGATTGAGCCTCTCGGAGTTGATCGCCGCCACTTCATTCATGTTGATCGAGCAGGGAACTCCGCCCACGAGATAGTTCGGATGCGGATTCTTGCCGCCGAAGACGGCGTGGATCTTGACAATCTCTTTTTGCCACGACAGCGCGTCGAGATAGTGCGCAACGGCGATCAGGTTCACCTCAGGCGGCAGCTTGTACGCCGGATGACCCCAGTAGCCGTTGGCAAAGATACCCAGGCCGCTGGCGGCAAAAGCCTTGATCTTGTCCTGCACCTCGGTGAAATAGGAGGTCGTGTTCTTGTCCCACTTGGAGAACGAGGCGGCAAGCTCGGCGGCCTTCTTTGGGTCGGCCTTCAAGGCGTTGACGATATCCACCCAGTCCAGCGCATGCAAGTGATAGAAATGGATGACGTGATCCTGCACGTACTGGGTCGTCATCATGATGTTGCGGATCAGCTCGGCTGTGGGCGGAATGGTGATGTTCAGTGCGTTTTCGACCGCGCGCACGCTGGTGAGGGCGTGAACGGTGGTGCAGACGCCGCAGACGCGCTCGGTGATGGCCCAGGCGTCGCGTGGATCGCGGCCCATAAGGATCTTCTCCAGGCCGCGCACCATGGTGCCCGCGCTGAATGCGTCGGTGATGACGCCGTTTTCTACCACTGCCTCAATGCGCAAGTGACCTTCAATACGTGTGACCGGATCGACGACTACGCGTGTCATAGGCTCTTAAGACTCCTTCTGATCTTCAGCGTGGACTTCCGCAATCACGCTCCGTTTGCGAACGTTGGTCGCCACTACGTGCGCGGCAACTCCAGCCAGCGTGGCGGCTGCAACAACCGTGCCAATCGTATCCGCCGTGCTCTCGACACCGAAGCCGGGGAAGGAGGGAAGATGGTTGTAGAACGGGCCGTTGTCCCAGAAGCCCGCCTCGCTGCAGCCGATGCAGCCATGGCCCGACTGAATGGGATAACTTGTGCCCTCGTTCCATTTGACCACCGAGCAGGCGTTATAGGTGACCGGACCGCGGCAGCCCATCTTATAGAGACAAAACCCCTTGCGCGCATTCTCGTCGTCCCACGATTCGACGAAGAGGCCGGCATCGTAGTTGGGGCGCCGGTAACAGGTGTCGTGAACGCGGCGGCCGTAGAACTCCTTGGGCCGACCCTGGCTGTCGAGCGCCGGAACCTGCCCGAGGACCAGCAGATGGGTCACCACGCCCATCATCACGTCGGCAATGGGCGGGCAGCCCGGGACGTTGATCACCGGCTTGTCCACCAGCTTGTAAATTGGCGTGGCGCCAGTCGGATTCGGCTTGGCCGCCTGAACGCAGCCATTCGAGGCGCAACTGCCCCAGGCCACCACGGCGGCCGCATCGGCGGCAACGGTCTTTAGGATCGATTCGGCCGTCTTGCCGCCGATCATGCAATAGACGCCATCATCGCCTGTAGGCACTGCGCCCTCGACCAGCACGATGTACTTGCCCTTGTTGTTGGCGATGGTGTCGGTGAGGCACTTCTCGGCCTGGAAGCCCGAGGCCGCCATCAGCGTTTCGGTGTAATTAAGGCTCAGCACGTCAAGCAGTACGTCGAGAACAATGGGGTGCGACGCGCGAATGAACGACTCGCTGCAGCAGGTGCACTCCTGGAAGTGCAGCCAGACGACAGCCGGTTTGTCTTTCTTCTCGAAGGCCGAGACAACCTGGGCGACGCCCGCTTGACCGAAGCCTGCCACCGTCGCGGCCGCTGCGCAGAATTGAAGAAAATCTCTGCGGTTGTAACCCTTCTGCTGCATCGATTGGTAAATTGATTGACCCATGCCTACCTCGCTCCGTGTTCGCGAACCGGGGGATCGTCCGGTGGCAAAGGATGGTCTTGAGGAAGCCGCCGGTGGTTCTCCTACGGACAAATGGGACGGTACTCATCCAAATTGATGGTCGCTGTGACCGGTATCACACCTGTGGGTAATCATTTTGGATGCATCGAGAATCGGCTGAGGAAATGATTCGGACCAACTCGATCCAGAGCCTAAGCCTGATTAATCCAAATCAAATAAAACGTGATTAATTTGAGTCAGTTATTTATGAAAACCCTTTGAACCCAACATTTTCTGTTATAAAGGGCACCTGTGGAAATCTCGGTCATTATCGCGCATCCGGAGCTGCGTAGCTTCAACCACGCTATAGCGAATTCGGTTTGTCGCACCCTCGAACGGTGCGAACATACTGTCCGGTTCCATGACCTGTATGCGGAGGGATTCGACCCGATGCTCCCTTCAACCGAGTTGGATACGAAGGCAGCTCCGGGAAGGGAACTGGCGCGTTATTGCGAGGAACTGCAACGGTCGGAGGGGTTGGTGATCATTCATCCGAACTGGTGGGGGCAGCCGCCCGCGGCAATGAAAGGATGGATCGACCGAGTCTTCCGGCCTGGCGTGGCTTATCAGTTTCTTGAAGGCGATGGCGGGGAGGGCGTACCTGTGGGCCTGCTGCGGGCAGAGACGGCGGTCATTTTCAATACCTCAAATACTCCCGCGGAGCGCGAGATCGAGACCTTTGGCGACCCGCTCGACGGGCTTTGGAAGAGGTGCATTCTGGAGTTTTGTGGTGTGAAGAAGATCGTTCGTGAGACATTCAGCGTTGTGATTACCAGCACACCCGAAGAGCGAAAGGCGTGGTTGGAGCAAGTGGAGGCGATTGTGACTGCCAGCTTTCCTAAGTGATGGAATCGGTAGGTTCTTGAGATTTTTTGTGACTGACAAGCATATCGCTTTGACTTGAATCACTTTTTGGTTACTAGAATTACTAAAGTACCAGCGGATTGTGCATATTGCTTACACTTCCGTAACATCTGGCCGTAGATTAGGGGGAGTGGCCCTCTCTAATGAGCGTGTTTGTTGAGGCTTCAAATTGATCCACCCCGCACTACAGGGTCGTGAACCAGGAGGATGGAGACAATGCACAAGAAGATCTGCACCAATTACGGCAAATGCGTGCTTGCCAACACCCATGAGGACTTTTCGCATGAGAAGCGGTCGCTGACCTATTGCCCGCTCTGCGACAAGAAGCTCAGCGAAGTTGTTACTCCATCCCGCGATGTAGCGAGTAAGGTCGTTTTGGCAGTTGCTTACACCTTTATTCTTTTTGCTTTAGCTGGTCTTATTTTCGAAAAGAAATGGATCAGCGCTCCGGCGGCCGCGAACGCTGCCGAAATGAATGGCACTCCAACGACGATTCTTCGGCTGGCTGACTCGAATACCATGCCTGACAGCTTGGCGCCGGTCCTGGCAGAGGCCTTTCTGAAGGCCGAAGGCGCGCGCGATGTCCAGATTATCTTTGGAGCGAATCCGCAAGAAGAGATTATTCAGGGCATACTGCCCGGCGATGGTAATCCTTCGGCAATCGAGGTTTCCGCTCACGGCCCCGGAAGCGCATTCACGGCGCTGGCAGAAAACCGCTGCGACATCGGGATCGCCGCGCAGAGAGGCAAGTCCACCGAGAACTCCAAGTCGGATTCCCACCGTTCGGTAAACGTTGAGCACGTGTTGGGTCTTGATGGCATCGCGGTCATTGTCAATCCTTCCAATCCAGTGAACGAGCTTCGCAAGGACACGATCAAGCGCATCTTCACCGGTGAGGTTACCGACTGGGCCAGGATCGGATCCACCCATGGCGCGATTCAGGTTTACGCCAGAGATAGTCAATCGGGGATATCAGACTCGTTCAAGAGCATGGTGCTTGGCGGATCGCAGCTAGCGCGCTCGGCCCATGTCTACGAAGATAGCGACGAGCTCTCACAAGCTGTTTCCGGCGATCCTAACGGAATCGGCTTTATCAGCCTTCCTTTTGTCCGCAGCGCAAAGCCCCTTGCCATTTCGGACAAAGGAACAGGCGCTCTGGAACCGACCCGGCTGACCGTCGCAACAGAAGATTATCCTCTGTCAAGGCGGCTCTACCTCTACACTCCAGCGACTTCGCAAAACGCGTTCATCGAGCGGTTCGTTGAGTTCACCAACTCTGCGCAGGGCCAGGCGGTGGTTGCAGCCAACGGCTTTGTCGCGCAGAATGTGATGGCCGCGGCGGAGCCCGTATCAAAGAGCGCCCCGGATGAATACAAGCAGCTGACTCAGGACGCGGAGCGTCTCTCACTGGACATCCGGTTTAACTCGAATGACCTGGATCAGGACAGCAAGGCGCAGGCAGATCTTGACCGAGTCGTTGCCATGGTTGCCGATGAAGGGGGCGCCAATAATCGGATTCTGCTCTTCGGGTTCACAGACAACGCGGGTGCTTCGGAAGAGAATCAGATCGCATCGTTGAACCGGGCGAAGATGGTCGAGAAGGAATTCATCCAACGGGGCATCAAGCCCGTACTTGTGCGTGGATTCGGTTCCGAGCTTCCGGTTGCCTCCAACGACACCGCCGAGGGCCGCGAGATGAACCGGCGAGTGGAGATCTGGATGAAGAAGTAATGCCGCTCGGCGAATTGACCAAACCCTCGATTCGCCAGTCGTTTACCTGCAACCGCCACGAACTCTATTTAAATGCCGTTGATGATCCGCGCGGATGCTGGGGACTATTATGTGCCAAGTACCTTGTTGACAACTCCAGCGCATTGCGCCCGCCCGTATTCAGAGCCTCTCAGAGGATTCTTCACCAATCCTCTGAGAGGCTCTTGGCAGGGCTCTCCAACAGAATCGGAATGGGACCGTCCTGGACAGAAGATAAGACGTAAAAGACAACAAACCGAAAGGCAGAGGGAATGATTATAGCTCGGCAGGGAAAATGCACGAATTTGGCAAAATGTCCGGTATCGAGGGCCCATGAGATCCATACAGTCCCAGAGGGCTCCGATTTTCATTGTCCTGTGTGCGGACAAGAACTGGAGGAAGTGTTAACCAAGGCGCGGCCAAGATCGAGCCGGCCCGCGCTGGTGGCGGCCGCGGTCTTGCTGCTGCTTCTTGGTGGACTTGCCGTCTCGAAAAACTGGATCAAGCTTCCGTCGAATGTGAGTGCCGCCAATCGGTTGGCAGGAACGAATACCATCCTGCGATTGTCCGGTTCCAATACCATCGGTGACGGTCTAGTGCCCGCACTGGCCGAGTCCTTCCTTAAGAGCCGGGGCGCAACGGACGTTCACACAGTTGCTGGAGAAAAGGCCCAGGAGAAGATTGTTTTGGGAACTCTTCCTGGAGACAAACTCCCTTCCGTGATTCGCATTGCAGCTCACGGTTCCGCGACCGCATTTACATCTTTAGCTGATGGCAGTTGCGACATCGGTATGGCGTCCAGGCGAATCAAGCCGGATGAATCATCCAAGTTATTCTCCCTCGGCGACATGCTTTCCCCCGCCAGCGAGCACATCGTAGGACTGGATGGCATTGCCGTGATTGTCAACGCATCCAATCCCGTCAATGAACTCTCCAAAGACGAAATCATGAGGGTTTTCACGGGCGAATCCGCCAACTGGCCAAAGGGTTCCACTTCCGGACAGATCAAGATCTATGCCAGGGATGACAAGTCGGGCACCTTCGACACCTTCAAGGCCCTCGTGCTTGCCGGGAAGCCTCTGGCGCCGTCCGCTCAGCGCTTCGAAAGCAGCGAGGAGCTATCCGATGCTGTCGCTCGCGATCCGAATGGAATTGGATTCATTGGCCTTCCCTTCGTGCGCAGCGCGAAGGCTGTTGCCGTGTCGGAGAAGGGAACGCGCGCCTTGTTGCCGACCAGCTTGACAGTTGCCACCGAAGACTATTCTCTCTCCAGACGGTTGTATCTCTACACTCCAACCACCCCGGCGAACAGTTTCACGCGCCTTTTTGTTGACTTCGCTCTTTCAAAGCAAGGACAAGACCTCGTCGCTTCGAATGGGTTCATCGCCCAGAACATCGCGACTGTTGCGCAGGCTGTGTCGGATTCGGCTCCGGCCGAGTACAAGAGGCTGACCAGGAATGCCCAGCGCCTTTCGCTGAACTTCAGGTTCCAGGCCGGCGAATCGATGCAGGACAACAAGGCTCAGGTTGACATGGACAGGGTCGTATCTCTGATCTCCGAGCGAGGAGCCGCGGGAGGGAAGATCCTGCTGTTCGGATTTGCCGACAGCGTCGGCAGCCCCGCAGTAAATCAGGCTCTTTCATCTGACAGAGCCCGTCTCATCGAGAGCGAACTCGTTCGGCGTGGACTGAAGCCGGCAGTGGTGCGCGGCTTCGGTTCCGAACTCCCGGTCGCTTCGAACGAAACAGCCGATGGCCGCGAGAAGAACCGCAGAGTAGAGATCTGGATCGAAAACTGACGCCACCGCACCGCGATTGACGAGCCTGATTCCCTTTGGATGAAGGGTGGAATCGCCAATCGCGGTATACTCAAGATTGCTATGGCGACCGAGAAAACCTTCTACTTGGAGACCTTCGGCTGCCAGATGAATGCCCATGATTCGGAGAAGGTCATTGGCACATTGCAGCAGCAGGGTTACCGGCAGGTCGAGTCGGAAGAAGAGGCAGGCCTGATTCTCTACAACACCTGTTCGATCCGCGACAAGGCGGAGCAGAAGGTCTTCCACCGCCTCGATGAGTACAAGCGCCAGCACAGGGAAGGCAAGCGCTTCGCCGTGCTCGGTTGCGTTGCGCAGCAGGAGGGCGAGAGGATCTTCGAGCGCGCACCGTATGTCTCACTGATCTCCGGCTCTGCCTCCTATCGCAAGCTTCCAGAGATGCTGGCCCGACTTGAAACAGGCGAGACGCGCATCACCGGCCTGGACGACCGCCAGACCGACGAGACCTTCGAGACGGATTTCACAGCCCGCCAGAACCCTTACCGCGGCTACATCACGATCATTGAAGGCTGCGACAAATTCTGTGCTTACTGCGTAGTGCCTTATACGCGGGGTAAAGAGCGCAGCCGTGGCTCAGACTCCGTGCTGGCCGAGGCGCGGCGCATCGTCGACCTGGGCTATACGGAGATTCAGCTTCTGGGTCAGAATGTGAACAGCTACCGCGACCCGGAAGGGAAGCGCAGCTTCGCGGAACTTCTCGCCGCGGTCGGCCAGGTCGCAGGCATTCGCCGTGTCCGTTTTACCACAAGCCACCCTCGCGATTTCACCCGCGACATCGTCGAAGCCATCGATGCGGCGCCCACGCTCTGCGATCACGTGCACCTGCCCGTCCAATCCGGTTCGTCGCGGATCCTAAAGCTGATGGCCCGTGAATATACGCGCGAGTGGTACCTGGAGAGGATCGCCTGGATCAAAGCCGCACATCGGCCGATCTCGATCTCGACCGATATCATCGTCGGTTTTCCCGGCGAAACTCCGGACGATTTCATCCAGACTATGGATTTGCTCGCCGAAGTCGAGTACGATTGCGTCTTCGGGTTCAAGTACTCAAGCCGGCCCAACACCCCAGCTTTGGTCATGATCGACTCGATCCCGGAGAGCGAGAAAGCAATCCGGCTTCAAGGGTTGCTTGACCGCCAGCGGGAGATTCAGAGGATCAATTATGCCAAGCACTTGGGGCAGGTTCTAGAGGTGATGGTCGAAGGCGCCAACCCCGGACGCGGTCAGATTATCGGACGTAGCAGCCAGAACAAGCCCGTGAATTTCACCTGCACACAGCCGATCGCACCGGCGCCTGGAAATTATTTGCGGGTGAGGATTACGGCCACGCATCCAAACAGTTTAGTTGGAGAAGTGGACTAATATGAAAGCGGGTGATTAGGAGGGCAAGCCATGGACAACGAATTGCAAAAGCAGATTGAGGCATTGCGCTCCGAGGCTGAGCAGTTGACGCTCAAGGGGCAGTTAGAACGAGCGGCAAAAATCCAGAATAGCGAACTGCCCAAACTCGAGGCTGAGCTAAGAAGGCTGAAGGCTGCGCACGGCAAGCCTGACGGTCAGGCCGGCGGCGTTGAGGTGCGGATTCGGGGGCTCATGATGGATCCGGCCACGAGCATGCCGATTGTCGTACTCAAAGACATTGCCTCAGAGACCGTGATGCCGATTTGGGTCGGAATCTTCGAGGCCAACGCCATTGCCATCGAGATTGAGAAGGTGGCTGCGCCGCGCCCCATGACCCACGACCTGACCAGAAATCTTATCCGTCACTTGAATGCTCGCTTAGAACGTGTTGTTATATCTGAGCTTAAAGACGATACATTTTTTGCCGTCCTGTGGCTCCGGCAAGGGGATGAGCCGTTGGTCATCGACGCCCGGCCGTCTGATGCGATTGCGTTGGCCTTGCGCGCGGATTGCCCAATCTACGTGGCTGAAGAGGTGATGCAGACAGCCAAGCTGAACACCTCAGGACCGCCCGAGGGGCCAACCGCCGAGCAGTTGCGTGGCTGGCTGGAGGGATTGAACGACGAAGATCTTGGGCGATACAAGATGTAGCCAAGGGGATCAGCAATGAAAGTCAATCGCAAAGGGGCCGTTTTGTATCAGGATGGACTTTACAGAATATACGTTATCAGACATGGATAATCGATAAATACCCGGATATTTCAGACACCCTCATTGTTGACATTCGGCGCTCGCGGGGACCATCGGGCCCTTGCACCGGTCTTGCTGCCGTCGTATAAAAATCGAACATGAGAGCTATACTACTCTCTATCCCTCGTAATATGTGCTTGTTACAGCGAAAGACCCACTATTGTCAGACACATGGCTATGGCCATCGGGGCGCTAGTATATTCTCCAATAGAACAAGTTCATTCCACTTACCGCGCAGGTTGTAAAGGATGCGGATTGCTAAAGCTCTCTCTTTTCTTAGGCGCGATAGCCGCGCTGGCCGATGTAGCCGGCGGGCTGGTGCTGGTGCGCGCTCGAGGCGTCGAGCGCTACCTGCGCTACTTTGTCGCGCTGGGCGCGGGTTTTCTGATGGCTACGGCCGTGTTGGAGATGGTGCCCGAGGGCTTGAAACTCAATCCGAACTCGGCGCTCGGGCCGATCCTCATCATGGCCGGATACTGTGTGGTGCATCTGCTGGAGCACACTATCAACGCCCACTTCCACTTTGGCGAAGAGACGCACCACGGCGAATTCGTCTCGCATCATACTGGCAACTCGGTGCTGGCCGGGCTCAGCCTTCACGCGCTCTTTGACGGCGTGGCCATCGGCTCGGGCTTTCTGGTCTCCGGCTGGCTGGGCTGGCTAATCTTTCTGGCGATTCTGCTGCACAAGGCGCCGGAGGGCTTCACCATGGCCTCTGTGATGCTTGCCAGTGGGCGCAGCCGCACAACGGCGCTTTACTCAGCGATCGGGTTGGCAGCAGCCACACTCGTAGGCGTAGCGGTCATCGAGTTAGTTCCTGGCTGGCTTCCCTATGGAATGCCGGTCTCAGCCGGCGTCGCGCTTTACGTGGGCGCAAGCGACCTGGTGCCCGAGGTCAACCGCGAGCCCGGTATCCGCATGGCGCTGGTTTTCTTTGCCGGCGTGGTCGCGTTTCTACTGCTGCGGATGTCGCTTCCCGCACTCTGAGCCGCCGTGTGCCGCAAGGATGGAACAAGTGCTTAGGCCGTCTAGGGTATTTTCGCCGTTCCTGTAGGGTTGATTTCGTGGTTTCCCACCCATTTCACAGAAAACTTGAAATGGAGGGGGTGCGGATCTTCCTTACACCATCCGTGAAAATGCTTTTGCCGTCAGCGCCTAACATTGAAGGAGCGTCCAACAAATTGAAGGGATGGATTCTGAACTGGGGGATTTCAGTTTGAGACGCTCCGGGTTGCCTGGCGTTGTACTGCCTGTTCTGCTGTTTTCACTGATTGGCTTCGTGGTGATGGGCTATCACCCCGGCGCCGAAGACGACAGCTTCTATCTGTCGGCCATCAAGGCAAAGCTGAATCCAGCCCTCTATCCACACGACGCCGCTTTCTTTCAACTGCAACTGCGCACCAGTGCCTTCGATACCTGGATGGCGCGATTCATTCAGGGAACCGGGATGCCTGTGGCCTGGGCAGCGCTGCTTTGGCAATCGATTTCAATTGTTCTTTTCATGTGGGCCTGCTACGGAATCATCTCTCTGCTCTTGAAAGAACCTGCCGCGCGCTGGGCAGGAATCGCCATGCAGGCAGCCATGTTCACGCTGCCGGTGGCGGGAACCGGGCTCTACATCCTCGATCAGTATCTGCACCCGCGCAACCCGGCCACAGCGCTGATCCTGCTGGCAGTCTGGCGAATCCTGGCTGGAAGACGCTGGCAGGCGCTTCCGGCGCTTACCGTGGCCTTCCTGCTCCACCCGTTGATGGGTGCATTGGGAGTCTTCTATTGCATGATCCTGGCGCTGACGCTCGATGAATCCGTCCATGCGCTTCTGCGCAGTCTGCGCGAACGCCTGAGAGCCAGCTTGCCCTCCGATGCTGCTGCATTCATTCCGTTTGGATGGATCGTCTCTCAGCCCTCCAGGGAGTGGATCGAAGCTGCGAAGACAGGCCATATCTATCACGAGTACCAGCTCTACCAGTGGGATTGGTATGAGTGGCTGGGCGCTATCGGTCCGCTGCTGATCTTCTGGGTTGCCGCACGCCAGGCTGCCAAGCGGGGCGAGATTGTGCTCTCCCGGTTCTCCTTGGCCGTTCTCATCTATGGCGTCTCGATGCAGTTGCTGGCTATGGTGATTCTCTTCCCCGGTGCGCCGATCGGCCTGAGCACCCTGGAGCCGATGCGCTATCTGCAACTGGTTTACATTTTTATGGTTCTGATCGGAGGCGCCTACCTCGGCAAAACCCTGTTCAAGGCGAGCGTCTGGCGCTGGGCCGTCTTTCTGCTGGCGGCCAATGGCGGCATGTTCATTGCCCAACGGCAACTCTTCGCCCAGACTGCGCATATCGAACTCCCTTCCGCGGCCGGCGTGAACCCCTGGCTCCAGGCCTTCGACTGGATCAGGCAGAACACCCCTCAAGGCGCGTACTTTGCGCTTGAGCCGAATTACCTTTCCGCTCCGGGAGAGGACTACCATAGCTTTCGCGCGCTGGCCGAGCGGAGCGTCCTGGCCGACATCATCAAAGATACTGCCGTAGTGACCAAGTCCCCGGAGCTGGGCCCGGAGTGGGAACGGGAACTCCGAGCCGAGAGTTGTGACCCAGGGTCGGAGAGATGCCCCGGCTGGAGCCGCTTTCACCTTGCCGACTTCGAGCGGCTCAAGGCGGAGTTTGGGGTGAGTTGGGCGCTGGTTTCGTTTCCCCCTCCGGCGGGTCTGGCCTGCCGCTGGCACAACGGCACATTGTCGGCTTGCCAGATACCGTAAAAGCAGGGATCAGGGGTCAGTCCAAAACAGGCGCTGTTGGCCCGCACGAGACAAGACAGGCTTGAATCGGGAGCCTGCCGTTACAATAGCAGTATCGTTGCGTGTTACTTTTGAGAAGTCAGCGGTCTGCAGTTAGCAATTGGGGCCAGGAGGCGGTCATTCTGTTTCTTCCGAACCCTAACCCCTAATCCCTGTTCCCTACTCTTTTTTGCTTTTCCGGCACGGAGACCGGCGCATGCTCAACCTCTCTCAGCGACTGATACTCGGCTGCATTGCGCTCGCTGGCCTCATGGCGGGGCTGGTGTTGGCCACACACAAAACGCTGGCTGCGGCGGGGCAATCGGGGCTTGCGAACCTGTTCCTGGCGGGTGCGGCGCTAGTCGCTGCCGGAACCATCGTCGGCGTGCTGCGGCACATCAATATGCTGGCGCGCGACGCACGCAGAATTGCCCAGGGCGACCTGGAGCACCGCGTGGAATGGAGCAGCCGCGACAGCTTTGGCGTGATCGCCAGCGAATTGAACAGAATTGCAGTCCGGCTGAAAGAGCTGCGCGACTCCGAGGCCGGACGTCGGCAGATGGAATTTCAGCTCTCCGACGCCGTGCTGCAATCGATCTTTGAGCCCATCATCGTCACCGACGGCAAGGGGCATCTGCTCAAGGTGAACCAGGCTGCGGCGGAGTTACTGGGAGAGGCAGCGGCAGACCGCATGGCGCTGGCCAAAGCCCCCGGCGGCGACAAGATCTTGAGCGCCATCCGCAACGCCGTCTCCATGCAAAAGGCGGTGGCCACTGAAGATGATGCATCGCTGCTGCCCATGCGTGTCGGCAAGCTGGAGCGCAGCTACCGTCTGCGCACCATGCCCATGCGCGACTCGGAAGGGCGGCTGCTGGGCACAGTGACAACCCTGGAAGACGTGACCAGCCTTCAGGACACCGATCGCTTCAAAACGCAATTCATCAACGTGGCCAGCCGCAAGCTGCGCGATCCGCTGCTGCAGTTGCGACGGGGCCTTTACGCCCTGGAGCAGGGCTATGGCGGGGCGTTGCTCCCGCTGCAGTCGGAACTGGTTTCGGCCGCAAGCAGGGAGAGCGAGAAGCTGGACGATCTAATGAGCGACCTGATCGACGTTGCCGAAATTGACGCCGGCAAGCGCGAATTCAAGCTGGAGGGGATCCGCCCACTGCAATCGCTCAGCGAGGCAGCCGACCGCTTCTGTGACCAGGCCTCGGAAAAGCGCATTCACGTCGAGGTCAGAGCCTACGCGGACCTCGCGCTGGTGCAGGCCGACCGGCGCGCGGTCCGCTCCATTCTTGAGAACCTTCTGTCCAATGCAATTCGCTACACACCACCCGGGGGCGAGATCCTGCTAGCCGCCGAAGAGATCAAGGATTTTGTCCAGTTCACAGTGCGCGATACAGGCCGCGGGATCGAGGCCGAACGTTTGAGCACCATCTTCGATCGATTCAGCACATTCTCTGAACGGGGCTCAGGGCTGGGACTGGCGCTGGGCCGGCGACTAGTCGAGTCATTGGGCGGCCAGATCGCCGTCGAGAGCCGCCTGGGCCACGGCACTACCTTCCGCTTCACGCTGCCGGTGGCAGCCGTCCGTGAAGTTCGTCATCCTGTCGAGGTGGGCTAAGCCATGGCCGAGATCGTGCTCGAACGCAAACAGGAAGAGGCCAAACTTCGCGTCTACCTCGGGGCTGCGCCGGGAGTGGGCAAGACCTATCACATGCTCAACGACGCCTATTTGCTGAAGCACCAGCAGGGCGTGGATGTCGTGATCGGACTGGTGGAGACGCACGGGCGCAAAGACACCGAGGCACGTATCCGAGACCTGGAAGTCGTGCCGCAGCGCGTAATCGCCTATCGCGGCGTCAATCTGAAAGAGATGGACGTGGACGCCATCCTGGCGCGCAATCCGCAAGTGGTGGTCGTCGACGAGTTGGCCCATTCCAACGTTCCGGGCAGCAAAAACCGCAAACGCTACGAGGATGTGCTGGAACTGCTGGACGCCGGCATCAACGTGATGACAGCGGTCAACATCCAGCACCTTGAGACGCTCAACGATGCCGTATATCGCTCGGCCAACGCCATCGTCCGCGAGACCATTCCTGACAACTTCCTCAAGCGCGCCAACGAAGTGGTGAACGTCGACCTAACGGTTGATGAGCTGCGTTCGCGCCTGCGCCAAGGAAAAATCTACGCCGCCGAAAAGATTGAGCAGTCGCTGGCCAACTTCTTTCGCAAGGGCAATCTGAACATGCTGCGCGAGCTGGCCTTGCGCATCACTGCCGAGCAGGTGGGCAACCAGGCATCCGCTTACCGCCGCACCCAGGGCCTGGAACAGGCTCCGATGCCGGAAAAGGTGATGGTCTGCCTCAGCACCCGGCCCGGCACCGAGCGCCTTTTGCGCATCGGGGCCCGCATCGCAGGCCGCCTAGCCACGAACTGGTATGCCGTCTACGTTACACGTCCCGATGACGACAAGGGCCACGGCGACCCCGAGGCCTTCCACCGCCTTGAGGAGTATCAGCGAATGGCACGTGAATTGGGCGCGCAGGTGGTTTCCCTGACCGGTCGCAACGTCTCAGATACCCTGATCCGCTTCGCTCAGCAGGAGAACATCTCCCATGTAGTCTTCGGCCAGTCGATCCGCTCGCGCTGGGACATTTTCCTCCACGGCTCGGTGATCAATCGCTTCCTCTCCGAGGTGCGCGATGTCACGGTGCAGGTGGTCCCCATGCAGAAGCCGCTGCGCAGAGGCTGAAACCGCCTTACTCGCAGAACACACGCACCTGGGTGGTGTTTCCCTCCGCGCCATTCACATCCACTGTCAGATCCTCAAGGTGGTCGATCAGTTCCTCCAGGTTCTCTGGCTTGATCTGAGAGAGAGTCAGCGGCACACCGTGGCGGCTCAATGCCTCATCCAATTGACTGTGGGCCTGTGCGGGGATAAGGCTTGCTAGACGGACACCTGCGCGCAACAACTGCATGGGCACGCGAACATTCACCTTGGTCTGCCCCTTCATGCCGGTCATGGATTCATCGGCCTCGACAAGCACACGGAGATATTTGGCACGCGTCTTTACAGTGGCGGCTCCGTTTGAGATCGAACCGGTGTATTCGCCTGCGGTTGAGCCGCTTCCAGACTCGAGTGCGACGATCAAGCGCTCGGCCTCTTCGGCAGTGATCTTGCCTGCGGCCAGCATCTCAAGGATTTGACGGCGATTCTCATTCATAAGGCTCCTCCGAACCAATGGGTTATTAGCGCCAAGGCGTGATGAGAGAATTTGGGACCGGAGGCCGGTATTGCGTGGACGGCGTGCTCCAGCCCCGGCAGAAGTTCATAAAGATGCAATTGCGTCAGCAGGACGGCAGCAAGACCAGCGGTAATCGCCCAGATGACCTCACACCCCTCGTTCCAGGCAATCAGCAGGCGTTCGGCTTCGGCGGGCGTGATGCGCCCCAGAGCGACAAGATGCAAGAGCAGACGGCGATCGGTAATCATCGTGGCCTCTCAGATCACCCGGACCAGAATCCGGGTATTCTCCGCAGTGACGCGGACGTCCGTTCCGTGCAGACTGCACAGAATGCCCCAAAATGCGGCGATTGCGCGCCACAGACTGATTCGTCCTGCGATGCAAACTCCCAGCAGAACCAGAAAGATAAGCGGCGCGAGCAACAGCGCCGGAATCCAAAGTAGAAAAACGGGCAGCCACAGGCAGGGACACTTGAAGCCCGGTGTCTGGATGCCGACGACAGCAAAGGTCGGAGTCATTTCAGTGCCTCCAGTGCTTGAATGGCCTCGTCGGCGGTCATCTCGCCCTTGTTGAGCCGCTCCAGCACCTCGGCGCGCGACGGAGATGGGTTGGTCTCGACAAATTCAAGCTGACCGGCGATGCGATTGAGCCGCGCCTTGATCGTCGGATAGCTGACGCCAAAGACCTGCTCCATCTCTTTGATGGAGCCGTGGGAGCGCAGAAAAGCAACGATGAAAACCTGGTCTTCGAGGCTGAGCCGCGCCAACTCCGGCAGGGAGAACTCCCCCTCGATAGCGATTCCCTTCTCCGGCAGCCGAACACGTTCGATGACCAGCCGGGAACCCTGGGCCATTCGCAGAAGCTCCTGCCATTCGGCAGCGGGTTTGGATTCGGAAGTCATCGGCGGACAGCCTCGTTTCTTCACTACAATCACGAGGCTAGTTCAGTTTCTTAATTATGTCAAGTACTAAGATTGATATTATTAATTTATACCGATGATATATTTAAGTTCAGTCAAGTTTCTCCTTCCAGAGCGAGCCCTATTTGAAGAACGGGTCTACGATGTCATCCGCGATCGGGTCTGTGGTGACTCTCTCCTCAAGACCATAGCCGTATGTCGATTCCTGTGAATCGAGATTTGCGGAAGCTGATGACGCCGATGGCGCGTCGGCGGCGGATGCGTGCGCAATGCGCATCAGCTCGCCTCGATCGAGCCAGATGATGCAGCAGTTTTCACACGAGTCGACGACTACATTGCCCGGCCCGCCGTAAAAGTGCGCGTCCATCGGGCGGTGACACTGCGGACAGTTAATCTTGCGCCGCAGATCGTCTTTGTCGGGAGGAGCCGGAGCCGCTCCGCCCCCGCGCTGGGCCCGAACGGCCTCGATGGTGGCCTCCATCATCGCCATGGCGATCAACATGCCGTTGCATTTCGTGCAATAGATGATCGGGTTCCTGGCCACGAAGGCGTGACCTAGAGGAGTCTGGCAGACCGGGCAATCGTGGCCGCTCTGCTCTTCGAGGACCTGAACGCCGTCGTCATTCTTCTCGGGGAAGTAGACGCTCTGGCAATACTCGCACTTGAAGCTCTGCGCATCCGACTTGAGCTTCATCGGAGCGCCGCAGGAGGGGCAGTTCATTGGGCCTTCCCGCATTCCGCGCAAAACTTCGCGCTTCGAGGAATTGCTTGGCCGCACTCGATACAGAACTTCGTTCCCTCGGCGGAGGCGACGGATGCGGCGGACGCGATCGATCCATTGATCAGAGCTGGCGTCGAACCAGCCGGAGCCGAGGGAGCAGCCATCGAGGGCTTGAGAGCATTCGAGAGAACCTGCGCTACGGCAGCGCCTGCGCCGAGGCCCATGCCCATGCCCGCGGCACCGCTGGTGTTCGCAGCCGAGAGATCCAGTGACTCCGCCGCCGCGTAGAGCGTGTAGCGGCCCAGATCCCCAACCATGTTCATACCGACACGCTGGTCAAAGACCTTTTGCAGTTCTTCGGGGAGCGAGACGTTCTCGACTACAAACTGGTTCAGTTCAAGGCCGAGCGCTTCAAAGGCGGGCTTCATCTCGCCCATCAGCTTTGTGGCCAGCGCGGCCTGGTTGGCGGCCATATCGAGGAAGGCAACTTCGCTGGTTGCGAAGACCTCGGTGATGCAGCCGACGATGGTATCGCGCAATTGGTTCTCCAACTCTGAGGCGAGATAACTGTCGCGCGTGCCGGAGATCTGTTTGAAGAAGGCGCGCGGGTCGCCGACGCGATAGGAGTAGATGCCATAGCAGCGGAGGCGGACGGCGCCGAATTCTTTATCGCGGATTGTGATCGGCGTGGCCGTGCCCCACTTCTGGCCTGTCTGCAAGCGGGTCGAGAAGAAGTAGACCTCGGACTTGAAGGGCGATTCAAAGGCCTTGTCCCAGTTCATCAGATCGGTAAGAAGGGGCAGGTTGCGCGTGTTGAGGGTGTGCAGGCCGGGGCCGAAGATGTCGGCGATCTTGCCTTCATTGACGAAGACGGCCAGCTGCGACTCGCTCACCGTGAGCTGGCCACCGTTTTCAATCTCCAGATCCCGCATGGGGTAGCGGTACGAAAGAATGCCGTTTTCGGGCTCATTCCAAGCGATAACACGGATGAATTGCTTACCAAGAAACTCCGCAAAGGTCATATTTCTTCTCCGCCAGAAACTATACCATGCACAATGGCCCGGCAGCCTTACACAGCAAATGACAACTGGAGGATCTCTCCTGCCTCTGCCCTCTCCGACACTCCTCCCTTGGCTTTACGCTCCAGTTTTCTTCTCGATCTTAGCCCAAGAGTCTTTTAGCGCTAGCGTACGGTTGAAGACCAGATGGCCGGGGGTTGAATCCGGGTCAAGACAGAAGTAGCCTACGCGCTCGAACTGATAGCGATCCTCGAGTTTGGCGTTGGCCAGAGAAGGCTCCAGCCTTGCGCCGGTGACGATCTCAAGGGAGTTAGGGTTGAGATTGTCGAGGACATCCTGCCCTTCCGCGACTTCATAGGGATCGGGCTTGGCGAAGAGGTTGCCGTAGAGACGGATCTTCGCGGAGATGGCGTGGGCGGCCGAGACCCAGTGCATGGTGGACTTGACCTTGCGCCCGTCGGGCGAGTTGCCGCCCCGGCTCGCCGGATCGTAGGTGCAATGGACTTCGACGATGTTGCCGGCCGCGTCTTTGACTACGCTCTGAGCAGTGACGAAGTAGGCGTTGCGCAGGCGCACCTCTTTGCCGGGAGAGAGGCGGTAGTACTTGGGCGGAGGCACTTCGCGGAAGTCGTCCTGCTCGATATAGATCTCGCCGGAGAAGGGGACCTGCCGAGTGCCGGCGGAGGGATCTTCGGGATTGTTCGCGACTTCGACCAATTCCTCTTTCGCTGCAGGGTAGTTATCGATGACCAACTTGAGAGGGTGCAGGACGGCCATGGCGCGGCGGGCGCGGCGGTTGAGGTCGTCGCGCTGGAAGTGCTCGAGCATCTCAATATCCGTACTGCCGTTGGTGCGCGAGACGCCGCTGGCGGCTACGAAGGCGCGGATGCCTTCGGGAGTATAGCCGCGGCGGCGAACGCCCGCGAGGGTTGGCATACGGGGGTCGTCCCAGCCGTTGACGCGATTTTCCTGCACAAGCTGGATGAGCTTGCGCTTGCTCAGCATTGTGTAAGTGATGTTGAGTCGGTCAAATTCAATCTGCTGCGTGGGGAAGATGCCGAGCTGCTCGATATACCAGCGGTAGAGAGGCTGGTGATCGGCGAACTCCAGAGTACACATGGAGTGGGTGACGCGCTCGAGCGAATCCGATTGGCCGTGCGCGTAGTCGTACATGGGATAAATGCACCACTGGTCGGCGGTGCGTTGGTGCGAGGCGTGGAGGATACGATACATGACCGGATCGCGCATATTGAGATTCGGCGAAGCCATGTCGATCTTGGCTCTCAAGACGCGGGTACCGTCGGGGAATTCGCCGTTCTTCATGCGGACGAAGAGGTCGAGATTCTCCTCGACAGACCTACCTCGAAAGGGACTATCCTTGCCGGGTTCGGTGAGGGTGCCGCGGTACTGGCGGATCTCGTCGGCGGCGAGATCGTCCACGTAGGCCTTGCCGGCTTTGACAAGTTGCAATGCCCACTCGTAAAGCTGCGGAAAATAGTCGGAGGCAAAGCAGAGGCGATCCCACTCGAAGCCGAGCCAGCGGACGTCGGCCATGATGGAGTCGACGTACTCCTGCTCCTCTTTTTCTGGATTGGTGTCGTCGAAGCGCAGGTTGGTTTTGCCGCCGAACTCATCGGCGAGTCCAAAGTCGATGCAGATAGCCTTGGCGTGGCCGATGTGGAGATAGCCATTGGGCTCGGGTGGAAAGCGGGTCTGGATGATGGCGTCGCCATACTTTTTAGTGCGCAAATCCTCGGCGATGACGTCGCGGAGAAAGTTGGAGGGGGCGGCGGCTTGAGTTGGAGCGGCTGGGCTTTCCGGATTTAGGTTGGTCATGGCTGCAATTCATTATTCCACGAGAGGGCCGAGCTCAATAAGTGTGGCGCGGAGGATGATAGAGGTCGCACGGAATGACCGCGGCCGACGGCTCAGCGCACCCAATGGATTCGATGACGCGCTGGCTCTTTAGGGTAGTCGGCCAGCAGGCGCGGCGCGAAAGCCTGTAGGCCAAACTCATCGGATCGAATGAGCGGGCCGATCTCCTCCTTCGAATCGATCGGAATAAAAGTCTGACACTGAGGGTCATCGCCTTTCTCCCAGTCGATCCAATCCAAGAACTCATGGAAGTAGAGCTGCCCGCAGAACTTGCACTTGCGGAGATCTCTGGTTTGATTCGGTTCATCCAGAAACGACTCGACGACTGTTAGAGCCCCGAGTAAATCTCCCATCGTCAGCTTCTCGGCCTGCCAAAGGTGGATTTGTGCCGGAATGCTCATAACGTCTCCGATTGAAGGCTGGTTTCGGCCTGGCGGATGCGGGTGAGACAGAGTTCGCGGCCGAGGACGGCCATGGTTTCAAAGAGCGGCGGGGCGTTTTTGCGGCCGCAGACGGCGACTCGGATGGGCTGGAACATTGGACCGGCTTTGAGGCCGAGCGACTTGGCGGCTTCGCGCAGGACCTGGTCGAGCGAATCGTGATCGAAGGGGGTAGTGGCTAGAACTTGCTGGGCATGCTGAAGGACGCGCAGGGCCATGGCCGAGTCACCTCCTTTCGGAGGGATCAGCTCGGCTGGGTCGTAAGGAGCGAGTTCATTTACAAAAAAAAAGTCGGCTGCAGAGACGGCGTCGCGCAGGAGCTTGATGCGTTCGCGAATGAGCGGAGTGACGGCGAGGAGTTGCTCGGGCGTGGGATGGAGTCCGGCCTGCTCGAAGAAGGGCAGAAGCTGCGGACTGAGCTGCTCGACGCGCAGTGCGCGGATGTGTTCGGCATTGAGCCAGACGGCCTTTGGATCGAAAGGATCGGCGTCTGTAAAGTTGACGACGGCGTTGGAGCGGTTGACGTTTTCCAAAGTGAAGGCTGCGCGGATCTCGTCGAGCAACATAAATTCGCGGTCGTCTTTGGGCGACCAGCCGAGGAGGCAGAGGAAGTTGACGAAGGCCTGGGGAAGGAAGCCGGCATCGCGATAAGTGGTGACGCTGACGACGGGGCCGTGCTTGCGCTTGGAGAGCTTGGCGCCGTCCGGCGCAACGAGTAATGGCAGATGCGCAAATTGGGGCGGCTGGACGCCGAGGGCCTCGAAGATGAGCAGGTGCTTGAAGGTGTTGGTGAGGTGATCCTGGCCCCGGATGATATGGCTGATGCCGAGGTCGGCGTCGTCGGCGCAAGAGGCGAGGTGATAGGTGGGAAAGCCGTCCGAGCGCAGCAGGGCGAAGTCTTCTACCTCGTCGCCTTGCTTGGACTGTTCGCCGTAGACGCTGTCGGTGAAGGTCAGAATCCGGTCTTGGCCGCGTGGCACTCGATAGCGCAGGGCAAAAGGCTCACCAGAGGCCGCGCGACGGTCGGACTCCTCTTGCGACAGTTCTCTCATGCCGGGGTTGAAAAGCCATGCTCCCTGCGCGCTGGATTGCTCGCCAGAGTCAGAATGCGCAGGTGTGAAGTCGCGATAGGCGAGTCCCTTGGCGAAAATGGCTTCGGCCCGTTGGCGGTGCAGGGCAAGGCGTTCGGATTGCTTATACTCTTCGTCCCAGTCCAGACCCAGCCAGCACAGGCCCTCAAAGATGGATTGGACGCTGGCCTGTGTGTTGCGCTCGACATCGGTATCGTCGAGGCGCAAGATCATGGTTCCGTTGTTGTGACGTGCAAAGAGCCAGTTAAAGATAAAGGTGCGCGCGCTCCCGACGTGGAGGAAGCCGGTGGGGGACGGGGCGAACCGAACGCGTGGGGTCCTCTGAGGAGAGACTGCGGAATCAGGCATCGTGACTGTATGTTATCAATCGCGAGGCAGACTCAGCTCTCTGCCGGATCAGTTCATGAGAAGCAGCCGTGGCTCAGACCAGAGGCGGATAAGGCGGCTGTGGCGGATAGGGCGGTTGCGGCTGCCAGCCGGCTTGCGGCGCGGGAACAACCTTCCACTCGGCAAAAGCAAGGACATAGAGCAGTACAAGCACGCCGAGCGAGGGGATGAGGCAGATAAGACAAAGCCACGGCGTAAGCCCGGCTTTCTTGAGGATGAACCAGAAGGGCACCATGACAATGACAATCACAACCAGAATGATGATGGGAATGATCGCCAGCATGGCCATCGCCACGTGCTGGATCGTCTCTGGATCGGGCTGGGCTTGCAGCAGGAGGGTTGCGAGATGCATACAAGAGGCTCCAAAGTTGAGATAGGGACTGTGAGACAAGGTACGACCAAAAGGCCGGGTACGCAATCGAAAAGTGGTTAAGGCGCGACAGAGGCCAGTTTAAGATCGCAGTCTTCCACCCGTTCCGCAGGAGGAGGCGAAAAGGGAGGGGCCGGCGCCGTGGTGGGCACGAAAACGACACCCCCCGTTCCCTGGTCTCAGTTCCCTGCCCTAAGTGATGTCCTCGGTGTCGTAGACTGGCTCGACGCGTTTCTTAGGCACGCCGTGGACGCTGGCGAGGAGATCTTCGACGACGTCTTCAAGCTGGCGCTGACTTTCGATAACGGCGCTCATGCTCTTCAGTTCCTCAGGCTCGATGACGCGTTCGACGAGGGCGACGGCGTGACATTGGGCGACGTGATCGAGGTTGAGTCCCTCGGGCGTCTTGGCTTTGATGCTGACCTGGTCGATGCCGATGGTAAGCAGGTCGGCGATGCGGGCGCGCATCTCGCCGGAGATGGGAGCGATCTTCGGAGCGGCGAGAATCAGGGTTGTGTCGATGTTGACGATGCGGTAGCCTGCGTGTTGCAGCTCCTCCATGGCCAGGTTGAGGAAGATGGCCGAGTCGGCGTCCTTCCAGCGCGGATCGCCGGGCGGGAAGAATGTTCCGATGTCGCCGGCAGAGACAGCGCCCAACAAAGCGTCTGTGATGGCGTGCAGGAGCACGTCGCCGTCAGAATGGCCCTCCAGACCCTCCGGGTGTTCGATGGCAAGCCCGCCAATGCGCAGAGGCACACCCGGCTTGAATACATGCGAGTCCCAGCCAAATCCTATGCGTGTCTCCATAGTTACCGTGGATCTCCGTGTCTCTTATTGGCACTTTAATTCAAAAGAAATCAACTTGCCGGGCCCAGCCCGACCTTTTTTCACTTTCTTGACCCGAATTCAGCGGGCGCGCTGGCGCAGGTAAAACTCCGCCAGCTCAAGGTCGCCGGGCTGGGTAATCTTCAGATTAACCTGAGAGCCATGAACGACGGCCACCGGATGGCCGGCGCGCTCGACGACCGAGGCCTCGTCGGTGCCCACGAAGCCGTCCGCCTGGGCCTCGGCGAAGGCGCTCTGGAGCAGGGCGTAGCGAAAGCCTTGCGGGGTCTGCGCCAGCACGATGAATTCGCGCGGAATGGTGGAGGTGATCAGAGCGCCGTGGGCGGTCCGCTCCACCTGCTTGATGGTGTCGACGGCAGGCATGCCGACAATGGCCGCGCCATGTTCGATTACTGCATCGATGGTCCTGTCTATGGTGGCGGCGTCGATCAGCGGGCGGACGGCGTCGTGCACCAGGACAATGTCGTCCGGTTGGGCGGCAAGCTCGGCGAGAGCGTGCGAAACGGACTCCTGGCGATGGTCGCCACCAGCCACGACGTGAACGCGCGAGGCGAATCCGAACTCGGCGATCTGGGCCTGGACCCGCTCCATCTCCGGCCTGCGCACAGCCACGTAGATGGCGGTGACCCGCGCGACGGATGCGAAGGCGCGCAACGAATGAATGAGGATCGGGATCCCATCGAGCGCCAGGAATTGCTTGGGCTGCGGCCCGGCCATCCGGGTGCCGAGGCCTGCGGCGGGAAGAATTGCGAAAACTTGCATAACGGTTGGAGTATACAACGGCGAGGCATTGCATGCAGCAGGGATTTCGCCGGGGACTGCGGGCTTCGTCGTTTCCCGAGTCTCAATCGAAACTGCGGTACTCGGCCTTATCATTCTGGAATGCGCTCCAGGTTGCCCAAGACGCTGTCGATCAACACCGCGCTGCTCAAGCCCGGCTTGCGGTTGGCCGTAGGGCTATCGGGCGGAGCGGATTCGGTGGCGCTTACCCGCGTGCTGGCCGAGCAGAGCAAGGAATTGGGTTTGGTGCTGCACGCGGCTCATCTGCACCACGGCCTGCGAGGCGAAGAGGCCGACGGCGACCTGGCCTTTGCGCGGGGGCTGGCGGCCGAGCTTGGCCTACCCTTTCATGAGGCGCGGGTAGAGACGGAGAGCGAGGCCAAGGCCGATCCGGCATCGGGCAAGGCGGCAGAGACGATCGAGGAGGCCGCGCGGCGACTGAGATATGGCTGGTTGCGGCAACTGATGGCCTCGGGCGAGGTGGAGGCAGTAGCCACGGCGCATACCCTAGACGACCAGGCAGAGACGGTGCTGGCGAAGTTTCTCCGCGGTGCGTGGACCGGGGGGCTGAGCGGAATTCATCCGGTGATCGTGTTCCCTGAAGGGCGGATTTTGAGGCCGCTGCTGGGTACGACGCGCGTGGAGGTTGAAGCTTATCTCGGCACACTGGGCCAACGCTGGCGCGAGGACTCGTCGAACCGTCATTTGAGTTTCACGCGCAATCGCATCCGGCACGAGTTGCTGCCGCTGCTTGAGGGCTGGAATCCTCGGCTACGGGAGCACCTGGCGCAGATGGCCGCATTGGCACGCGATGAGGAGACCTGGTGGGCAAATGAAGTGGCCCGCATTGCGCCGCAGTGGCTGCTGGCCGGACGGCCTGTTCGAGGCGGAGGAAGAGCGGCGGGCGATGGACTGGCGATCGATGTGACTCGGCTGGCCGCGCTGCCCTTGGCGCTTCAGAGGCGGCTCCTGCGTCACGCGGCTGAGCGGCTGGGGACTGCGATCGATTTTTCTGCGACCGAGGCGCTGCGTTTGCTGGCCGTGGCTGGCCGCGCGGGACAGAAGCTTGAGCTGGCTGAAGGGCTCTGGGCGGAGCGTACGGCGAGAGAGCTGCGGCTGGCGGTTCTGCCGGTCGCGAAAGCCGGCACGGCAGAGGAGTCGGCGCCCGAGTATGCAGTGGCGATTCCAGGCGAGGTTGCGGCGGAGGCCTTTGGGCTGCGGCTGCGGATTGAGGTCTCCGCGCCGGCAGCGACGCATGAGGGCCAGACCGCGATGCTGCGAAACTGGAGGCCGGGCGATCGCGTAAAGCTGCACTACTCCGCCGGCCCCAGGAAGGTCAAAGAGGTCCTAGAGCGCCTGAAGGTCACTGGGGCGGGCCGGCGACTATGGCCTGTGCTGGAGATCGACGGGCGGATCGTTTGGATGCGGGGAGTGGAATTGGAACCGACGCCAGGAGTTTGCGTTGCCGCAACCTGTATTGCGGACACCGAATTAACATCGAACGCAGGCTAAGCTGGATGTTGAGCCGCTGAACACCGCGGGTGCGCACCTCAGATTGCTACACGTTTTTGGACCTTGAGAGTAGAATCGAAGTTACTTCTCTCGTGTGGCGGCGGAGTAGTGTCTGCCGTCACGGCCTCTTGTACTTCCTGTGACTTTGAGGAAGGTTGGGGCGTCTAAGAGAGATATGTACGGTGCCTTCGATCCGCGAGGCGGCTTTTCGGACACCGGAAGAGAGGGATCCTAAGTGAATTCGACTGCTAAGACGATCATGTTCTGGATCTGCATCCTTGCCTTCCTCATGCTCCTGATTACATGGGTGCAGAAGGGCGCTACCGGCAAGGACGTGGAGATCAAATACTCCGACCTGTTCGACAAGGTGCAGGGGGGACAGGTTCTGGATGCGGAGATCCAGGACCGAGAGTTGCATGGCCACCTGAAGGCCACGCCCAAGGAGCAGTTCCATACCACGATCCCGGCCGACTACAGCGAGCTTGACAAGGCCATGCGAGCCGCGCACGTCAACTTCTCGATGAAGGAGCAGCAGAACAACATTCTGCTGCCGCTGCTGTTCAACGTGGGCCCGATCATTCTGATTGGCTTCCTTTTCTTCTTCTTCATGCGCCAGATGCAATCGGGCGGCAACAAGGCGATGTCGTTTGGCAAGAGCCGCGCGCGCCTGCTCTCGATGCAACAGAAGAAGATCACTTTCAAGGACGTGGCTGGCGTGGATGAGGCCAAGGAAGAGCTGAAGGAGATCATCGAGTATCTGCGCGAGCCGGCGAAGTTTCAAAAGCTCGGCGGCCGGATTCCCAAGGGCGTGCTGCTCGTTGGGCCTCCGGGAACGGGCAAAACACTGCTGGCCAGAGCAGTCGCCGGCGAGGCCAACGTGCCGTTCTTTTCGATCTCAGGTTCAGACTTCGTTGAGATGTTCGTCGGCGTGGGCGCAAGCCGCGTTCGCGATCTTTTCGAGCAGGGCAAAAAGAATGCGCCCTGCATCATCTTCATCGACGAAATCGACGCAGTGGGCCGCCATCGCGGCGCGGGGCTAGGCGGCGGGCACGACGAGCGCGAACAGACGCTGAATCAACTTCTCGTCGAGATGGATGGCTTTGAATCGAATGACGGCGTGATTCTGGTTGCCGCTACGAACCGCCCCGACGTACTTGATCCGGCGCTGCTGCGGCCGGGGCGCTTTGATCGCCGCGTGGTGGTGGGGTTGCCCGATGTGCGCGGACGCGAAGAGATCCTGCGCGTGCACGTGAAGAAAGTTCCGGTCTCGGACGACACCAACCTTAACGTGCTGGCTCGCGGGACACCGGGCTTCAGCGGAGCCGACCTAGCCAATATGGTCAACGAAGCCGCGCTGAGCGCCGCGCGCATGAATCGCAAGCAAGTGACGATGTACGACTTCGAGGTGGCCAAGGACAAGGTGCTCATGGGCGCCGAGCGAAAGTCCATGCTGCTGACCGAGGAGGAGAAGCGGGTGACCGCCTATCACGAGGCCGGGCACGCGCTGGTCTCGTTCAAGCGCGAGCACTCAGACCCGATTCACAAGGTCACCATTATTCCGCGCGGCATGGCGCTGGGCGTGACGATCTTCCTGCCCGGCGACCGGCACAACTACACCAAGGAGTATCTGGAGGCCAATCTGGCCATCGCATATGGCGGACGGGTGGCCGAGGAGATCTTCCTCAACCAGATGTCGACGGGGGCGGGCAGCGATATTGAAAGCGCCACGGATACGGCGCGGCGCATGGTCTGCGAATACGGCATGAGCCGGCTGGGCCCACTCACCTTCGGCAAGAAAGAGGAGCAGATTTTCCTGGGCCGCGAGATTGCGCAACATCGCGACTTCAGTGAGGAGACGGCTCGGCAGATCGACCTCGAAGTACGGCGGTTGATCGACGAGGCCTACCAGTCGGCACACAACATCGTGGAGACGAATGCCGACGCGATGCACCGCATTGCCGCGGCGCTGCTGGAGCGCGAGACAATCGACGCCGAGGAGGTTCAGATGCTGATCGACGGCAAGATACTGCCTCCGATTCGCTCGAATCTGGCAACGCCAAGCGATACCGGCAACGGCGAACAGCAGCAGGTGCTGAAGCCGGAAGCTCGCGGGCCGGGCTATCCGGAGGGCTCGCCTTCGCCGGCATAACCGCAGCGCTCAACCCGCACTTTACCAAGGGCCGCCGCTGACCGTGCGGCCCTTGGTTCCTACCCATAGCCAATCCTGTGATCTCTACAAATTTTTGACTGCGAAGGTACTCCCGAATCACAGTTCGTCACGCCGCATCGCGGACGCAATCTAGCCTTTCGCTCGAGAATTCGGGCCGCAAGATTCTGCTTGTGTTCACCATAGCTCCGCGCCAGGTAGATCGCACTCTTACCCTTGATATATTCCACCACATCCGACACCGCATACTTGGGCGCAATGGAGAGTGGCGTGTGTACGTGGTCCGGCATCAGGTGGCCTTCCAGAACCCGGCTCTCCTTCTGCTCGGCCACAGACGACGGAAGACCTCTCCCAAGCGCCGCCATTGCCCTTAATAATGCACTCAGAGACATTTGGGAATGAACGCTACGCGGCATTTGCACTCCCATACAGGTGACTTGGGAAGAATCTGTTGAAGCCTCGATTCGATATGACCACGATCCCCGTGATGGCTTTCGCCGTAACTCCGGATATCGTCCGCGAGCATCTCGAAACGAATTGATGCCCGCCGCATGTTGTCCGGCAACTTCGCGCAAGCCTGAATATCGCATATTCACTTCCGATAGAGCGCGACGGCATCCGACTTCCGCCCAACCTTCTCGCGGTGCAGTACACCGTCTTCGCGATAGCGGACCCAGCAACTGCCTGAAGGATGGCGCCCCGTTGCATGTCTTGAGTCTTGACTTGGAACCCGGTCAGCGGGCGCGGCAAGTTCAATCGCGGTTCTACCTCACACCGTGAGGCTGCTCGGACGTCACTTGCGGCAACTGGCTGCCCCGACTTTTTTCCTACGCGGATGGCAGAGGGCAAGGAGAAAGAAAACTCTTGACATTGCTTCACTGATATAGTTAACTATATCAGCAATCATCTAAGCGAGTTTCCTTGGCGGCTGCGTACAGCAGATTCCGCCAGCGATTAGCCATGGTCCGAGAGCAAAGAGGGAATGAACTCAAAGGGAGAATGAGAGATGAAGTTTTTTCGAGTCGCACTATCCATTGGACTGATCTCGCTTTCCAGCCTTGCGCTCGCGCAATCCACGGCGGCGCCTATTGCTCCAACCGAAGCCCAGACATCCTACGACCTCATGAAATCCCTGGCCGGCACATGGCTGGGCACGATAAGAACCGACCCTGCTCAGCCAGTAATGGACGGCAACACGATGCAAGTGATGATACATGTCACTTCCAGTGGAAACGCGGTCGTGCACGAAATGAAGGCAACTGGCTCGACCTTGGGCGACATTAGCATCTTTGATAAGGATGAGGATCGTCTCATGCTGACGCATTTTTGTGATGCAGCAAACAAGCCGCGTTTCGTGGGCAAGCTTTCACCTGACGGAAAAACGCTGGAATTCGATTTTCTTGACGTTGCCGGTGGCACCAAGTTTGGATACCTTCAACATGTCGTGTTCACCATCATTGACGCCGAGCATCACACCGAGGACTGGACCTACTTGGCGCCTGGGGGCAAGTCGATCAAGGGGCACATGGACTTGCGCTTGTTAAAGTGACTGGGAGACAACTCTCGTAGAACCCATCTAACAAACCATCGGCATCGAATCGCGAAGTTCATTCGACCTGCTTTAATTCAGGTCTCATACTGCCCGATTTCGCGTAAGTGGGCATTATGAGTTGGGTTGCAGAGTTGAACGGGGAAACACATGGAAATTGCGTGGAATGACAGTCAGCCGATTTACCGCCAGATTCGCAACCGGGTGGTGGCAATGATTCTGGACTGCGTATTGCGCGAGGGCGATCCGCTCCCTTCGGTGCGCAACGTCGCCACCGAGTACCGGGTCAATCCACTCACGGTTCTGAAGGGTTATCAAGAACTGGTAGACGAGGGACTTGTTGAGACCAGACGGGGGCGCGGCATGTTCATCAATGTCGGAGCACGCCAACTGCTGTTGCAGGGCGAGCGCGCGAAGTTTTTGGCCGAAGAATGGCCCCGCGTCTACGCCAACATTCAGCGACTCGGACTGACACCTCAGGAACTGCAGGACGCTGCCGAATCTCAGCGTCCATCGAATTCCACAGTTGATAAGGAGGAGCCGAAGCTATGACCGTCATCGAAGCACATGGACTCCGCAAGACCTTCGGCAAGACCATCGCGCTGGATGGCGTCGATTTGCGCGTCGAAGAGGGGCGTATCCTCGGTCTCATCGGACTCAACGGCGCCGGTAAGACCACCGCGCTTAACGCGATTCTCGGTCTCACACAGTTTCAGGGGGAACTGAAGGTGCTCGGACGCAATCCGTGGACCGAGCGTAAACAACTGATGCGCGATGTCTGCTTCATTGCGGATGTCGCCGTGCTGCCTCGCTGGATACGGGTTTCTCAAGCGCTCGAATACGTCGCCGGCGTACATCCGCGATTCGACCGCGCGAAGGCGGAAGGGTTTCTTGCCAGAACCACCATTCGGCGCGACAGTAAGGTCAGAGAATTATCTAAAGGGATGGTGGCCCAACTGCACCTCGCGCTGGTCATGGCCATTGACGCGAGGTTGCTGGTACTGGACGAGCCGACGCTTGGCCTTGACATCCTTTATCGCAAGCAATTCTACGATTCGCTTTTAAACGACTACTATGACCTCAACCGCACGATCATTGTGACTACGCATCAGGTGGAAGACGTTCAGCATATCCTCACCGACCTCATGTTCATCAATCGCGGCCGCATCGTCCTTAGTTGCAGTATGGAGCAATATGAGTCGCGGTATCAGGAGGTCATGGTGCGTCCCGGACAAATCGGTGCGGCAAGAGCCCTTAAACCGATGAACGAACGTCAGGCGATTGGGCGAAGTACCTTTCTCTTCGATGGCGCTGATCGCCGACAACTGGCTGTGCTGGGCGACGCGCGCACACCCAGCATTGCCGACTTATTCATTGCCGTCGTGGGCAATCACTCCGGAGAGAGAGAAGGAGTAACAAGATGAATACTCAATCGAACGCCATGCCGGAGGTTCCTCTTGAAGCGCAGGTTGTCACAAACGCGGCCGTCGCTGCGACTAGGCCGCTGTATTGGTCGATACGCCGCGAATTGTGGGAGGACCGCTCAATCTATTTCGCGCCATTGGCCATCGCATCCCTCTTTATGGTCGGATTCCTGATCAGAACAATTCAACAGATGCCGAAGATGCGCGCCGCGCTGGCCGATCCGGTGAACCAGCGCGGGGCAATCCACATGCCGTTCCACATCGCTGCTTTTATGCTTCTTGTGACCGCGTTTTTCACTGGAGCGTTTTACTGTCTCGATGCGCTGCATGGCGAACGCCGTGACCGCAGCGTACTGTTCTGGAAGTCGCTTCCGGTTTCCGATCTCACCACAGTACTGGCGAAGGTGAGCATTCCGCTGGTTGTTCTGCCGCTGATCACCTTTGCGATCATCGTTGCCACACAGTTCGTCCTCTTCCTGTTTAGCACCGCGATTGCGCTGGGGAACGGCCTGAGCGCTGCGACGCTTTGGGCGCAATTACCGTTGTGGAAGATGTGGCTATCGCTGCTGTGCGCATTAGTGGCGAGCGCGCTGTGGTATGCGCCTATCTATGGCTGGCTGTTGCTGGTTTCCAGCTATGTGCGGCGCGCGACCTTTCTATGGGCCGTATTACCACTATTCGCGATTTGCGTGGTCGAGAAGATTGCCCTCAATACTTTGAGTTTTGCCAACTTGCTAAAATTCCGTTTGATCGGCTGGTATACGCAGACCTTCGTCCAACTGGTGCCGGGAGGCGTTCCGCCTGCCGATCCCCTGACACAAATTACTCCATGGAAATTCCTGAGCACGCCGGAGTTGTGGATCGGACTGGCAGTGACCGCGGTCCTGCTTGCCATAGCGATCCGGATTCGCCGCTATCGGGAGCCGATCTAATTCGCAATGTTCTTGATTCAATCGCTAGCATAAGGAGAAACGATTCGTGAACACGACTGAAATGATGGAACGGAGTGCAGAAGTGTCGCCACGCAGCAAGGCCAGAATTGCCGGCTTGTGGTATTTACTCACCTTCCTGATGGGAGTAGTCTCTTCCCTGGCAGGAGGCGGAATTGCAACTACGGTGGACAGTATCGTGGCGCGTCAACCTCAGTTTTGGCTGGGATACGCTGCGGACCTCGGCGTGGTCATCTGTTATGTCGCAGTAACCGCTCTCTTCTATGACTTGTTCAAGCCTGTGAACAGGGGCCTCTCTCTGCTGGCCGCCTTCTTCAGCATCGTGGGATGTGCGGTTGGGGCTTTCGCCCATATATTCCATCTCGCCGCAGTGGCCCTCCTGGGCGGAGCGCCGGATCTGAGCGTATTCAACGCTGGACAGTTGCGCGTTCTGGCGTCGATGTTTCTTCAATTCTATAACCAGGGTTTCGGCATCGCCATGGTGTTCTTCGGATGCTATTGCCTCCTCATCGGCTACCTCATCTTTAAGTCGGTCTTTCTTCCCCGAGTTCTGGGCGTGCTGCTGGCGTTTGCCGGCTTGGCTTGCCTGACCTTTCTCATCCCCTCGCTCGCACACGCGCTCTCTCCTTACAATCTAGCCACCGACGCCCTCGCGGAACTAGCGCTGACGCTGTGGCTTCTTGTGATGGGTGTGAACCCTCAAAGATGGAAGGAGCAGGTCAAAGCAGCGGAAGAACGGCGATCATTAGCGTGTGACTGAAGCACGCTTTGATAACTAGAGGGGGAAAAGAAGTTTTTCGACGGTTCCCTTTTATGTTTATTGCTGGGATCTAACGCTATGTCGTATGTACCGGCAGTCTAGCTGAGAAACAAGGCGAACATCAATCTTGTCTAGCCGGTCACTGGTTCCAGGTTGATAGCCAAGGCCACCTTGAACCGGCTCCCTCACCAAACCCCTAGACCAAAGCACCGATCCTAATTCTCGTTTTCCCGAATCAGTGATCGGTGAAAAGGTCATGCAAAGTTGCTCCTATTCATCGACGGTCAGGCGCAAGATTGTCAGAGGATCGCGAAACTTGAAGTGCTCCAGGAAGTAGTCGTATTCGCCCAGGCAGTCGTAGCCCTTTCCGGAATATCCGACGAAGCGCTGGATGCGTAGGCGGTCGTCGCGGATCTCCACGGGCCAGGAGAAGTCAAAGAATCTGTCGCTGTCGTCGGCAGATGAGCGCATCCAGCTCCCGAAGACTTTGGCATCGGCATTTGGATAGCGCTCGGGCACGTCGAAGACGACGCGGAGAAAGACATACATCCCCGAGGCCTTCTCCAAATCCAACGTCGGAAGACAGTACTTCCGGCTGAACTCGGCCACAGCCTCGCGCCGGGCGGCTGGAGTTATCTTGCCGAAATCAATGGCCGCTTGCCGCAGAGACGAGTAGTCCACTTGCGCCTCCGGATCAATCGACCTCGCCCAGTCCGGAAGCCTTTGGTCCAACGGGCCAATCTCGTCCATCTCCGAGAGGAACCACTGCCGATTTGCAGCTTCGAGGGGTAGGATGAATTCTCGCGTCGGCCCTCCACCGGCCTTCAGCATCATGAACCCGATGTCGGTTCCATCGGTCCAGAAGCGGAGCTCGTCCATCCAGTGCGGCCAGCTTGGGTCGGCGCGGGGGGAAAGGATTCGCGGGCCGTGGCTCCGGCCCAGGGCGAATGCTCCATCATTTCGGAAGTGAATGGGAAGATCTGTGTGGAACACCTTCCGCGCGAGTTCCTCGGCCCGCTCTTCGTCGGTACCCTTAAAAAAGGCATACACGTTCCGAAACCGCAAGCTAAACACACTGTGTGTCTGTGCCACTTCAATCTTCAGGTTCCTGGCCGTGTATGCGGCCCGGACCACGTCGAAGCCCGCTCCCTCGGAAGGGATTGCCCGGAAGGACGATTCCCCGGCGGGGCGGTAGGGTTCCTTCAGAAATTCATAGACCCAGGAGAGCGCACTCTCGATGGGAATCTCAGCGTGTTCCGGGACAGGGCCGCGAACTGCCAACAGAGCGGCGCGCGACGACTTGGGCGGCTCAATCAGTTGACAGCCCATCGTCTGAAAATATGGATCGTTCATCTCGGTTTGTCTTTCGATTGGGCCTGCCAAAGCAACCCCTTTTACAGTCATCGCCAAGGCGGCGAGTCCGAGCACGGAAAACTGCAACCAGTCCATGAGCTGCTTTGAGGTCGACGCAGTCCGATTGATGGCTCTCATGGATTCATCTCCGCAACGTCTGGGCTTGGCGTTTGCCACGACGATTGCCGACCATTTCAATTCACCTGAAACACATAAATGGAGTAATGTAAATATATCAAGATGCCATTCGTTGGTCGACGGCTGTTTGGCCAAGCAGGAGAGATGAGGCTCCCGGCAAAGTCGCCAAAACAATCATCGAAAGCAGACGCATAAATCGAAATCGATATCTCAAAAAATACATTCCCGGCAATAGTACGCCCGCTGACCAGATTGCAAAACCAACGAGATAGCTTCACGTTCTAACTGGATTGCCCAACTCGCTTCCGACCCCGTTGGTGCCGGAATTTAGACCTGAGATAGCCAAAATGTCGGTTGGAGAAGGGCAGCGATGGAGCAGCCGGTTCGACACGCTGCGATTTGCATGCGCTCTGCTATACTGCCGTCGTGAATAGTAAGGTGGCGGCCAAACCTCCCCGGAGAAAAGTGACTCGGAAGGCAACCAGGGTACAAGCGCGGCAGAAGAAGCAGCCACCCGAGGCCGAGAAGAAGCTGGCGCCGCGCCTGATGATAGGCACGATTGCCCTATTCATTTTGGCCGAATTTGCGTTGATCGATCTCGAATGGTCGCATCATCTCTTCAAACTATGGGATCCTCGTCTTTACCTTTTGCCTCTCGCATTCGCTCTGCCTCTCGTGGCCTACCGTTATTTTTCCGATAAGTTGAAACTCTATCAGGAAGACAAGGTCAACAAGGTTCTTATGCGGGAGATCTCTTTCGTCTTCTCAATCCTTTTGATACCGGTGTACTTTTTGTTGTTCTACGCAAGCGGCTGCTCGCTCTGGCCCTTGTGCCGCAAGATAGGCGGTATTCTGCTGGGTGGATCGGACCAATGATATGAACCTTCTATTCTCAGCCTCGGTCAGGCGACGTCTGGTTCCCTTTCTTTGGACGGGCTCGACGGCGCTCTATATCGCGTTGGCGATCTATACGAATCGTGTAACAGAGCGGTGGCATCAAGCCGACTTTTTGGATTACAACTGTACTGGCTTGCCGGTCATGCTCATCTTGCCGCTGGCGATGACCGGCTCTTACGCACGTCAAGTGCGGACCCTGGACAGCCTCGACAAAAACGTGGAGCTGAGGAGCAGGGTCTCTGTTGCTCTGGCCGCCGTGGTGTTTGTCAGTTATCTAACGTTATTGATCGGCATGATTGCGGTTTTGTAGAAGGGGTGCCCCAGTGGTCCACTCTTGCTCCGCCCTTGACATCCTCTTCCGGGCCCGTGGAGTCAGGTACCTAAACACTGCCAGCGGCGACCGATCTACGCATTCGCGGAGCGCCGACGCCTTCCACTCAGAAGATAAACCGCCGCACGCAACTCGAGGAGCGGATCGGCCGAGGGCTCGATACCGTCCACTCTCGGTATCGGGTCGAAGATGATATGTTTCTGCTGCGCGAGAGTGTCCGGCACAACCTGGCTCAACTCGACCGTGCCCAGTTCCACCAGCTTCCGGCTTTCCGGCCAGTGGACTGTGGCGTCATCGACGGTATCTTCCGCATCGGCGATCTGCACCAAGATCCGGAATCGCACCGGCCTCTTCGAAATGCGTCCGGCGAGTTCATCGTAAAGGTAGTTCTCCTTGAGCCCCGCGACCTGGTCCTCGGATAAGAAGTCGTTCCCCAACTCCGGCAGGATGCGATACCGTCCGAACCTTGTTTGGCCCTCACCATTCGTGAAGGCGAACGCGGTCACGCCGTAGTAGCTCTCGCGCGCCAGGCTCGATGGTGACGGCTTGGGCGTCTGCACAAAGGCCAGCGCCGCCGGGTGAGAGCCCAGAAATTGCTCAACCGGCTTGGGTGAAGGGACGTCGGGTCCGCTCGCGGCCAGAGCGCGAAGGAACTCCAGGAACTCATTGCCATCGCGGGTCGGGAATCCGTCAGTGGAGTGACTCACGATGTCGGTGTGCACATGCTCGGCAAGGTTGAACCGAATGGCCAGCCCGTGCGGGTTGGCCTCGGGGGCGCTATCAGGCAACTGCGGAAGTCCGGTGGAGTTGGAAAAGCGCGCAATCACCGGAGTCGACGCACGCGACACATGTGGGGCCTTGGTCAGCGCCTGCGCTCCGGACGATGGTATGAAGCCGCCTGTCAGCATCAGGCCCTTCGCGTGAGCCGGCCGAAAACCGGGATGGACACCAAAGATCTGATCGAACTGCTGCAGCAGATCGGTTGCGAGTGCAACGATGCGTTCGTCTTTTGGCAATGGCACGTGGAACGTCCTCCTGTCTTCAAGAAAATTTGAGCTTTAGATGGCATTGATCGATGCTGCCTTAAGTCTTGGAGCTGTGGCCGGAGGCAAAAGGAAACGGGGGAAGCACGCCGCCGGCCGATGTCACGATTGTATGACACGTTTCTGACCCGAGAGGATGTCTTGCCCAGGTGATCTCCCAATGGCCGGTTTCGCCCGGAATCACGGAGTTTTTTCCAGGCCCTCGATTTGATACTCGATGATTTAGCAGCAATTGACGAATTGAGGATGCAACTTGCAGGCCTTGCCCGACCCCTATTTAACCTAACGACCCGTCTCTCCTGATGTTATCGGAGGGCTTCTTGCGGTCCCTCGGATGTCCCGGACGATTGAGCCAACGGCCGAAACCGCAACGCAGACCAAACCTCATCGATAGCAACAATAGACACTGCTCGCCAGCCCAAATCGCTCAATATCGCACGAACCCGGTCGCGAGACAATTCCCCTGCGAGCCTGGATCCGAGCTTTGGATAAGCAACCCAGACCACGGTCTTCTCTCCTGCATCCCGCAGCAGCTGCTGCGCAGGTTGTTTCAATGCGGCGGCGGTGGTGGCGAACAACTGCACAAACGCGAACTGCCCATCCTCTGCTGAGGTAATATGCGCCCCATTCGGAAGTGGGGCAAGCGACTCAATATACCCATCAGGCGCGGCGACTATTCGCATGCGCATGTGCGGCTTGATAGCAAGTTTCTTTGCAAGTGGGTTCAGGCTCATCTCTGTTTTCCTTTGCTCGATAACGCAAACTGGTTTCCGTCGGGGTCTTTGAGGATAGCGATTGTCCCCCAAGGCTCCTTCTTCGGTTCTTGAGCAAACGATACACCCTTTGCTCTCAAGATTTCGCAGGTCGCTACTACGTCGTCGCACCAGAAGGCTATTGACTGAAATTGACCGATGCGGCTCTCGTGCCCTTCGGGCGTATAGAGCGCCAATCCAGTATCCGCGCCGGAGATCGATAGTTCGATCCATCGCTGGGTATCTGTAAATGGCCTGTCGGTCGTCACCTTGAAGCCAAGACTCTTGGTGTAGAACTCAAGTGCGACATCCTGATCGCTGACGGGGATACCAACAAAGGTGATGCCTCTGATCATGACTTCTTCTCCTGTTGCTTGGAGAATATCCCGGAAAATAGGCGACTTCAATGACCTGTTCTTTGCTATAGTTACAATCGGTATAGCATGACGCAAATTGACGACTACGTTATCGATGTTCTGATGCGCGATCTTGTCGGACATGATCGCAGGCCCGCCTGTTTTCTGGTCTATCTTTGGCTTTCAACCGCGGAAGTTCGCCGCGGAGAAGCCGTGCAGGTCAGTTACCAGGAACTTGCAGAGTGCATCGGAATTTCGAAGAGCTCTGTTCAAGTTGCGGTAAGCTGGCTGACTCAGCGGCAATTGCTCACCGCAGAAAAGGAAACTGTTACTTCCACACCCCGCTATACCGTCAACCGGCCATGGAGAGACACAGTGCTGCGTCGCGAACGCACGGGCGCAGTCTCAAAATGAGTCACCCAGCTTTCTCAATACATTCAATGGCAGTCGGGGGCTGGCCGAGTAATTCAGCGCGGAGTACCACCTCACCGTAGAGTCGGAATTATGGTCAGGTTGCCTTTCGCAATCAATTGGCGCTTATAGTGCCGAAGCGCCTTGCCGCCACTAATGCCGGTGCGAATTGTGCATTCCGGGTCTGCGGTCGCCGATCTGGACACGATCCGTCTTTGGGCTATCGGGCGTCCGATTCGCGCCACGGCGGATTGCCGGTCACCCGCTCTTTTGGGCTGGGAGCGACTCAGAGCGACTGTTTCGACTGCACAGTGCCGCAAGCTGCACAAGAACAGAGATGATGAGGTAAAGCAGCGTAAACGCGTTCAAAAACATGCCTGTTATTTCACGCGGACCGGAGAGAGGCTTGAATCCTGAAGCGATCCGATCAGCACGATCGCCGAAAAAGAATGCGGGGCCGCTGATAACCGCCAGCAACCACAGCGTACGTGAAAGCGTGCGAACGGAGAACTTCAAGAGAAGGAAAGCAGGCAGACTCAGTGCGGGAATCAGATACATATAGATACCCAAGCCCCAAGGAAGGCGTGTATCCATGCCCCAAGCGGCGGCGGCAAAGCTGATCAACATCATTAGCCCACTGAGTATTCCGGCAATCCACAACAGGACAGCCCTAGTAGCAATAAGCGTCTGCGATGAAATTGAAGCTCCTGAATGCAGCAACAACGGAACCGCGATCACCGCGACAATCGTCACCACAAGTCCTGTCACCATCAGGAAAGAGAACAGCATGAGTTTTCTCCAAACTGTGCCGAAGCTTCAGACAACATGGTAGACCAGCAACCCGCGTCTTGGGAGTGTGGTCGCAACTCGGCTTCGACCCCATCGGCGCCGGCATCCATGTTAGTAATCTGTCAAGAGAAAAGCATGAGATTCCTGGGCGCGCT
>CAZGHZ010000024.1:0-47224 GCA_964525655.1 uncultured Occallatibacter sp.
GAGACAGTCTGCCCTTCTGCCACGCCGGGGCAGTCCCGATAGGGATCTATCGTTTCCCAGGACTCATGCGAGACCTGGGAATCCCGGCGTAGAAGGTCTTACCACAAGGGGACCCAATGTTCGGACAGATGAAGATCAAGACGAGGATTTTCGGCATCCTGGCCTTGCTGGCGGGCGGCTATCTGCTCCAGGTGGCGATGGTGCAGTTTACGGCGACGGCTACGCACAGCCGGATGTCGCAGATCTCCTCCTCGTTGTTTCCCGCAGCGCTGAAGATGCAGGAGGCCGAGGCGGCCTTCGAGCGGATGAAGAAGCACTATGGCGACGCTGTCGTTTTGCAGGACTCCAAATCGCTGGACGGCGGCGCGAAGGATGCCGAGGCAGTAGCGGCAGCGTTGGAGCAGGTGAAGGCCGTGCTATCCTCGTCGCCAGAACTGGGGAAGCAGGCCGACGTCTTGCTGGCTCAGTTCGCCTCCATCCGATCGCGCGACCACGATACCTATGAGGCGATACTAGCTGCAAAGGAAGGCCCTAGCGACACACTCATGGCGCAGGTGGGCGCGCTAGGCAAGGATAACAAGGCTTTGACCGACGACATGAACGTCTTCGACAAGGCCATCTCCGCCAGCTTCCAAACGCAGTTGGACGTCGTGGATGTGTGGTCTGTGCGCAGCCGCGTGATGGGGCTCGTCATGCTGGTCTTCGCGGTGCTCGTCTGTGGCGTGGCGCTGTGGGTCGTTCAGTCCAGGGTGGTGCGGCCGCTGAGTTCACTGGCGCTGCGCTTGCAGGACATCGCCGAAGGCGAAGGCGACCTGACACGCCGCATCGAGGTGCAGGGACACAACGAGATCGACGAAGTGGGCATCTGGTTCAACGTCTTTATCGGACGCATTGAAGAGATCGTGCGGCGGGTTGCCGAGCACGCCAGCACTCTGGGCTCGGCCGCCACCGAACTGGCCGCAAGCGCACGCCAGACCGCCGCGCAGGCCAGTCAGCAGCAGGAGCAGGCCGCGCGGATTAGCGCAACCATGAGCGAGATCTCCACCTCCGTTCTTGAGATCAGCCAGACCACGCAGAGCGCCGCTTTCGACGCCCGCAAGGCTGAGGAGAGCGCACACACCGGCGGCCAGACGGTCCAAACGACGGTCCAGACCATCGGGAATCTGCTCATATCGAACCAGGAGACATCGTCCAAGATCGAGGGATTGGGCCGGTCCAGCGACGCGATTGGCAGGATCATCAATGTGATCAACGAGATTGCCGGCCAGACAAATCTGCTGGCTCTGAACGCCTCCATCGAGGCTGCGAGGGCCGGGGAACATGGACGCGGCTTCGCCGTGGTTGCTGGCGAGGTGAGGCGGTTGGCTGAGCGCACCAGCGAAGCAACCAAGGAGATCGACCAGACGGTGCGGGCCATCCAGCAGGGCACGGCGGAGGCAGTCGAAGCCATGCGCTCCAGCATGGGCCACGTGCAAAGCGGGGTGGATTCGGCGCGCTCGGCGGGCGAGGCGCTCTCGAGCATCATTCATGGTTCGGAGTCGGTGCAAAAAATGGTGACGCAGATTGCCGCAGCCGCAACCGAGCAGTCGTATTCGACCCAGTCGGTGAGCACGAATGTGAACGAGATTGCGGCCATTATCGAACAGACGGCATCCAGTTCGCAGCACTCAGTGGAGGCCTGCCAGCGATTGGCGTCGCTGGCCAGCGAATTGACTGGGTTAGTAGGCGCCTTCAAGGTTGGATGAGCGGGTCCGGTCAGGCGTTCTCGAGCGGGAGGGTTTGCAAAATCCGGGCGGTAGTGTTTCAATTTGATTATTGAAACAGGGGTGCTCCACTAGGTGGGGCTGAGAAATACCCTCGAACCCGATCCGGATAATGCCGGCGTGGGAAGTTTCCGGGACCTGACAGTCCTCTTCCTCGAAACGCAGCGTGAGTTCTCTTGTTTCATCAAGCTCGAGACAAGGGGAGTCCATGCTCAGATTCATCACCGGTGATCCGGCCCGCAATTTATTTACATCCTTTGCACTGAAGATTTCAGCGCTGCTCTGCTGCCTGACGGCACCTCTGGCGACAACTGCTCAAAGCGCGGATCGCTCTGCGCCGGTCCTAGCTTCGCAGCCCGCCGCGCCGGCGCAAGCCCCGTCCTCCCAAGTGATTCCGCCCGTGACGACGACCGTGGTTGTGCATGGCGAAGTGAAGGACGACTATCTTCCCGAGGCTCTTACGGTGGGCACGCTGGATGGAGCGACGCTGGCCGAGACGCCGATCTCGGCTACGGTGGTGACTCGCGATCTGCTCAACGATCAGGGCGCGCGCCTGCTCTCCGACGTGGTGAAGAATGACGCCTCGATCGGCGAAGACTATGCGCCCGTTGGCTACTACGGCGATTACGAGATTCGCGGCTTTCCCATCGATCTGGCCACGGGACTCGAGATCAACGGCATGACGATCGCCGGTGAGCAGGATGTGCCACTCGAAAACAAGGAGCGCGTCGAATTCTTGAAAGGCATCGCCGGCGTGGAGAGCGGAGTGGCCTCGGCGGGCGGGCTGATCGATTACGTGACCAAGCGGCCGGCGACAATTCAGGCCATCGATCTGGCGACAGACCATCGCGGAACTGCCTTTGGGGCTGTCGATATGGGACGGCTCTTTGGCAGCGGCAAGCAAGTGGGGGCGCGCGTGAATCTGGCCGGCGAACGGATCGCGAGTTACGTGAACGACGCGAATGGGTGGCGTGCCATGGGGGCGGGATCGGCCGATTGGAAGCTCAGCCCGAAGGCGATTCTCAAGGGCGATTTCGAATACCAGCACAAAGTGGAACGCTCAGTCTGCGGCTATCAGTTGCTGGGCGGAGCGACCGTGCCCAACCTTGACCAAGTGCACCCATCGACGATGCTGGGCGAGCAGTCGTGGGCGAAGCCCAATACATTCGACACGTTCAATACTGGCGCGCGGATGGACTACGATCTGCCGCGAGGATGGCATGCCTTCGCCGCTGCAAGTTACAGCCATTCGCTGATCGACGACAATGTGGTCTATGCGTATGGCTCGCCAATGGCCTATGACCCCAGCGACGGCGCATACGATGTTCCCAATTGCCCCAACGCGCCCGATGCGCCAGCTTACTTCTTCTGTCCCGCGGTTCCGAGCATCAGTTACAGCGGCGGCGACTACGGCATCTACGATTATCGCGATCCTGGTGAGTTACGGATCGACGCACAGGCCGAAGCGATAATCACTGGCCACGTGAAAACCGGGGCCATCTCCCACGACCTGACGGGTGGAGGCGAGTTGTTCCTGCGCAGCGTGCAGCAGCCTTCGAGTGCGGTCTACACTTACGTGGGCCAGGAGAATATCTACACGCCAAATGAAGAGGTTCCTCTCGGTACGGTTGATTCCCTTGAGTATCCGATTCAGTCCGCAGGTCCACGCATCCTGTATGAAGACAACCACCAGTCGGCAGCGGTGATGCAAGACCGCATTCACATTCCAGGCCGCATTCAATTGCTCGCGGGTGGACGATTCGACTCAGTACGCGATCACAATTATTCAGGAATGAACGAGTCGGGAGATCTGAACTTCACCAATAAGACTGTTTGGCTGCCACAGTACGCAGTCACCTTCAATCCTCTGAATAATCTGACTCTCTACGGCAACTACGCGGTGCTGCTCTCGCTCGGACCGCAGGCTCCCTGGTGGGCCGGGGGCTACTACCTTTCTCCGTTCTTTACACGGCAGGCCGAGGCTGGCGCCAAGTACGAACCAAGCCAGCGCATTCTATTGACGACGTCGACCTTCCATATGCGCGCGCCGTTCTTCTACCCGATGGTGACGGACGATCAGGGCGATCAAAGCTTTGCTTCCGAAGGCCGCGAGACGCACGACGGCATTGAAGTGAATGCCGAGGGCAAGGCCGCAAACTGGCTGCGGATATCGGCTTCGGCTGCCGCGATTCGCGCAATTTCAGACAACACGGGCACAACAGCCTTCGACAACAAGCAGGTGATTAATGTGCCTCATCTGCGCACAGCTCTGTTTGCCGACATGCTTGTGCCGCAAGCACGCGGGTTGCACCTGATGCCAGGCTGGGGCTACACCGGCCGCAAGGAGGCCACACGTGACGATGCGGTCAGCGTCTCGGGCTACAACCTCTTCAATCTCGGCGCGCGGTATACGCCGGGCGGCGAAGAAGGCCGCGTGACCTTTCGGCTTTATGCCGACAACATCACCGACAAGCGCTACTGGAAGGATACCGGCGCCAATTATGGCGATACCTTCATCCACCTGGGCGCGCCGACGACGGTGCGGCTCTCGGCGCATTACACTTTCTAGGAATGCAGGCTTAGGCAGAGGATGTATACGCGATGAGCACGCCAGCAAGGGCGCACGGCATGGACGGCACGCTGGTCGAGGCTGACTGGCCCCCGCTGACGCTGCCCGAAGTGCGCGCGCTGCTTGCCGATTTTCCTGGATGCATTGAGCCGATCGAGATTCTCACGGTGAGTCCACGGCCGTTTTCGGCTGCAAGTGTAGTCGCCACGCATGCCGGTCGCGTCTTCATCAAACGGCATCATCGTGCGGTGCGTGACCGCGGCGGATTGCTCGAAGAGCACCATTTCATCAACCATCTTCGAGCGCACGGCGCGGCTGTACCGCGCCTTTTCGCAGACTCTTCGGGCGAAACGGCAATCGAGTGCGGCAAGTGGACCTACGAGGTTCATGAAGCGCCCGATGGAATTGACCTGTATGAGGACGCGCTCTCGTGGACGCCCTTTCGTTCAACGACACACGCGCGCTCAGCCGGAGAAATGCTTGCACGGCTGCACATGGCTTCGCGAGGATTCAACGCGCAGCGACGGAAGACTCGGCCTCTGGTCGCGAGCTTCACGATCTTTGCGGCTGACGATCCGCACGCCGAGATGAATCGCTACTTGGCAGCCCGGCCCGCGTTGGCTAAAGACTCCGTTACACCCGCAGCTTGCGATAGGGTGCTCGAACTTCTATTGCCGTTTCATGGCGAACTGCGGCCGCTGTTGCCGGCGCTCGAGCCGCTGTGGACGCACAACGATCTGCACGCCTCCAATCTGCTGTGGAGCGACGCAACCGGCCAATCGCAGGCTACGACTGCAATCGACTTCGGGCTCGCCGACCGGACCAACGCCGTGCACGATATAGCGCAAGCCATCGAGCGCAACATTGTCGAGTGGCTTGCATTGCGCGAGGGTTCCGAAGACACAGATGAAGTGCCGGTGCACATCGATCATCTAAATGCAATGCTCGACGGTTATGAATCCGTGCGCCCGATGAGCGATGAGGAAGCCGCGGCGCTTGCGCCCATGGCCGCGCTTTGCCACGCGGAGTTTGCTCTCACTGAGGCGGACTACTTTCTCGGTGTCTTGCGTTCTAAAGAAAATGCGCGTGTGTGCACAGAGGGCTATCTGGTGGGTCATGCACGGTGGCTCCTCGGACCAGGCGGCGAAAAACTGCTTGAAGCAATTAGACAATGGGGCGCAAAACCAGATCGCAAATGTGCGGTGTCCGCAGGAGCCAGAGGCCAATGAACTGGAACGTGATAGCGAACTATCTTGCCGCGAACTGGATCGAGGATGCGGGCGTCGTAACGACCATATTGGGCATCTGGCTTACTACGCGCCGCAAAATGATCTGTTGGCCAGTGGTGCTGATCTCCGATGTACTTTATCTGATTGTCTTCTACCGGGTCCGGCTGTTCTCAGACGCGCTGCTACAGGTCTTCTTTCTGGCGTTCACGGTTTATGGTTGGTGGTACTGGTGGCGCGGCATGCGGGAAGAAGGCGAGGTGCGCGTGGTTCGCCTTCCGCTTGCGAGCCTTCTGATGGGATTGGTAGTTGGCGCAGTGGGCACGGTGATGCTTGCATGGTTGATGGTGAGCATCGGCGCCGCGTTGCCACGCCTCGATGCGGCGCTCACCAGTTATAGCCTGGTGGCCACATGGTGGCAAACGCGGAAGCACACGGCCAATTGGTGGCTGTGGATCGCGGTGGATTTGGTGTACATCGGCGAGTATCTGTACAAGGGCCTGCGGCCAACTGCGGCGCTTTATGCGCTGCTGGTGGCCTTGGCTGCTCTGGGACTGCGCGATTGGCAGCGTGCATCCTCAGGACTCTCAGAGGCGAGAACCGATGTACCAAATATTGTGAGTTAGACCGCCGCTTGAACAACGTTGCGTAGAGGCTCGCCATTCATGTAACGGCGCAGTTCGTCGGCAGCAGTCTTGAACGCACGCGGTGCAAACTGCGGGCTCGACCCGGCCAGATGGGGCGTCAGCAGCAAGTTGGGACATTTCCACAGCGGGTGGCCCTCGGGCAGCGGTTCCGGATCGGTGACATCGAGAGCGGCGCGAATCCGGCCGGAGTTGAGCGATTCGACAAGCGCGTCAGTATCCACAATTGGGCCACGCGCTGCGTTGACCAACAGCGTGCCCTGCTGCATCAACGCGAACTGACGCGCTCCGATCAGATGGTATGACTCCGCGGTCGAAGGCAGAATCAGAATCACGATTTCAGCTTGCGGCAATAGGCCGTCGAGTTCGCAGACGGCATGAACTAGCGGGCCGGAACTTGTGTCGCGCGCGGTGCGGGCGACACGCACCAACCCCACATTAAATGGAGTGAGCATTCGCTCGATCTCCTGGCCGATTTCGCCATAGCCCACCAACAGCACACGCTTGCCGGTGAGTTCTTCCACCATGACCGGCGGATAGATAGGGTGCTCATCGCCTGTGATGCGCGCATAGCGGGCAGGAGACTCGAAGCGGCGCTTCCATTCTCCGGAGCGCTGCACCTCAAAGTAAAACGGAAAGTACTTCAGCGAAGCCAGGATGGCGGCAATCGTCCACTCGGCGGTGGAGATGTTGTGCGCGCCGCGAGCCTTACATATGGTCACGTGCGGACCGGCCACTTCGGGAATCCACTCCGTGCCGGCCATGAGAGACATAATCAGCCGCACGCCGCGCAGATGCGGCCAGATGAGCATCGCCCGTTTAGGATAGGGATCGGGAAGCCAGACATCGATCTCGATCACGCCCTCAATATCGTCGGGCAGGGGAACAAGTTCGACCTCTCGTGGGAAGTCGCGCAGCAATCCGGCGGCAAAGATGGCGGGGTATCCGACTCGAAGCATGGTCTTCTCGGGCCCTGGGGTCTCGGGCTCATGATTTCTATGCTATACGGAAAAATACGCTCGTGTGCATGAATCAAATGTCATCGTCGATGGACTTGACCGGGAGCGAATGGTTCACAAGTCACCGCGCAAACCCACTAGGATAGGGCATCCTGTAAAGAGACACTCAATAAGCACGGATTTCAACGATGCGTTTGAAGGCTAACAAAACGAGGTCCCAGCAGGAACTTGCGATTAAGCTGCGCGTGGAACCGGAGGAAAACCCTGGCTTGCTGAACTGGGAGCGCCGGAGGTTGCTGATTCACGCCGCAAAGACGGCGCTCGCGGCCGGGCTCTGCTGGTGGATCGCCAAGCTCTTTGGGTTGAACGACGGCTATTGGGGTGCAATCAGCGCCATCATCGTGCTGCAATCGAACTTTGGCGCAACCATCGCCGCGTCGCGCGACCGCATTCTCGGAACACTGATCGGCGCGCTGCTCGGCTTCGCGTTTGCGCAGTTCGGCGCACTGCCGTGGAACTTCGTTCTCGCTGTGGTTGCGGCGGTGATCGTCTGCGGAGTTTTGGGCCTTCGCAGCAGCTCGCGGCTGGCTGGAGTGACGATCTGTATTGTCATGCTGGTGAAGACAGGTTCGCACTGGACGCTTGCGCTGGACCGCGTGATGGAGGTCTTCCTGGGCGTCGTGGTGGCGATCGCCATCTCCACGCTGGTCTTTCCCGACCGCGCACGCCTGCGGCTTCGCGATGGGCTGGCGCAGGAGTTTCTGGTGCTGGGCGCGTTCTTCGAGGCGATTCTCAAGGGCTTTCGCGGCACGCCCCATGAAAACCTGCCCGCGCTGCGCGAGGACGCGCTGGGGGCTTTGCGCAGGAACAGTGAACTGCTGGAAGCCTCGCGCAACGAGCCCTCCGGCGGCCCAGGATGGCGCGAGGGGCTGGAGATGCTCTCGCAGTTTGGCCGCTCGCTTCACGATGCTCTCGTCGCGCTTGAGTTCTCTGTGAAAGACAGCCGCGAAGACGGGTACGCGCAACAACTCGAGCCGGCCCTTGGCCGTCTGGCTCTGGACATTCGCACCGGCTTCCATCATGTCGCCGAGTGCATCCACGAGTGGCGCTTTCACATTCCTCCGCCGGGAATGAATTTGGAGGAAGACATCGCCCAACTGGAGGCGCGGATGGCCGAGGTGCGCCACACAGGCTTCCAATTCTCGCAGGCCGAGATTCTGCGCGCGTATTCCGTGCAACTCCATCTCAAGCAACTTGCACGCCTGCTGCGCGCCTCGCGCGTTGAGACCAGCCGAACCGTTGGCGAGGCGCAGAAGTGATTCAGACCGCGAGCATGTTGGTGTAGACCGCCATCCCCACCACCGCATCGGCGCCCAGTGCATCCAGCGCATCGATCTCCTGCTGCGACCGTATCCCGCCGGCCACAATCAGTTGTCGCGCCGTCAGCTTGCGCAGCCGCGCCGCGGTCTCGATCGGGAATCCCAGCATCATACCCTCGCCGTCCACGTGCGTGTAGAGAAACGCAGTGGCATAGGGATCGAGCTGCGGAATCGCCTCATCGGGTGTGAGAGCAACCTGCGCCTTCCAGCCTCTCACGGCGATCTTTCCGTTCTTGGTGTCGATGCCCGCCACGACGCGCTCCGCTCCAACGGCAGCGGCGAGGCTTGCGGCAAAGTCGGTATTGACCGCGCCCTCAGCGGAGAAGAGTGCCGAACCGATAATCACTCGATTTGCGCCCGCGTCGAGCACTTGCCGCGCACGTTCGATCGTGTGAATGCCGCCGCCGGCTTGAACCGGAAGCCGCTTGGCGATCTGGGCGACGAGTATTGAATTGTCTCCCTGGCGCATTGCCGCGTCGAGATCGATGAGTTGGACTAGAGGGTACTTGGAGAACTTTTCGATCCAATATTCAAAGTCGTCAAAAGCAAGCCGCAGTTTTTCGCCCTGCACAAGCTGAACGATCTGGCCGCCCAGCAAATCAATCGAAGGAATCAGCATGGAAGCCTCACGGAAACGCCGGCCTTCGCGAGCTCCTGTTTGAGCGCGCGGGCGCTCGATACGCCGAAGTGAAAAATGCTCGCCGCAAGAGCCGCGTCCGCCTTGCCGCGCCCGAAGACATCGACAAAATGCTCGACAGTACCCGCGCCGCCTGAGGCGATCACGGGAATGCCAACGGCCTCGCTCACGGCGCCGGTTAGCTCGCAATCGAAACCGGTTCTCATGCCGTCCGCGTTCATCGAGGTGAGCAGGATCTCGCCTGCGCCGCGTTGTTCGGCCTCGCGCGCCCACTCGACTACGCGCCGGCCGGCCAGCTTGCGGCCGCCCTGAACGAAGACTTGCGCATCGCGCACGGGGTCGGCGGCATTAGGATCACGCCGCGCGTCGACGGCGACAACAACGGCCTGCGCACCAAAGCTGCGGCCGATATTGTCGATGAGCATTGGGTTGGCCAGAGCGGCGGAGTTCACGCTAACCTTGTCCGCGCCCGCCTCGAAGACCTGTGCGGCATCGTCGGCGGAACGAATGCCGCCGCCCACACAGAAAGGAACGAAGAGCTCGTGCGCCGTTCTGCGCACTGTGTCGAGCAGCGTCTGCCGGCCCTCGTGTGTTGCAGTGATGTCGAGCAGCACGATCTCGTCGGCGCCTTCGCGAGCGTGGCGCGCAGCCTGCGTTGCCGGGTCGCCCGCGTCGATGAGATCGACAAACTGCACACCCTTGACGACGCGCCCGTCATGCACGTCGAGACAGGCGATGATGCGCTTGGTAATCATGACGACCTCACAATTTTGAGGAAATTCTCGAGAATCTTTAGACCAGTTGCGCTGGACTTCTCGGGGTGAAACTGCACTCCCATCACATTGCCCCGTTCGACAGCAGCAGCAAAGGGCTCGATGTAATGCGTAACTGCAGCGGTGTCGGAGGTGACCGGAGCTTTGTAAGAGTGCGTGAAGTAGACGTGTTCGCCCGGCTCGACTCCGGCAAGAAGCCGCGACCCTGCGCGGATCTCAAGCGAATTCCAGCCGACGTGCGGAACCTTTTCCGTGCTTTCGGAAAAGCGCGCACACGATTCGGCGAAGTGACCAAGGCCCGGCTGTTCCGGTGCCTCACTCGATCCCGCATAGAGCCACTGCATGCCAACGCAAATCCCAAGGAAAGGAACGCCACGCGCAATCGCCGCGCGAATCGCGGTCGTGAGACCTGTCGCGTCGAGCCGCTCGGTCGCGGCAAAGTGGCCCACGCCGGGCAGGACGATGCGCTCGGCAGCTTCGACCAGCGATAGGTCGCCGTCCGTCACGATAGGCTCCGCGCCAAGGTGACGCAGCGTCTTGAGAACAGAAGTTAAATTGCCTGCCTTGTAGTCGATCACCGTTACGCGCATCACAATAGCCCCTTGGTTGAGGGCAGCATCTCGCCCAGTTGCTTGTCACGCGAGCAGGCCACCCGCAGCGCGCGCGCAAAGGCCTTGAAGATGCCTTCAATCTTGTGGTGGTTCGAGCGGCCATACATCGTCTTCACGTGGACGTTGGCGCGAGCGCCGCGTGCGAAGCCCTCGAAGAAATCCGTGACCAGCTCGCTTTGCAGATCGCCCACAAGTCTCGTGCGCACCTTGGCATCGACTGCAAAGGCGGCCCGCCCGCTCAGATCGACAGCCGCAATGGACAGCGTCTCGTCCATGGGCATAATGAAGTAGCCGGCGCGCAGGATGCCGCGCTTGTCGCCCAGCGCGCGGTCAAAGACCTCGCCGAGAGCTATGCCCACATCTTCGACGGTGTGATGCTGATCCACGTCGAGGTCGCCGTCGCATTTGAGTTCGAGATCGAAGGCGCCATGGCGGGTGAAGAGTTCCAGCATGTGATCGAAGAAGCGAATGCCGGTGGAGATCTGGTAGTGTCCACCACCTTCAATCGTTAGCTTGATGGCGATACGCGTTTCGGTTGTGTTGCGTTCGAAGCCCGCTATGCGCGGGGGTGTGGCTTTCTGGCTCATATTTCCGCTCCGGGTTGGAACTTGCCCTCTCGAAATCCAACGTTTCTCAGGAGGTCTTCGCCGCACCCCTACGGGGCGCGATCTTCAATCCTATTCAGCAACCCAGGATTTCATCCTGGGCTATTCTCTTGTCGCCCCTATGGGGCGTTTCAATACGACTCCAGTTTCAGCCTAGAGAGAGTATCTTTGAGCACGACAGCGGCTTTGCTCATCTGCTCTCGCGTTCCGATGGTGATGCGCACGCGGCCGTCACAGCCGGGATCACTTGACCGGTCGCGAACCAACACGCCGGCCGCGCTCATCAGGCGTGTGAACTCCTTGTGTTTTGAGCCGATTTCAACCAATACAAAATTAGCCCGGCTAGGCCAGCGGCGGATTCCGGTTTCATCGAGCGCAGCTTCAAACTCAGGACGCGCGGCCAACACTTCGCCGACGTACCAGTCGAGATAGGCCGCATCTTCGAGCGCAGGCGGAAGGCAGGCCAGCGCCATCGAGTTGACGCTATAGGGCGAGAGCACGCGCCGCACCCAGCGCATCAACTCTACAGGGCCCGCAAGCATACCGAGGCGCAACCCGGCGAGGCCATAGGCTTTGGAAAACGTGCGCGCGACGAAGAGGTTCGGCACAGAACCGACGAGATCGATCACCGTCTCGCCATGAAAGTGAAAGTAGGCTTCATCGACCAGCAGCACGGCATGCGGCGCGCGTGCAGCAATTTCGAGCAATTGCGCGCGAGTCGCCGCGGAGCCAGAAGGGCTGTTGGGATTGGCGATCGCAATAATCTTTGTGCGCGGTGTGATGGCTGCGAGCAGACGTTCGAAGGGAAACTTCAAGTCGTCGGCGGCCTGCACCGCGACCGCGCGCGCATCAGTGGCTGACGCGTAGATCTCGTACATCGTGTAGGTCGGCACCGGGAGCAGCAACTCGTCGCTTTCTTCGAGAAAGGCCTCAAAGAGCACGTGAATTGCTTCATCTACGCCATTGGTGAGCACGACCTGCGCGGCCTTAAGTCCGAGATGCGCGGCGACGATGGCCTCGACAGGAGTGCGCTCAGGATAGCGCGTTAGGCTGCCGGCGGAGATGCGGCCGAGCACCTCGCGCACCCTTGGCGAGCAGGCAACCGTGTTCTCGTTGAAATCCAGACGCATCGTGGTGCGGTCGCCGAGCGGAGGGTGGTACTCCTTCATGGCCTGCACGCGAGCACGGGGCGTCGGAATGATTGTTGTTGCGGCTTCAGTCACGAGGCCTCCTCTTGACAAATCGAGTGCGAATGGCCTCTGCGTGGCCATAAAGTCCCTCGGCTTCAGCCAGCAAAACAACCGGCGGGCCAAGTGAGCGAATCGCCTTTGCAGAGTACTCTTGCACGGTGATGAGCTTGACGAAGTCGTTGACGCTGAGGCCGCCGCGCACGCGCGCCATTCCACCGGTGGGCAGTGTGTGATTGGGGCCGGAGATGTAGTCGCCCATCGGCTGCGCAGACCAGCGGCCCACGAAGACCGAGCCGGCGTTCTCGACCCAATCGAGATCGCTCGCCGCGTCGACGGTGAGGTGCTCGGGCGCGAGGCGATTGGTGATCGCGCGCGCTTCGTCCAGGGTTGAAGCAAGAATGACCAGGCCGTTGCGGTCGAGTGCTTGACGTGCAACTTCATTGGTGCGGCTGCGGAGCTTTGCCTCGGCGACGACCTCTTTGGCGAGATCGGCGCGCGTGGTGATGAAGATTGCCAGCGCCTCGGGATCATGTTCTGCTTGCGCGACCAGATCGGAAGCGATCTCGTCGGCATTGCCGCGTTCGCTGGTGACGATGATCTCGGTTGGACCTGCGAGCATGTCGATGGCGCAGTCGAAGGCTACAAGTCGCTTGGCTGCTGTGACGTATAGATTGCCTGGTCCGACAATTTTATCGACGCGCGGGAGGATTCGGGTTCCATAGGCTAGTGCGGCCACAGCGTGGGCGCCTCCGAGGCGGTAGAACTCGGTGATGCCTAGAAGATGCGCTGCGGCAAGAGTCTCGGGCGCGGGCTTCGGCGAGACAACCACGATGCGTTCGACGCCCGCAACTTGCGCGGGTATGGCGGTCATTAGCAATGTGGAAGGCAGTGGATGGCGACCGCTGGGCACATAGCAACCGACCGCTCCGAGCGGGCGAACAAGCTGTCCGGTTGTCAGGCCGGGAATAGGAGATTCGCTCCATGAGGCCGGCAGTTGCGAAACGGTGAATGTGCGGATCTGGTCTGAGGCTATGGTGAGGGCCTCGCGCATCGCGGGAGTGATAGCCCCCCACGCGGCAGCCATCTCATCTGGCGTGATGCGCAGGTTAGTTGGGTTCGTAAGGCCGTCGAATTGAGCGGCGTATCGCAGCAGAGCGCGGTCGCCTCGCTTTCGCACATCGGCCACGATGCGCTTGACGGCGGGCAGCACGGCATCGAGAGCCTTGCCGCCGCGTCGCTCGAGAGCGGCTAGCATCTCCGATGTTTCTTGCGCGCCGCGGCCTTTGGTTCGGATGATTCTCATTCACTTTCTCCGAAGATTGCTGGGATTATTCTCATCTGAAGTTCGCCAATCCAGCATTCCTTCAAAGGGGCTAAAGCCCGTTGCATTTTGAGACCTCATCGGCACGACTAAGGTCGTGCCCTGACACAAAGCCTATCTCCAAGACACATTCCTAAAGCACGACCTTGTTGAGCGGATACTCAACGATACCCGTTGCTCGCGCCGCCTTGAGCCTGGGAATTACGTCGCGTGCCACACGTTCTTCGACGATGGTGTTGACTGCGACCCAGTCGGAGTTCGAGAGCTGAGAGATGGTGGGCGAGTTGAGGGCGGGCAGCACGGCCAGCACCGCATCGAGATCGCCGCGCTTCACGTTGAGCATCAGCCCTACCTGCGACTGCGCGTCGATGGCACCGCGCAGCATCAGCGCGATCTGATCGATTTTCTCGCGCTTCCACGGGTCGGCGAGGGCATTCTTGCCTGCGATGAGATGCGTCTCGCTCTCCATGACGGTGTCGATGATCTTGAGGCGGTTTGCCTTCAGTGAGCTGCCGGTCTCAGTAACTTCAACGATGGCATCGGCGAGCGTGGGCGGCTTCACTTCCGTTGCGCCCCAACTGAATTCAACCTTGACGTTAACGCCCTTGGCGGCAAAGTAGCGCTTGCTGACTTCAACAAGTTCAGTCGCAACAATCCTTCCTTCGAGGTCTTCGGCCTTCTCAAAGCCGCTTCCTTCGGGAACAGCGAGTACCCAGCGCACCTTGCGGCGGCTCTGTTTGGAGTAGGTCAGCGAGGTGATGCTGGTGAGGTCGAGACCGCTCTCGACAACCCAATCGATGCCGGTCAGTCCCGCATCAAGAACGCCGTGATCGACGTAGCGGGCCATCTCCTGGGCGCGAATCAACATACACTCGATCTCTGTATCGTCGATGGTCGGAAAGTAAGAACGGCCGTCGGCGTAGATATTCCAGCCGGCGCGCTTGAAGAGCGCAATCGTTGCATCCTGCAAACTACCTTTGGGAATGCCGAGTCTCAGCTTGTTAGCCACGAGTTACCTCTTTCTCGGTCGGTTGGCCGGCAGCGTCAACCTTGACCGGTTTGGTAAAGCAACTGACCGTGCCTTCATGGCAGACCAGTCCGTCGCCCTCGACGACTACGCGAAAGAGCAGCGCATCATTGTCGCAGTCGGTTGCGGCGGAGACGATGCGCAGCCGGTTGCCGCTGGTTTCGCCCTTCATCCACAGCTTCTGGCGGGTGCGGCTCCAGAAGGTGACAAAGCCTGTCTCCAGGGTCTTGGCATAGCTCACTGAGTTGAGAAAGCCCAGCATCAACGTTTCGCCGGTCTGTGCATCCTGGACGATGCCGGGAACGAGCCCGTCCATTTTCTCGAAGTCGATTGTTGGATTCGAATTGCTCATTTTTTTCCTTGTTTTTTGGTTGGGGTCTTTGTCTGAACGCTAAAAAGCCCGCCGGTTTGATCGCCGGCGGGCTTCAAGTCTCCTAAGATCTCTCTGGCCGTTTTAGTTCAGGCCATGGCAGTCCGCCGGCATGGAGGTTCCATGATGGTGGTGATGACCGTAATGGCGGTTGCACTGCATCTGATTCAAACCATAAAGGAAGCGACGCTCCGGTGTCAAATGGAACTGTCGGACAACTCGCACTGGCCAAGAAGAAAGCCCGCGCCAAATATTGTCGCGCCGTTGATCCGCCGCCGGAATCATTCCTCCTGAAGGACGGCGAAAGGCAATATGCGGTGGATTTCACTGATTTGCTCGCTTGGGATCTGTTTTGCGATAGCAGGCATCAGCGGCTCCTGGACAGCGGCCGAGATTCCCGGCTGGTACCGCACGCTGGCCAGACCCTCCATCGCCCCACCCAACTGGATCTTTGGACCTGTATGGACGTTGCTCTACGCGCTGATGGCCGTGGCCGCATGGCAAATCTGGGAGGCCGCTCCATCGCAACTGCGCACCCTGGGGCTGGCGCTGTTTCTGGTGCAACTGGGCCTAAACTTTGCCTGGTCGCTGATCTTCTTCCGGTGGCACGCCATCGGAATCGCGCTGGCGGAGGTTGTTGTGCTCTGGGTGGCCATCGGGGCAACAACACTCGTTTTCGGCCGTGTGGCGCCCTCCGCTGCCTGGTTGATGGCCCCTTACTGGGCCTGGGTGAGCTTTGCCTCGATACTGAATGGTGCCTTTTGGCGGCTAAATTGAGTTGGAAGCTTACTGCGCCGCCTTCTCCTCGTGATACTCCGTCTCAGTGTTGATGGCCCAGATGTTGTCTTTGGTGGTGACGCCGTTGACGATATTCTCGACGGCTGTCATGGCGGTCAGCATCGAGTGGTCCTGGTTGTTGTACTTGTGCATGCCATTGCGGCCCACCAGAAAGAGATTCTCGAAGCTGTCAGTGTATCTGCGAATCGCGTCGAAGCGGTCGTAGCTGCCGAAGTATGCTGGGTAGGTCTTGGGAACGTGAACCACATGAGCATCTTCAACATCCTCTGATTTTAAAATGCCAATTTTGGCGATCTCGCCGATCGCAAACCTGGCCATCTCCTCATCGGAGAGCTTCCAGATCGGGTCGGTTTCGTTACAGAAATATTCGAGGCCAATCCATACCTTGTCAGGACTGGCAACCAGCCATGGGCTCCAGTTATTGAAGATTTGGAGGCGCCCAACCACAACGTCCGGCTCCTGGATGTAGATCCAGTTGTCCTTGAGCGGACTGCCGTCTTTCTCAGTCACGGCGAGCTTGCTGGCGAGTAGCCCCACGGTGATGAAATCCCGATACATGAGACCCTCGGCAACCCCGACGACCTCGCCGGGCACCGGCGCTGAGAACGCGCGAATCAGATCGCGGACGGGCATTGTCGAGAAGAAATAGTCGCCTGCATAAGTAACGCGTTCTCCCGCTTGGTTGACGCCCTCGACTGAAACCACTTTGCTCCCGTCCACATGGATGCGATCGATGTTGACCTCCAGACGGATCTCGCCGCCACCGGCACGGACTAGATCGGCCGCATGTTCCCAAAGCTGGCCAGGGCCGAGCTTGGGGTAGAGGAACTTCTCAATGAGCGATGTTTCAGTTTTCTTTTGATCGATGCCGGCAAGGTTCTTCGAGCTAAAGGTCTTTTTGAGGAAGTGGGTCACCACGCCCTTCAACGAGAGCCCCTTGATGCGTTGTGCGCCCCATTCGGCGCTGATCTCGCGGCAAGGCACTCCCCAGACCTTTTCCGTGTACGACTTGAAAAACGTGAGGTAGAGCTGTTTGCCGAAGCGATTAATAATGAAGTCTTCGAGCGATCGCTCTTCGCGCTGAGGCAACAGCGCCGAGCGCAAATAACTGGCACCACAACGAACTGTGCGGACCAGGCCCATGTTTCTGAAGGTCGCCGCAGTCAGGCTGATGGGATAGTCGAAGAAGCGTCGCAGGAAATAGATGCGGCTCTTGCGCTGGCGAACCAGCATGACGAGATCCTCGATTTGAGGGTCGGGAGCCGCTTTGGATGAGGGCAGCAGGTCGCGCTGTTGCCCCTGGCTCGCTCCGGTTTCAACAGGCATCAGATCGAGCCACCAGCGCATCACCCGGTCCGACTTCGAGAAGAAGCGGTGGCCGCCGATGTCCATTCGGTAGCCCTTATAGCGGACAGTCCGCGAGATGCCGCCGATCTCCCGGCTAGCCTCCAGCAGAATTGGCTTGATGCCGGAGCGCCTTTGCAGCTCAATTGCAGCGGTGAGCCCGGCGGGACCTGCTCCAATGATGATCGCTGTGCCTTGCTTCATAAACTTGTCTCGCATCCAAGAGATAGTTTTGAATGATCCGGCCACCCGGATGTTGGATCCTGCTGGACGAGATTCACGTACTTTCTCTGACGCCAGTCATGCAATTCGAAACCACTGATCAAGCATACAAGCACGGAATGAAGTCGCCTACTGACTGATCCACGATCGTCAAACCTCTTGCGTTAGAGAGAAGCCGGGGATGCTCCGCCGGGAGTCCATTGCCGAGAAAGGTCAAAGACGGTGTTGTCATCAGACGCGAGAGCTGCAACCTTACGTCGATCTCCGGTGTCCGTGGACATAAATGAAAGCCGGTATGAGGTTTTTCGGCTTCGTGATTCCCACGGACTCGATAGTGATCGCAAGACCTGGAAAGTGCGCGATAGAGGGGCGCAACTCGATGTCTCGCGTCACTTATTTCGCACGCAGTCATCGGTCAACCGGATTGGAGCTCCCATCTCGACGACTTCAAAATCCGTCACTTTCAAGTCAGCCAGATCGCGCGGACCAAAGTCCATGTCGGCATATTTTGCTGTCGTGTCCGCGTCGTTCTGCGCGGTGAGGGCGATATTGCCGCCATCTGAGAGGAACATGCCGTATTTCTGCATGGCTCGTGCTACGACTTGTGCGGCGGGCGTCAATTGGGACATATCGTAGGAGGCTTTCAGGCGAAAACGCGCGCCCATCGGCGGAGCGTCAATCGGCCCACGCGGCGCGCCGGCGTGCGTGGCAGGATGCACATAGACGTGCGCGCGGATTCGAGGATTGGGAAGTATAAAGCGGATGGCGTGGTTAATGGCTCCTGCGGCGAGTTCGTCAGCATTGAAGAGCAGCGGGGCAATCGGTAGTCCTGAGGCGTCAGCGCTGGTGCACTGGTCCCCGCGTCCTGACGGAGGATAGGCGCGGTTGAGATCCCATATTGCAACAAAGCCTCCATTGAGGACATTCTCCACAAGGTTAGCCGGATAGACTTCGTAGAGGGTTCCCTGTCCACGGTCAACCACGATCAGGTGGCAGTCGGCCTGATCGACATTGCACTGGTAGCCCGTCTGGCCTTCGATGCCGCCTCCCACAGGAAGCGGAATGGTCGAAAGCTGGTCGGAATCGGGATAATTTGCGGGACCTTTAAATGGGACATGTGGACTTTTGGCGTCAGCCTGAACCACCCGAAGGCTGAAATCGACCTGAATCCTGTTGTTGTGTCCCCATCCGCCCGCATCCGCCAGCCATGCGATCATGGCCGATGACTGGGGATCGAGGGGCACATGGCTTATGTCCTTTGACCAGACGGAGCCGGGGGGAAAGTAAGCCGGGGCGGCGGCATGCTCAACTTTGGCTGCCTTCACCTTGACGATGTGGTTGTGAAGGCCGTAGCCGATCACGATAGTTCCGACACCCAGCATGGAAATGAGCAGTTGTTTCTTGTGATTCATTGCGGCTCCATCTTCTTCTTGTTATTGTGAATTGTTCAGGAGAATTCTACACCCGGTCATATACGGCGCCCGCAGATGAGGTTTCTCTCATCGCAGATCTTCCCGTTTTCAACGTTGGCGGCCCTGACCTCAGGCGCTCTTGAAATCCAGATCTTCCATAACGGGCCACGCGTAAAAAGGAACCTGTAAAGACCGGCGACGGCCGCCGCCTTGAGCACGAGCAGCGCACTTGCTGGAGCCGCGATGCGATGCAATATTGGAATCCTGAAGCGCAGAGCTGCGATAGCGACGGTCCAGAAAAAGATTTGAAGAGCGCCAAATGCCGCGAAGAGGATCGATTGGCGAGAAAGCGCCAATGTAGAGACAAGCAGAAAGACAGCCAGGTAAGGCACCACCAGGCGCATGACCTTGTGCGAAAAAAGCTGAAAGAGAACCGGATTTCGCGGGGTCAGCGTCCACGGGGCCATCTGGAAGAGTTGGAAGTTTCCTGCCAGAGTGCGCACCTTGCGATCAAACTCATCACCTATTCTTGCCGGCCACGTGTCATAGACATAGGCACTCTGATCGAGGACGGACCTGTAGCCCAGGCGAATGATCGAAAGCGGTTCAAACATGTCGTCCAGGATGATCCCCGGAGGCTGCGGCACGGCGAGTTCGCGACGAATCGCGTAAAAACCGCCATAGACGCCAACTGGGGAACCGCAGATCGACTCACAGCCCCTGATCCACTTCTCATAGCGCCAATAGAATCCGGTAACAGCCGCAGAAGTTTCGTCGTGGCTATCCTTGCGAAGGATCAGCTCGCCGGCTACGCAGCCGACCTTCGGATCGGCAAAGTTGCTGACCAGATGCTGAATGGCGCCAGGAGCTATTTCGGGGCGAATATCAACGAATAGAACCACGTCGCCCGTGGCTCGCTCAACCCCGGCATTGACCGCTACCGCCTTGCCACCGTGCACCTCAAGGATGACAGTCGTGAGACGCGAATCGTGCCGACGAGCCAGCAGTTCCGCCGTACCATCGGTCGAGCCATCGGAGACGAGAATGATCTCTTTGATGTTCGGGTAGTCGAGGCCAAGCAGTTGCTCGATTTTGCGCGGGAGCAGCGTGGCGCCGTTGTGAACTGCAAGCACAATGCTGACGCTGGGAGAGATCGGACCCGCTGTCCATCGGCGTGGCCTCAGCCGCGCCAGCATCCAAACGATGGCGGGGTACCCCGCATACGTGTACAGGATGCCGAAGATCGACAGCCAGAAGACGATCCTCACTGGGCGCCCCTCCGGAGGATGATGGTCTTAATCGTTTCGAACATGATGAGCAAGTCTAGTCCGATCGAATGGTTTTTAACGTAGTAGAGATCGTATTCGAGCTTTCGCTTGGTCTCCTCAAGGCTCGCTCCATACCGGTAGCGCACCTGCGCCCAGCCAGTGATTCCGGGACGAATCATATGCCGGAGGTCGTAAAAGGGAATCTCTTTGCTGAGCCACTCCACAAACTCGGGGCGCTCCGGACGGGGGCCGACAAAGGCCATTTCACCGCGGAGGACATTCCAGAGCTGCGGAATCTCGTCGAGTCGTGTGCTGCGCATCAACCTGCCGATCGGGGTAACCCGCGGATCGTCCTTGGTCGCCCACACCGCCCCCTTTGCCTCTGCGTCTTGCCGCATCGTTCGGAATTTGAAAGCGATAAACGGACGTCCGCTCCGTCCGACTCGCGTCTGACTGAAAAAGATAGGACCGGGAGAAGAAAGGCGCACTGCAAGAATGATGAACGGCAGGAACGGCATGCAAATCAACATTGCGATGAAGGAAACGATAAGGGAGAGCAGACGCCGGAATAGCTGATGCGTCGCACTCATGCGAAAGCCCTCAGTAAAGATCAGAGTGCTTGGATTGAGCCCATCCAAAGGAAGTTTGCCCGAGAGCCGTTCCAATAATGAACTGGAGTTCTCAATGACCACACCGCGAATACGAAGCTCAAGCAGTTCACGGACAGGCATTGATTCGCGCCGGTCCTCCATGGCGACGATCACGCGGTCGATACCTGGCTTTTCCCTGCGGAAGGCCCGAATGTCCGCGGCGAAGAGCTCGGGGCTCCCTCGATCCTCGTCTTCATTTCTCCATCCTATGACTTCCATTCCGGCATCGCGGTTGGAGCGCAGCATCTCGACCACAGCGCGAGCCCGCGCGCCGGAACCCAAAACATAGACGCGCTCGTGGAACATTGGAAGAGTAATGATCCACTCATAGGCCCAGCGCCAGAGGACGAGACAGAAAGTGAGGATTGAGACGCCGGCGACCAGAACATAGGGGCCGATGTCTAAGTCTGGTAGACAATAGACAAGTCCGGCGAGAATGAATGACAGGACGCTGAGAACAAGCAGCAGACGAAAGTAGATTTCCCAGTCTTCTGAGATTCTGCGCGGTCCGTACAAATCAAAGTAATACGTGAGAAGGAGAGTCAGGACTGTAATGCACGCTATCTTAAGCAAGCCGTTCTCATAGACCAGAGTATTCAATAGAACAATCGTCCCATCCGGCCCGGCAAAGCTGAGGCACGCTGTGGCTAGCAGGAAGGAACTGCCCACGAGGAGCGCTTCAAAAAGAAGCAGCACCAGCGTCCGTGTCGGATAGTAGACATTGAAGATCCTGATCATCCTGGTCGCCGCTTATCCTTTCGCCCCTTCGATTCGCGGCCGTCTTCTCGCCTGCCATAGTAATAGTAAGATCCGTTGCGGGGAGCGTCTTTGACCGCATTCAAGACAAAGCCGAGGATACGCGAGCTGCTGAAGGCAGCCTGCGCGCGTTGCGCAACATCGTAGGGAGTGGTTGCCGCGCGAGCAACAAGCAGGACTGCATCGGCCGCGCGGGCAATGTCGATTGCATCTGCAAAAGCGAGTACCGGCGGCGAGTCGATCAGTATCCAGTCGAAGTGCGGCGAGAGCACTCTTATCAGTTCTTCGATCCGGTGATTGGCGACCAGTTCCAACAGGTTGTCGCCGCCCGAGCCGGCGGGGATAAAGGTGAGATTTGGAACCTGGCGCATCCGGCCGTCTTCAACGACGCGCGTGTTCTGGTTGCGCTGGAGAATGTCGCGCACCTCCGCGGCCCCCGCGAGATAGTCGATGAGCCCCGGCGTTATGGGTGCGCCAAGAATGGAATGGAGAACGGGACGACGCAGGTCGGCATCGATCAGAAGCACTCTATTGTTCTTGTTGCGCGCCAGGCTCATGGCCAGGTTTGCCGCAACGAAAGTCTTGCCTTCCGCGGGCATGCCGCTACTGATCAGGATCGTTTTGAACGGCGCCTGATCGCGGTACTGGTAGATCTGCGATCGCAGACCGTGAAACTGTTCGATGCTCTCGCCGTGGTCTCCAAGCGTCGGAAGGGACTCCATCGATGGAGCCCACGGACATAGAGCAACATCTTCGAGTTGGACATCGCTGTTGGCCAGTGGAGGCTCTGCTGAGGTGGGAACAGCGAATGGCTCAGCAGTCTCTGTGAATTCCGCTTCTTGCGCGGCTCTGCGTTCCAGATCTGCTCTTTGAAGTGCATCGTAAATACGGCTCATATTCCGCGTTCCTTTTGTAAGTCCGGCAAGGGTGTGATGGCGCTGGACACATTCGCCTGCAAAGAACGTTCCATCAACCCTCGCATTGCCGACGATGAAATCGTAATCGGACTCTGGATAAGATCGAGTTCCAAACTAACCGCTTCGATGATGTGCGCTGGAATCGGCTTGATCTGCTCGACATATGCGCTGATCAAGGCGTGCTCGCAAATCAGATTGATGACACGCGGAATTCCTTTTGAATAGCGATGGACGAGCTCCGCCGCTTCAGGCAGGAAAATAGGATGGCTGGCTCCGGCAATGCGCAGCCTCTCCGCAATGTAGGCTTGCGTTTCTTCGCCGCTGAGCGGCCGAGTCTTGCACCAAAGCGAGATGCGCTGGCGGAGCTGGCGAACGCTGGGATGGTGAAGCTTCTCTTCGAGCTCCGGCTGGCCGGAAAGAATGATCTGCACCAGCTTCTCCGAAGAGGTCTCAAGATTGGTGAGCAAGCGAATCTCTTCGAGCAACTCCCAGGAGAGATCCTGCGCTTCATCGACCACGATCGCGCACAACTGATGGGCCCGGAAGCGCTCAACCAGCCAACTGTTGAGCTGCAAAAGCATGCCGGACTTCGTCCGCGTCTTGGGCGGAACGCCAAAGTCGGTGAGCACGAATTCGAAGAAGTCGAGTACATCCAGACAAGGATTAAAGACAAACGCCGTTGAGATGCGTCCCTTGGCGAAGGTATCCAGCACGGACCTGAGCAGGGTTGTCTTTCCGGTCCCCACTTCTCCCGTCATCACCACAAATCCTTTGCGCGCCGCAATGCCGTATTGCAGGCAGGCAAGCGCCTCCCTGATCTGCGGTCTCAAGAAGAGAAACCGTGGATCCGGGCTGGTTCCGAAAGGAAGGGCGCGAAGGCCGAAAAAGGATCTATACATGACTATCCGCGCGCGCTTTCAATGGGTTTGGCCATGCGAGAAAAAAGTTTTCTTCGCTTGCTCCATGCAGAGGGACGGGCTAGATCGTCGATGAGGGAGACAACTGCCAAAGTCGGCAGCTTGGTGAAGGCCCAAACGTCCCGCTCATTGCGCAAGGATGTATCGCGGTATTCCAGCAGAGCAGAAAGCAGCAGGCCAAGAATCAGGCCCGATGCAAGGCCGCCGCCGGCGAAGACGAGACGGTTTGGAAAGGTTGGCGAGTCGGGAAGATTAGGAGCATCCATCACGCGGAACTGCTCTCCCTGCTGCCGGCGTTCAAGAGCCGTTGCCATCGAGGATTCATTCATTTTGGTCAGCAAGGTGTTATAGAACTGCAAGGCCGTGTCGTGATCGCGAGTAACCGCTTTGTACTCTTCCTCGATCACTGGGCTGGCTTCGATCCTGGCCTCGAAAACCCGAATCTGCTGTTCGATCCGAGACTGCTCCTGCTTGGCGTTAGCCATGGCTTGCTGGTCGGCGCGAAGCTGAAGCTTGATTTGCTGAAGACGCGGCGAGTCATGACGGCTCACAGCGGTGGCGGCTGCGTCTGGAGCTGGCTTCGGCGGTTCTGCCGAAGCGCGCGCAATCTCCGCCCGCAAATCGGCAATCTTGCGGGAAATTGCAACCACGTCGGGATAGTCGGGGGTGTAGATAGCCTGTAGCTCCTGCTTCTGCGCAAGCATATCCTTGAGTTGCTTCTTGCGATCCTCCAGGGGGGTACTGGATCCCGGATCGGCGCCCTGCGGATCCTCTGCCTGCTGGGCAATCATTGTTTGCAGGAAGGTTTCGTCCTGCTGCAGGCGATTCTCTGTCTGCGTGGTGGCGTTCAACTGGGTTGTAAGCGCTTGAAGCGTGCTTTCGTTAGGGCTTCCCATTGCCAGGCTCATATCCCCAAGACGGATCGTCTGTCCAGGAAGCTTGCCGATGTTCTTTTGCTCAAAGGCCGCGAGCTTCGCATCCTGGCCGTCAAGGTTACTTTTAGCCTCGGCCAGTTGCTGCTTCAGAAAGTCGGTCGTGCCTTCGGCGGACTCTTCGCGCGCACTGAGATTGGCGGTAACAAAGAGCGACGTGATCTCTCCGCATACCTGCTGGGCTGTATGCGCGTCCTTCGCTTTGAACGAGATGAAAAAACCCGGCATCCCATGCGACTGCGAGGGGATTGGATTGATCCCGATCGCCTTACGCGTCATATCGATGCGGTCGTCCATGGTGGCTTTTTCTCCGCCATACAAGTTAAATCGCTCGATGATCGGCTGAATGCGCGAGCGGCTGAGTATCTGTTCCTTCATCGATGCCAGGCGGGCTCCCAGATCTTCATCGACGACGGGCTTGACGTAGTTCTCGGGAACCTTTTGCTGCTCGATGAGCACCAGCGTCTGCGAGACGTATTGCGGAGGCAGAATGTAGCTGATTGCGACACCGGTTACCAAGAAAAGGACAGTAGAGATCAGAATCAGCCAGAATCGCCGCTTCAAGATCCCTGCGTAGTCCTGCATTGTCAGTTCACGATGCCCGAGCATAGGACTCCTTGATTAAGTTACTGTTTGAAGTGTATTTCCCGCGGAGAGTACCCGATGCCGAAGCCGACCACTTGCGACACGCCGCTAATCGCGTTCGTGGGGAGCGCGGCGCTCGACGACTGCTGAATTGCCGAGTAATTTACGAATACGATCATAGATCGGTTCAATCGCTGGGTTGCGGATGCGCCGGCGGTCTTTCCGTTGGTCACGCCGGTCTGTTGCAATCCCTGCGTTCGCGCGAAGCCGCCTGTGGCGCTCAACGTCAGATTTCTTCCAAACTGCCGCGAAAGTCCCGCATTGACATCGTCGCTATGCACCCCGATCTGGGTTGGCGCCCCCCCGCCTCCACTGGCCGCACGAAAATAGCCCAGAGTGGCAGAGGTCAATGCGGCATTGTAATTAACGCTCGCGTTCGCTGCGACATTCGTCGATGAAGGGATCGCCAGGGCACTTGAACCCTGGACCCACTCAGGCCCCACCATAGCGCTTGTGCTAAGCCGCCGGTTCCACGTGCGCTGATAGCCGAACATCGCGGACTGCGTCCCCATGGTGATTGTGTAATCCGGATAGCTAAAGCGGGAATAGGAGTATTGACCCGAGATGGAATTGAGAGCGTTTAACCGCCTGGAAATCTGCGGGCCCACCTGCAGTTGATTCAATTCCAGACCGTTGCCGTCTGGGAAGCGTACGATGCCGTAGCTTCCGTTGATGCTTAGGCTGGTTGAGTAATTGAGCCTGCGCGTAAAACCAGGGCTCAAGGTGTTGTAGACACTGCGCGTGTTGAGCATCAGGATCGGCTGGTTGGAATCGGTTGGCACGGCGGGCAGGCTGCCCACGCCGGGGATTCCAGAGAATCCCCCGGATGGCGACTGCGGCGTATAGCTCACATCGTCGCTAAGGTTCAATTGCCAGTTGCGGCCCACGAGTCCTTGCGTTAACAACATGTGTTGAAACACCCCGGAGCCGTAGGAGCCGCCAGAAATATTCCACATATCGCCGCCAGAGTAGGTCGCACTGAAAGGGCGGAATTGATTGAGATTGGCGTAGGTCAAGTCTCCGGACGCGATACTGGTCTGCGTGTCGCCCAAGCTTCCGCCGTAAAACTGCGCGGTTTGCGAATAGCGCAGGTCATAACGCAACGTTCCGCTGATCGGGAGCGGATTGGGGCGGTTGACATCGGGAACGACTTGCGCTCTTGCCGCGTTGCCGGCAAACCAGAGGGCCGCCAGGATTGTGTACGTCACTTTCATTTAGGTAGCCTTATGGAACGATAATGGTGTCGCCCGGATTCAGAATGAGATTCAGCGAACTGTCGCCCTTCAGCGCTTGCTTGTATTGCACCGGAATTTTCTCTTGCTTGCCGCCGGTGTTGCGCAGGATATAGATCTTCTTCGAATTGGCGTACGGGGTAAGTCCGCCGGCGGTCGCGACCGCCTGGAGCAGGGTCATGCCGGGAGTCATAGCTACCGGGCCCGTCTTTCCCACTTCACCCATCATGTACACGATTTTGCTGTTGTTTTGATTCAGAACCACCGTGACATTCGGGTCCTGTATGTATTTCTTGAGCTTGTCCGCAATCTCGTCCGCCAACTCGAGCGGAGTCTTGCCTGACGCCTTCACGTCGCCGAGCAGCGGCATCGAGATCATTCCGTCAGGCCGGACGAGCAACGTCCCCGACAGGGTCGGCTCCTTGAATACGGTCACGGCGATCATGTCGGACGCCCCGATCACGTAGCTGTCGGCCGGGGCGTTGGCCGCATCCGGCGCCGCCGCCTTGGCGATGCCTGACGAGGGCGGCGCCGATGTCTCCGGCAGACTCGGCCGATCGACGGGCGCCTTGTCTTGCGCGTGGCAGTTAAGCGCCGAAGAAAGAATTGCGGCGACCAGGAGGCTCCCCAATTTCATTGTGCGACTCCGTTTTTGTTCAAAAGCGATTGGTTTTCCATTTCGATTTGTTTGAGTTTGTTGAGCAGTGCCTTATAGCTGATTCCCAGATCGGCCGCGGCGCGTTTCCGGTTGCCGCCGGTCGAAGATAGCACTTCAGAGATCAACTGGCGTTCAATCTGAATCGAAGAGGCCCGCGTGGCCTCCTTTAATAAGAGGTGCCTGCGAATTCCGTTCCCGCTGCCAGGATGTGCCGCGGCTTTGATGGCGGCCAGAGAGATTGCCTGGTCTCCGATCGCTACAAAGGTCTTGATCGCAGTCTGAAGCTCAGAGAGATTGTCGGGCCATGCATGATCCATCAAATGTCCGACAATCTCCTTTCCAAGCACCGGCTTGGGCCGGTCAAACTGCTTCGAATACCGCGTCAGGAGTTCATCTGCGATCAAGAGAATCTCGGACTTTCTGCAGCGCAACGGGGGAACGCGAAGGGTCACGGCTGAGACAAGATAGTAGAAATCCTCTCTCACGCGCCAGGACTTGACCTCTTCCTGAAGTTCGCGGCTGGAGCCGCACAGAAGGCGGCACGCCGGCGCTTGCTCCGAGCGAAAATAGGCGTTGACAATAAGCTCCTGCAAGGAAAGGCTGAGATCCGTTATTTCAACCAGATAGACAGTTCCGCTGGAGGACAGGGCGCTTCGCAGGGCCTGGGAGTTGGTATCGCTGCAGCGGATCTCTTTGAATGCGCTGCGGCTGAGATTGGAATGTGCATGGATTTGAGCGGCTGCGGTTCGCTTCCCTGCGCCATTCTCGCCCAGAATCAGGACCGGGCACTCGCTCTCCGCAATTCTGGCAATTGCGCGTTGAATTCGCGCCTCAATCGGAAGGGCTGGTTTGGCCTGCCGCTTCGCGTTCTGGATTGTCGCCATGCTTGCCATAAATAACCTTGGTCCACCCCTTCATTAGCAATGCAGCTTCCAAATCCGGGGTTGGAAGGAGAGATCCGCTTCCCCTGATGGGAATGCTCTCTGGACGACCGTTCTGTGGCGATTGATTAAATACAGGGTAGATTGATTCCCTCCCGATGGGAAGAAATATACCAATGAGGTTCCCAATAAGTGGTAAGTATTTTCCACCCATACCGGAAGACTGCTTCCAATTGAGCGGAGAATCCATGGGCGATTCCCCCCCGATCAATCCGCTTCACATTCGGTACGACGATTGCTACTGAAGGGTGAAGCGAATCGATATGCTCAAAGACTCCATCAATGGGAAACCGGCCCATGACTTGTTGGCTCACGCGGCTCCTTTGAGCCCGTGGTTTTCCCGATACGGCTCATTGGCATTGAGATCGGTCATGATCTGCCTGCTGGTGGCGGCGGTCTACTACCAGGTGATCGGGAAGCTCGTAACCGACTGGTGGCAGATACCCGATTTCTCTCACGGCTTCTTGGTGCCCGTCTTCGCGGCGTATCTGCTCTGGGAAAAGCGGAGCATCCTTCGGGCAACGAAAATCACGCCTTCGTGGAGCGGAATTGCCGTGATGGCGCTGGGACTGGCCGTTCTGCTCCTGGGGGTTTACGGGTCTGAGCTCTTCCTCTCGCGGGTTTCGCTGGTGATCCTGTTGGCGGGCCTGACCCTTTGCTTTGGCGGAAGACAGCTCTTAAGCGAGTTGCGCTTCGCGCTGCTGGTATTGTTGCTGGCAATCCCCATTCCGGCCATTCTCTTCAATCAGATCACTTTTCCGCTGCAGCTATTGGCTTCGAGACTGGCAAGCGATCTTCTTCCGTTATTTGCCGTTCCGGTTCTTCGTGAGGGCAATGTCATCGTGCTCCCCGTAATGAAACTGGAGGTGGCGGAGGCCTGCAGCGGTATCCGCTCGCTGATGAGCCTGTTCACGCTGGCGGTCTTCTATGGATACTTTATGGAGAAGTCGGTTTGGCGGCGCGTGTCGCTGATCGCGGCAAGCATTCCGATCGCAATCGCGGCCAACGCGTTGCGCATTGTCGGCACCGGATTGTGCGTCCAATATTGGGATCCGGAGAAGGCAATGGGCTTTTTTCACGAGTTTTCCGGCTGGGTAATCTTCCTGGTCTCGCTCGGATGCTTGGTTCTTGTCCATCGCATGACGCTTCTATTCCCCGCAAAAAGGCGGCAGGCATGAGGAGTCTTCGTTTCTGGACTGCAGTTGCGCTGCTTGCGGTAACGGCTATCTTGCTGCATACGCGCCCCGGTGCCGACCGGAATCCCCCCAGCGAACCCTTGTCGCAGTTCCCCATTGCCATTGGCGGATGGACTGGAAGCGATCGGGAGATCGACCAGGAAACTCGCAACGTTCTGGGTGCCGGAGACTTCCTTTCGCGCATATACGTTCAAGATCGGCAGAATCTGCCGATCAGCCTCTTTATCGGTTACTTCCCAACTCAGAGGACCGGCCAGGCGATTCATTCTCCTAAGAACTGCCTGCCAGGCGCCGGCTGGGTCTTCGAGTCCTCGACCTACGTGGATCTGTTCGATGCGAGTGGCAAACCGCACCGCGTGGGCGAGTACATTATTGCCGACGGAGAAGTGCGGCAATTCGTAATCTACTGGTACCAGGCGCACGGGCGCAGCGTGGCAAATGAATACCTTGCAAAGATTCACATGGTCGCCGATGCAATTCGGATGAATCGTACGGATGGGGCGCTGGTCCGGGTCATCACGCCGATCGCCTCCAGCGAGAGCACAGCGGCGGCAAGACAGCGCGCCGAAGGATTCACCACGCAGATTGCTCACTTGCTGCCGCGATTTGTTCCTGATTAAACGAATCAGATGAGGCGCCGCAGGGCAATTACCCTCAGCCAATAGCCTCGGGCTGAAGACGTACGTCAGACAGCCTGAAAGGATGGATGAAAGTGAAAATCGGATTCAATGCACTGCGATCTGGCTTTGATGGCTCGTGGAGACCGTGGAGCCGCCGCACGGCTCTTGGATCAGCGATGCTATTGCTGTCGCTGACGCTCTTGTCCGGGTGCTTTCGCGATCCAAATGTGCGCAAGCATAAGTATCTGGAAAGCGGACAGAAGTATAGCGCGCAAGGCAAGAACAGGGAAGCCGCGATCCAGTTCTCCAATGCCCTAAAGATCGACAGGAATTTCGCCGATGCGCACTACGCTCTTGCGCAAACGTATCTCCATATGGGTGCATTGAGCTCCGCGTACGGTGAACTTGCGAAGACGGTTGACCTTCAGCCGGCAAACTACCAGGCGCGCATCGATCTCGGTAACCTGCTCCTTGCCGGTGGCAAGATCGACGAAGCCCAGGCCCAGGCAGCCGCGACCTTGACTGCTCTCCCGAACAACGCAGATGTTCATGCGTTGCTTTCCCGGATAGCAGCCCGGCGCGGACAGAAGGATGTCGCCATGGCCGAGATCCATCGCGCACTTGAGATCGCCCCGAACGACTCGAAGCTGCACGAGACTCTCGCCTTGCTGGAAGCGGGCGATTCAAGCCTGGATTCCTCCGTCGAAGGCGAATTGAAAAAGGCAGTCGCACTCGATGCCAAATCAGTGAACGCAAAACTATTGCTTGCCGCTTTCTATGTCAAGGGCAGCCGTTTGCAGGAGGCCGAGCAGGTCTGCTGGAGCGCTGTCGCCACCGATGCCAAGAGTCTGAGCGCGCGAGAAAGCCTCGTTCAGGTGATTCTGAAGCAAGGCGATCAGGCAAGAGCCGAACAAGTCCTTCGCCAGGCTTCAAACGATCTTGCGGACAGCCCCCAGGGAGTACGAATGCTGGCCGATTATTACGCGGGATCGGGACAGACCGACAAGGCCCGGGCCGAGTTTGCGAGTCTCTCTCAGAAATACCCCAAGAATCTCTCCGTACAGGAGGGATACGTCCGGATTCTACTTCAGGTCAGGGATTTTGCCACGGCACAAAACGTAGTTGCCGAGCTGATGAAGAAAAACGGCAAGGATCCCCAGGTCGTTGTGCTGAACGGAATTGTGTTGTTCAACAACGGCAAGTTGACTGAAGCAATCGATGCCCTACAGAAGGCCGCCAATGACGACCCCAAAGATGCCTTTATTCAATTCTGGCTGGGCAAGGTTGCTCTAGCTAAGGGAGATACCGGTCTGGCCGAGAAGAGCTTTCGCCAGGCTGTGCAACTGAAACCGACCAGCCTGGAAGCTCAGGAGGAATTGGCGCGCATTGCAACCTTGAAGGGCGATATGAACCTTCTGGCCGACGTGGCGGAGAAGACGATTGCCTCCGCTCCTCATTTCCCCGGCGGCTACGTATGGCGAGCGACCGTGGAGTTGGCGCACAACGCACCGGACAAGGCCGAGACCGACCTGAAGACCGCGATGACCAATGCCCCGAAGAGCTCACAGCCCTATCTCATGCTCGGCGAGATACGATACTCGCAAAAGCGCTTTCCGGAAGGAACGGCCCTGCTCGAGCAGGCATTACAGAATGATCCCAATTCGATTGGCGCCTTGCGCAGTTTAGTCGGTTACGATCTCTACAAGAAACAGCCGGAACAGGCCTTGGCTCGCCTGAACGCCCAAATTGCGAAAAGTCCGAGGAACAGCGGACTTTACGATCTCCTCGCTCAACTTCAGATTAAGAACAAGAACTTCGACCAGGCCGTAGCCACAGCCCGCAAAGCTATGGAGATCAATCCGGACGATGGCGACGCAATCTCAATTTATGCTCAGCTTCAGGTGAGTAGCGGACAGACGGCCAGTGCGATTGCCGCCTGGGAGCAGTGGACAAAATCGCATCCCGGCAATGCCGGTAGTCTGGCCATTCTCGGAGCCCTCGAAGAGTCGCGCGGCAATAAACAAAAGGCCGAGGACGACTACAAGAAAGCTCTTCAATTTCAGCCCGAGCAGCCGGTAGCAGCCAACAATCTCGCTTACATAATGCTAGAGAACGGCGAAAACGTGGATGTTGCCCTGACCCTGGCGCAGACCGCGCGGCGGGGCAAGCCGGATTCGCCAAATACCGCCGACACGCTCGCATGGGCCTACTATTACAAGGGAACCTACGCCTTCGCCCGCGACCTTCTGGAAGACGCCGTCAAGAGCGATCCGAGCAGCGCCACAATGGAGTATCACCTGGGGATGGTATACAGCAGGCTGAAGGACAGGAACAATGCGGCGATTCATCTCAAGAAGGCCATTTCTCTGGCGCCCAACTCGTCGACTGCAAAGGACGCGCAAGCAGTGCTGACAGGACTAAGCTAGGCCGTAAACTCATCGCCGGAAGTGCCTGGCAGGCTTCCGGTTGCGTTTGGCATTTTTGAGGGATAGGTGCGCTACTCTTTATCGGAACAGGCCTGATCTTCCATGTCCAACTCAAATACCATCGTGAAGAACTCCGGCTGGTTCGGCATTGAAACCGTCACAAGCGCCGTTGTTACCCTTATCAGTTCGATTGCCATCAACCGTTATCTCGGACCGCAGAAGAACGGCTATCTCGTCTACGTCTCCTATATCGCCAACTTGGTAGGAGCTCTGGGTGGAGTCGGCATCGCCGCAACCACTCGTAAATACATGGCCGAGTTTATCGGCAAGGGCGACTGGGGCACCGCGCGATACATCTACCTTCGAACGTTGCTTTTGCAGATCGGCATCGCGACGCTGGCCACCGGCGGCATTCTCTGCTGGGTGCTGGGGGACGCCAACGCGGAATACAGGCTAGCCGCGGTCCTGATGGTTCTCAGTATTTGGCCATCGATGGTCAACTCCCCCTCTTCGCAGGCCAATGCCGCCACGGAAGACTTATCGACGAACATGCCCGCCTCGGTTGTTTCGGCCATCGCCTATCTCGTCATAGTTGTGGCGACCGTGTTCTTTCATTGGGGAGTGGTTGGTATCGGCGCGTCGATGTTCATCATGCGGACGGTCGATTTCCTTGTGCGCTTCTTCCCGACAATGAAGCGGGTCCTGGCCTGGGAGAAGATCCATCACGATCCGCCGGGATTGCACAGGCGAATGCTGCCCTTTGCCCTGCAGGCCGTTGCCAGCATGATTGTGGCGCAGATTGTTTGGGGACGATCGGAGATCATCCTGCTCAAGAATCTCCACTCGGATATTAGCCAAGTTACCTACTATTCACTAGCATTCACGATGGCCGACCAGTTGCTGTTGGTCGCCTCGATCTTCGGGTCGGCGGTCGGCATCACGATCTTTGCTCAATACGGGCGCGACAAGTCCAGGCTGCCCGAACTGGCGGCCACTGCCTTTCGGTGTCTCGCCCTGATGTCGATTCCCCTGCACTTTATCGCCGCATCGCTCGCGGTTCCTGCTTTGCTTTTGGTCTACGGCCATAAGTTCGAGGGTGCCGCGGCTGTCGTCGCGCTGGCGCCGCTTCTTTGCATGTTCAAGGCGTTTGGCGGTCCCGCGCAAAGCCTCATGGAGAGTTCGGAGAAGCAGCGTTATGTGATCGCCGCGACCGTTCTGGCGGGAATTGTCGATATCGGCGTAGCCTGGTATCTCATTCCGGCACACGCCGCAGTGGGCGCTTGCATCGGAAATGGCGCCGCGCAATTGACTGCCGTTGCATTGATGTGGGGCGTCAGCATCTATCTCTTCAAGGTGAGACTGCCCTGGATGTTGGTGGGAAAGGTCGCCCTTTGCAGCCTACTTGCATCGCTGACTGCGCATTTCATTGCCGTGCGCTTGACGCCTATATGGGCGATCGCATGTGGCGGGAGCGCCGCGCTGATTGTTCTCTTCTCGCTTTTCTATCTGATGCGCGTACTGGAGCCGGAAGACCATATCCGACTTAAGATGCTGACCGGGATGCTGCCGAAACCGATCGCCAAACTCGCAGATACGATTTTGCTCCTAATAATTCGTCTGCCATTCCGCGGCGAATCTTCAACCAACATCTAAGAAGGATAGGCAATGCACATGTCAGCATGATCGCACAAGGAAGCACAGGACGATGAGTTGCTTTGGCACGTTTGCATTAGTTAGGCGCAGATCAAGGGGAAATCGGACATGAAGTTCAGTGTAATCATTCCTGCTTACAACGCGGAGCAGTATATTCGCACGGCAATCGAGAGCTGTCTGAGCCAGACCTATGCGCCACACGAAATCATCGTTGTTGATGACTCGTCGACCGACGGCACTGCCGCGGTTGCGGAATCATTCCCGTCGCTAGTTCGCGTCATTCGTCTTGCGGAGAATAGGGGCGCATCGTTCGCTAGAAATCGAGGTGTCCAAGAGGCTTCAGGAGATTGGCTAGCATTTCTCGACGCAGACGACTGGTTTCTGCCGGAGAAGCTGGAACTTCAACGGCGCTGTGCCTTGGAGAACCAGCAGACAGTGCTCATCTACACTGGAATTCGAGAGATTGCCATCGATGGATCGGAGAGAGAGCACGAGGCTATTTCGCCCATGGAACTCTGGCCGAGGCTTCGCTACCTCTCTGCAATAGAGGGCGGTGCCAGTACAGCGGCTGTTCGCCGCGACGCATTCGACGCAGTGGGAGGGTTCGATGATCACCTTCGGGTTTGCGATGACTGGAACCTGTGGTTGAAGCTCGCCCTTCGCTATTCTGTGAAATCGTTCGCTTCCGTGCCGGTATCTCTCGCTGTGTATCGAAGAGTCGCCGGAAGTCTAAGTTCAAATGCGATGCGCTATTTCAACGCTCGAAGCTATATGATCGATAACCTCTGCCTGGCAGGCACCGCAGGCCTTTCTCGGCTTCTTTGGCGTCGAAAGCTAACTGCGTTCCAGTATTACACCACATCAATCGCGTTGCGCGAGGAGGATTCGTCACTTGACCTTCGGTTCATTCTCAGAAGCTTAGTACTATGGCCGTTCCCAAGTTTCACGATGAGCCTCAAGAGGTACAGGATTCTGACAGTCATGGTGAGGCAGCATCTCTCCAGGCGCTTGTTAAGATGAAGTGATCGATTGTTGTGCATGTCACAAATGCGGCGCAGCGTGTTCAATGGCCAGGGGCTGAGTATAAGAGTTGGGATGACTATTTCGAAATGATGGACATATGAACATGCAGATTTCAAGGATTGCACGGACCTGTTCTTCGGTGGGCTTTAAGAGAACAGTTGGACATGGAGGTAAACATCAATCTCTTTTCCCTTCTTCCTCCGGTCGAAAGCCACTGCCCGCAATGTTTGGCGCCTAGAATGGGCGCAACTCAGAAATCTCGTCGGATAGAACTTTCCAACGGAACCTTGTAACCTTAGGACGCGGACCAACAATGAGCGTTGCGATAGTAACAGAAGTCTACCCACCGACGATTGGCGGCGCTGGCGCCGTTATGCACAATCTGGCCGTGCACGCGCCAGAACAGATCACGATTATTACAGGTAACTTCGACACTGATGGCAACCCCGTAAGGTACAAAGAGCGCCAGGTCTCCACACAGGATAATGTCTACCGGATGCGCCGGCTATCTCATCGTCTGAACTGGCTCCCGAATGGCAGATTTCGAGGCGTGTGTCAGGCTGCTTATGAGCGATTTCTGCTGCATCCGCATGTGAAGCGCGGCCTCATTCGCGTATTGGACGCTCTGCAACCGGAATTGGTGTGCGTTGGAACTCTCGCGAATTGTTATTGGGCAGTGTCAGCCGTGCGAAAATGGCGGCCCAGGATGAAGGTCTTGATTTATGTTCACGGCGAGGAGATTCCCATGGGCGCGAGCTTCTTTGCTAAGTTGCGGCTGAAGGCCCTGCGAGATGCATCGGCACTTGTCGCAGTCAGTTCTTTCACAAAGGATGCATTGATAAGTTTAGGAATTCCTTCGGACCGAATCACATTGATTACAAACGGAGTGGATACGGTCCGCTTCCGGCCGAGCGATAAGAACCAGCTCATCGTCGACCGATACAGTCTTGCAAATCGGCATGTCCTTCTGACCCTTGCTCGATTAGACGAACGTAAGGGGCAGGATATGATGATCAGAGCCTTGCCCATGGTTCGCGAAGCAGTACCCGATGTGGTGTATTTGGTTGTCGGCGAAGGCGGCGACCGCCGGAGGCTTCAGCGACTGGTAGCGGACCTGCACCTGGAAGATGTCGTGATCTTCACCGGAGCGGTCCCAGACGATGAGGTTGCCGATTATTATTCGGCATGTGACGTCTATATTATGCCGAATAGAACAATAGAGAACGGCGATACCGAGGGATTCGGCCTCGTATTTCTCGAAGCCGGAGCATGCGGCAAGCCAGTGATCGGCGGCAAGGCTGGAGGAGTACCGGATGCGATCCTGCATGAGGTCACCGGCTTGCTCGTAGATGGAGAATCCCTTGAGGCGATTGCCACCTCCTGCATTCGTCTCCTTAAAGACGCTGGCTTACGAAATGAACTGGGCGCAAATGGGGTGGTGCATGCGCGCGAGAATAACTGGGAGATCAAGACTCAGCAGTTCTTGGAGTTATGCCACTCTATTGTGGGTCAATGACTTGTCCATCTCCATAGGCACATTTCCCTGTGCTGCGACCGCTGGTAACTTGACATCCGGCACCCCTGACGATAGGGCCTCAGATTCAAAGCAATCCAAGCCATGATCCGCCCGTGATTACACCGCGAGCTCTCTGGCACTCTTGGCAACGATTCATGACGCACAGGAAAGTTCCCTGCACGCCATGCGAACGAGGAATGGAAAAGCGATGCTGTAGTTATCCAGATATCCGTCGTCAAACGTGATCAACGCGCGATATTCGAACTAGATTGCCAATTTGTTGCACTCGCGGCTCTTGCGCGTGTCACAAACTCACGCACCTTCATGGGGTCTTTGCGGCCCGGCGCGGCCTCCACGCCCGAAGCCACATCCACGCCCCAAGGATGCAACGTTGCGATGGCTTCGGCAACGTTGTGCGGGCTGAGCCCGCCAGCGGCAACCAGTTTGAGTCTTCCCGCGTCTCCGAAAACACTCCTTCGAGCTTCGACCCAATCGAAGGTGACGCCGGTGCCGCCGATGGCCGTGGCCGTTCGCGAATCCAACAGCACCCCGTCCACATGAGGGTTTCTGGATTGCCCAGCGATCTGGGCGGCAAGAAGACTGCCAGCCCCCGCGTCGAAGTGAATCACTCGCAGAATGCGAACCTCCGGCCCGAGATGGCCGCGAAGCTTCGCCGGAAGCTCCGGTTCTGCATCGAAATGCAGTTGCACGCCAGTCAGCCCACAGGCGCGGACCGTGGAAACAATCTCCTCCAGCACAGCATCAGCGAAGACGCCGATCTTCTCGATCGTTGCAGGGAGGTGCGGAGTGATCGCAGCAACCTCGGCTGCCGTTACCCGGCGCGGGCTTGGCGCAAAGATGAATCCCAATGCATCCGCACCCGCATCGACGGCCATCAGCGCGTCTTCGAGCGACGTATTGCCGCAAATCTTGATCCAAACGCTCATTGGGCCTTGACCACTCCTCTAATGCCGGCTGCTGTCAGCAGCCCCGCAAGCGCGGCGCCGGGATCGGCTTGCCGCATGAGGCTCTCACCGACCAGAAAAGCGTCGAAGCCCGCAGTGCGCAGCCGGGCCAAATCTTCAGGAGCCGCGATGCCGCTCTCAGCCACGCGAACTACCGTGGAAGGTATGCGCTCTGCGAGTTCGAGCGAAGTCTCAAGACGCACCTCAAATGTCTTGAGATTTCGGTTGTTCACGCCAATGGCGTCGACGCCACTCTCGCCGAGCGTTGCGAGAACGCGGTCCAGTTCCTCGGCTGTATGCACCTCGACGAGCACGTCAAGCGCGAGACCATGCGCAACGCGGGCAAAACGGACTAGCTCGTCATCGGAAAGAGCGGCGGCGATCAGCAAAACTGCATCACCACAGTGCGCCCGAGCCTCCACGATCTGATATTCGTCGATGGTGAAGTCCTTGCGCAGGCACGGTAAAGGGACCGCAGCCGATGCCAGTTCAAGGTTACGCAGGCTGCCCTGAAAGAATGGCTCGTCGGTGAGAACCGAAAGCGCCGCCGCACCGCCAGCAAAGTAGCTTTGAGCGAGTTGGACCGCGTCGAAATCCGCGCGAATCAGCCCCTTTGAAGGCGACGCCTTCTTGATCTCCGCAATGACGGCCGGCCCCAAAGCAGCCTTCTGGCGCAGGGCGGCAGCCCATCCACGTGGCCTGTGCAGAGTGGCTTGCCGCTCCAGATGGGCCAAGGGAACCCGTGTCTTGGCCGAGGCTACGGTAGCCCGCGTCGTTGCCAAAATTCTGTCGAGGTGAGTAGACATGCACTAAGTCGAGTATACGAGTTTGGCCGTTGCAGTCACAGCCCAAGCGAGTACACTGATGCAATCGCCGATACCGAAAGGTCGCATATTCGTCAAATACACATGACCCTCGGATTGTCTGTCGTGAAGCTTGTACTGTTGGTCGCAATTGCGTGCCTGCCAGCGGCGCCGGCTCAAACACCAGCTTCGCCTGGACCTCAGAGCCCGGAAATCACTTCGCGCACCACGCTGGTTCTTATTCCAGCACTGGTCAGGACCAAATCTGGTGAGCCTGTCTTCACGCTTGCCGCGCGGGATTTCGTTGTAACCGATGACGGCATTGAACAGAAGGTCATCATCGACGAAGATACGGGAAGCGAGCCGCTGGCGCTCGTGATTGTGGTTGAGACAGGCGGAACGGGCGCTCGCCAGCTCGGCAAATACCGCAACTTGGGTCCATCCATTGAGGCGGTCGTCGGCGCAGTCCCTCATAAAGTTGCCGTGGTGCAGTTTGACGGGGCGCCGCAAGTCGCTCTGAATTTCACAGCGGATCTGAATGCTGTCGGAGAATCTCTGCAGAATCTTGAGCCGGGCGATCGCAACGCCGCCATTCTCGACAGCCTGCGATTCTCCGTCGATCTCTTGCGCAGACAACCGGCCTCTTATCGGCGTGCCATTCTTCTTATAAGCGAAACGGTAGATCACGGCAGCCAGTCAAGCCTTGAGCAAGCCCTGCGCGATGTGAGCGACACCAATACGGCCATCTACAGTCTGAGTTTTGCCACTGGCAAATCCAACGTCGCCCACACAGCCGCTTTGACCTACCACGACCCTACCCCCGGCCCGGCCGGCGGCTGCATGAGCCGGGGCCCGGATGTGGACAAGAGCGTAAGCCGCCTGGAGCAGGACTTCGACTGCCTCGGCTTGCTGGCTCCGCCGCTGAGGCTAGCCAAGGCAGCGGCCATCGCAGCCGCCGACGGGTTCAAGCACAATGCGGCGGAGGGCGTGGCGCAGCTGACCGGCGGCGAATCCTTCACCTTCAAAGATGCGCGTAGCCTTGAACGCGACGTGCAGGCCATATCCCATCACTTGCCGAATCGTTATCTTCTCAGCTTTTATCCGGCAGCGCCTCACCCAGGCTTTCATGCCATCGGATTGCGCTTGAAAGACTACCCCGATCTTGTCGTCACCGGAAGAAACGGCTATTGGGCAGAACGGGCGACCAACGCGCCAGCCGACTAGTTCTCAATCGCCATTGTCACTGCTTCACGGGCGCTCGCGGCAATGCGCAGCAACTCCCGATTCCGCAGCTTCAAGAAACCCGCCGCCACTGCGGTGTCAAGGAAGGCCAGCAGTCCGTCCCAGTAGCCCGCAGTATTGATGAGGACCACGGGTTTGTCGTGCAGGCCGAGCTGCGCCCAGGTGACGGCCTCCAGTAGCTCCTCAAGCGTTCCATAACCGCCCGGCAACACAAGAAACGCATCTGCCAGCTCGGCCATACGCGCTTTGCGCTCGTGCATGGTGGGCACCAGTTCAAGCGCAGTCAGTCCAGCGTGGGCTATCTCGCGTCCCTCAAGCACGGCAGGCAACACGCCGATCACCTCAGCCCCTGCGGCCAGCGCCGCGTCGGCCACTGCGCCCATCAGGCCTACATTAGCTCCGCCATAGACCATGCCCAGTTTGCGAGAGGCAATCGCCGCGCCGAGCGACCGTGCCTCCGCAAGAAATGCTGGGTTCGTGCCGTCGGCCGAGCCGCAGTAAACGGCGACGCGGCGCCGATGTGGATTGAAATGTGTCATTGTCTCTTCAGGATAACTTGGCGGAGAAAGATCACTTCGTTTCGAGGTATTGAGCCGGAGTTAAAATCACAATTCCCTGGAATGGATGCAGCACAAGAAGGTCCTCGTCCCCGGTCACTATCAAATCCGCGCGCCCATGCACGGCAACCTCAAGGAACTTGTCGTCTTTCGGATCGCGACAGGCTCGGATGGGAGCCACGATCTCGACTGCCTCGCAGGCGTTGGCGAACTCCGCCACAAGCCGTTGCCGAATGCTTCGATCGATATAACGGTCGAAACGGGTGCGGCTCACTACCTCGATCAACTCCAACAGTGTTGCGTCCGATGCCAGTACCTCGTTCGTCTGCGCCTTAAGCAAGGCCCGACTGGGATCCGATCCGGGAAAGATCAACCCGCTCAACACAACGTTTGTATCGACCACCAACCGCTTCGGGTCGGGCATCAGTCAGCCAATATCTGAGCCAAGACCTCTTCGGTCAGGCCGTTCTTCTTCGCGTGCTCTGCAGCAATCGCAGAGAGCCGATTGAATTCGGCCCACCGGTTTCTATACAGTCGGTTGTACTCTTCAGCCGAGACAAGTACCGCAATGTCCCGAGCGTGACGCTGGATTCGCACCGGCTCACGCTGCGCGGCATCGAGCGTGGCGGCAAAGTTCTGACTCGCTTTGGTGGCTGAGATCGTCTGCATAATCTCAATTATCTATAAAATATATATTTTATGCAATTTAAAATTTCAGTTGCCGTCATCGTCTGGGACTCGACCGGACCAAACACCCTACCCGTTGGCCAGGCGCGCGCCTCTAATCATCACAACCGGTACACTAGAGACAGGACTCTTCCCGCCTGGACTCGAACCTTGCCGCCGCAGCTCTCCAATCTGAATCCCGAACAGCGCGCTGCCGTCGAGGCCACCGAAGGCCCCCTGCTCATCCTCGCCGGGGCTGGCTCGGGCAAGACGCGCGTTATCACCAGCCGCATCGCCTGGCTCATCCGCGAGAAGAGTGTCGCACCCGACTCCATCCTCGCCGTCACCTTCACCAACAAGGCCGCCAGCGAGATGGGGGAGCGTGTAGACCGGCTGCTCGATCATTCCTCGCTGGCTAAGCCTCTCATCTGCACCTTTCATTCGCTCTGTGTCCGCCTGCTGCGCCGGGACATCGAGGAACTGAAGGTCGGCGGCGAAGGCCTGACGCGCTCCTTTGCGATCTACGACGAGAACGACCAGCAGGCCATCGTCAAGCAGGTCATGAAGCGGATGGGCCTGGACACCAAACAGCTCACGCCTCGCGTAGTGCTTGGCCGCATCTCCTGGGCGAAGAATCATATGGTCGATCCGCAGGAGTATTACCTCGCATCGAAAGACCCCAACAGTGAGCGCATCGCCCACATCTACCAGAGCTACAAAGCGGAGCTGCGCAAGAATAACGCCCTCGACTTCGACGACCTGCTGCTGGAGGCGGTGCGCCTGCTCAAAGTCTCCCCAGCCGCCCGCGAGCGCTACCAGCGCCGCTACCGCTATCTGCTGGTCGACGAGTACCAGGACACCAACCGCCCCCAGTACGAACTGATGAAGCTCTTGGCAGGCGAATCCAAAAACGTCTGCGCCGTAGGGGACGAAGATCAGAGCATCTATTCCTGGCGCGGCGCTGACATCCGCAACATCCTTGAGTTTGAAAAAGACTTTCCCAATGCCCGCATCGTCAGGCTGGAGCAAAACTACCGGTCCACTCAGGTAATTCTGGAGGCTGCCGGCTCCGTGGTCGCCAACAACCTCCAGCGCAAGGGCAAGAAGCTCTGGACCGATCGCCAGGGCGGCAGCTTGATCGGCTACTACGAGGCTCCGGACGGCGAAAACGAGGCGCTCTTCATCGCCGATCGCATTCAGAAGTTTCTTCGCGACGCGGCTGCCAGCCCCGATGCCGCCGAAGCTCACTGCGCCGTACTCTATCGCACCAATTCGCAGTCCCGCTTGGTTGAGGAGGCGCTGCGCCGCTACAACATCAAATACACCATGGTAGGCGGCTTCAGTTTCTACGAGCGCGCGGAAATCAAGGACCTTCTTAGTTATCTGCGCCTTGTCCGCAATCCCCACGACTCGATGGCCCTGCAAAGGGTCATCAACACCCCGGCCCGCGGCATCGGCAAGACCACGCTGGAGACGCTCGAACGGCTGGCTCTTGAGACCGACGCATCGACCTGGGACGCTCTCGCAGCCGCCATCGCCAACCGCCTCATCCCAACGCGAGCACTGATGGCCATCGAGTCCTTCCGCCAGCTCATCCTCGACGCGCAGGCCATGTTGGACCCCGACTTTGCCGGCAAGCTCGCGGCTGACGTGGCCGCCGGTGCGGAGGCTGACGAGAATGCCGACACTGGCTTCGGCTTCGGCGCTGGCTCGGTCGATTCCTCCGTTTCGGAGGTGGTAGACGCAGAGGTGCCTTTCGGCGGCGAAGACAAGGCCCAGCTCCCGCTCCTCGATGCCAGCCACTTCTCGCCCTTTGCCACTCAGCCCAAACGCCCCTTTCTCACCATGACGATGCAGGTGGCCAATCTGGAATCTTCGGCTGAACCGAGGGAAGAACTTCCAGTGAAGCCAGCATTCCGCGCGTCCGGTGATGCCGCCACGCTGCCCGAACTGATCCGGTTCATCATCGACCGCACCGGCTACATCAAGGCCCTCGAAACCGAAGGCTCGCCAGAGGCCTTCAGCCGCATTGAAAACCTGAAAGAACTGGCCAACGCCGCGCACGACGCCGAAGTTCGCGGCGAAACCCTGGCCGAGTTCCTCGACCATGCAGCTCTGGCCTCCGATACCGACCAGTTCGATCCCGACGCCCGCGTCACCCTGATGACACTGCACGCAGCCAAGGGTTTGGAGTTTCCACTCGTCTTCCTCGCCGGCCTTGAAGAGGGGCTCTTCCCACATTCGCGCACCCTGAACAATCCCGACGAGCTCGAAGAAGAGCGCCGACTATGCTACGTGGGTATGACCCGCGCCATGAACTCCCTGATCCTCACGCGAGCGCACTATCGGAGAAGATACGGCAACGACGCCCCGGAGATGAGCATTCCTTCACGTTTCCTCGAAGAGGTTCCCAGCCAGTTGATCGAGAACCTGGGTGGCCGGCCTCAGGCATCCTCCTGGTCCACCCCCGGCTACCCAAACACCTTCAGACCGCGTCAAGGTGCAGGAGGCGATTTTGGCGACCGGCACTACAACTACGAAGACGAGAATCAGGAGGCCCCGCGCTCGCCCGCCAACCCCGGCGCAGGAGTTCGCTTCGGCACCGTATCCAAAGGCAAGCCCTTTGTCGCCCCTTGGATGGTCTCCAAGACTAAGGTGGCTTCGACAAGCCACGGTTCTAGCCCAGAGAGCGAAAGCTCAGAAGCGCCAACCTCGATTGACAATATTGCGCGCTTCTTCGGAGGCCAATCGGGCCACGGCAGGCCAGGATCGCTACCCCGTCCCGCCTCATCGGCTCCTGCGATGGATCTGCCGCGCTCCGGTGGTGCCGCCTATCTCAAGAAAGGCCAGCGAGTTCGCCATTCAAAGTACGGCGAAGGCACGATCCTTATGCGCGAGGGCGACGGCGAAGACGCGAAGCTGACAGTACTTTTCGCCCGCCATGGCATGAAGAAGCTGATGGAGAAGTTCGCCAATCTGCAAAAGATCTGAGGCCCTGGCCATCCCGGAGCGCCGGAGATGATTTGGGATGAATCGCTCCCGAGACAGACTTCTCGAACGCCTTTCCTTCGATCAGAACCAAGGCGGGATTGCCCGCACTCATCTGACTCCTGAGGCGCCGCCGGACCGGTAAACGCCATGACACTCCCCGCTGCGATACCATAAGAACAAGATTGGGGCCACTTATGTTCGTTGTTGTCTGGCAGTTTGAGATTTCCGAGGAGAAGATCGCCGGCTTTGAAGCCGCCTACTCCGCAGAGGGCGCCTGGGCTCAACTCTTTCGCTCCTCGCCGGACTATCGCGGCACCGAACTGCTCCGCGACGCCTACATCTCCGGCAATTACCTCACCATCGACCGCTGGACAAACGAAGAAGCCTTCCGCGCCTTTCGCAAGGACCATGACCAGGAGTACGAAACTCTCGACAGGGCCTGCGATGCTCTAACCGCTCGCGAGACTCGTATCGGCGCATATACTGTCTGAACTTGAGCAAAGCCGGGTTTTCGCACGCTTCCAAGCCGGACTGTATCAGGCATAGGTGCGGCGAGTTTACTCAGAAATAGAAAGTTACAGGGCGTTTTTTGAGTTCCCGGAGGTTTCTCTATTTCTTCGCCATTTTTTCCTATCGTAAGGGTGTCCTGTCCTGCTACAATCCCATCGAAATCCAATCCAGGCCGCCGCGCTTATTCCTCTCGGGAAAGCAGGAATCTCGCGGATGAGCACTACTCTGAGGAGCCTCCAAGATGGCAATCGCCGATGACCGCAACAAAGCCGTAGAACTCGCCCTTGCACAGATCGAAAAACAGTTTGGCAAGGGGTCGATCGTCCGGCTCGGTTCCAAAGAGGCGCTGGTGCCTATCGCCGTCATCTCAACTGGCTCCATCAGCTTTGACGCGGCGCTGGGCGTGGGCGGTATTCCCCGCGGCCGTGTGACCGAGGTCTTCGGCCCCGAGTCCTCGGGCAAAACGACCATCACCTTGCAGATCATCGCCGAGGCGCAAAAGGCGGGCGGTCTGGCTGCCTTTGTCGACGTCGAGCACGCTTTGGACCCCAGCTATGCCAAGAAGCTTGGCGTGGACATCGACAACCTGCTGGTTTCGCAGCCCGACAGCGGCGAGCAGGCGCTGGAGATTACCGAAACCCTGGTCCGCACCGGCGCAATCGACGTGCTGGTGGTCGATTCCGTTGCCGCGCTGGTGCCCAAGGCCGAGTTGGACGGCGAGATGGGAGACTCCCACATGGGTCTCCAGGCACGTCTTATGTCCCAGGCACTGCGCAAGCTCACCGGCACGGTGTCGAAGTCCCGCACGGCGCTTATTTTCATCAACCAGATCCGCGAGAAAATCGGCGTGATGTTTGGCAACCCCGAGACCACGACCGGCGGCCGGGCGCTCAAATTCTATTCTTCGGTGCGTGTCGACATCCGACGCATCGCGGCCATCAAGGACGGCGACGCCGTCACCGGCAACCGGACCAAGATCAAGATCGTCAAGAACAAAGTGGCCGCGCCCTTCCGCGAGGCGGAGTTCGACATCATCTACGGCGAAGGCATCAGCCGCGAGGGCGACGTGCTGGACCTGGCCGTGGCCAACAATATCGTCGAGAAGTCCGGCGCATGGTACGCCTACTCCGGCGAGCGCATCGGCCAGGGCCGCGAAAACACCCGCACATTCCTCAAAGACAATAAGGACATCTTTGCGAAGATCGACGGCGAGTTGCGCAAGAAGCTGGGGATCGGCGGCGCCAAGGCCGATGTTCCCGAAGCCCCCGCCACCGGCCACGCCGAAGCCAAGGAAGCCATCCGCGGCCGCAAGGGCTGAGAAGGATTTCGCATCCAGCAAAATCCCCAGGTCTCAGGACTTAAAAACCTAAGATCCAGGCACCAGCAGTTTTGGAGATCTCCATATACCAGAATTCTGGGATTGGCTCCGCTACAACTCCATACAGTTACAGACTCTTGGAAGTATGGCGCAGGCTATCGGAGGCATTGCGGCTGTTATCATCGCTGTCGCTCTTGCCTGGGTCGCATCTAGGCAAGCACACGCTGCGGATGAGCAAGCAATTGCTGCAAAGAAGCAGGCAACCTCTGCTGAGGCTCAGATTTTCACGAGCCTGTTGATAGCTGACAAACAGGCATCCCCCAATATTTCGATTTCTGCCGCAAAAGATCCAGGCGGAATAATCATTAAGGAAAGAATCGCAATCTTAAACAATGGGGCCGGAGCTGCGCGGGACTTAAGACTGAAGTACCGCGATGCGAATACGAATAGCGATGTCACGATTAATAACAACACACTGGTTGTTCGGGACAGCTTGCCGGTTAGTATTGACGGAGGTCGAGCAAATACCTCGGGACTCACATTGACTTACTCAACGATTTTTGGCACACAATCCGCTTTGGATTTTAACTGGGATACTGTCGCGTCACAGTCAATCGACGAAAAGCTCAGCATTACACACTTAGGATTCGATATTCCCGTTGAGCATGAGAATGATTTTTGGCGGCGAGTCGCCCGGGTTTGATAGATACGAGTAAGTGGCCTATGTCGCGGTTTTGAGACCGTGGAGACATTGCGGAGGGAGCAGGGGCCTTCAGGCTCCTGAAAACGACCAAATCAAATTATCGGGCCTTCAGGCCCGGGCCTTATTCCCTGCAAGACTCCGCGGCTAAAGCCGACTACCATGGAATTCTGCATTCAGAGGCCTGAAGGCCTCTGCTCCCTCCATCTCTGCTTCCTCCAGGTCAACGAGGCTGCCTGCGACATTTACCGCCGCCCATGTCCATGCACAAACAAGAGCATCCGCAGGAACAGCAACAGAATCGCAAACGCAACCACACACGCCAGGAATAGGCGGTTCGAGCGCGGCTTTATTTGACGGGATTTTCTTCGAGTCGTCATTCCGCGCAGTTCCTTGCGAAGCTTCCGGAGCTATCCAAAAAGTCAAAACGGCCCGGAATCCGCTTGCAAAGGATTCCGGGCCGTTCGACGACTTCAAACGCTCAGCTTGCCGGTTGCTGTTGCTGCTGGAGCTTCTTGATCTGCTTTTCCGAGACCAGCGCCGTCTTGGCCTGCTCGACCAGTCTTGTGAATCCCGCCGCATCCTTCACGGCGATATCGGCCAGGATCTTGCGGTCGAGCTCGATGCGCGCCTTCTTGAGGCCGTTAATCAGTTGCGAATAGCTGATCCGATTCAGTTTGGCAGCGGCCGAGATGCGCACGATCCACAGCGAGCGGAACTGGCGCTTCTTCTGTTTGCGGCCGGTATAGGCAAACTTCAGGCCGCGCTCGACGGCCTCCTGGGCCGCCTGGTAGAGCTTGGATTTGGTAAGGAAATAACCGCTTGCGCGTTCGAGAATCTTCTTGCGGCGGTCACTCCGCTTGGTACTGCGTTTTACGCGGGGCATTGGTTCTTCTCCATTTTGCGTTCTGTGATGCGGCTGGAGGCAGGAGGCCCGAGCCTTTTGCGGGCCGGGCTGTACACCTCTTCACTCGCTCGTTTCAAGCCTCGATCTCTCGGCAATTCGTTGGGGCCAAATTGCTCCAACTGCCGGGGGCCCGTGCAACGCGTTTGCGGGGGCCCTGATGCACCGTCTCACGTTGGAGACGGCACAACGATCAGGCGTAGGGAATCATGCGCGCGACCTTCTTGAAGTCGCCGTCGGAAACCAGCAGGATTCTTCCCAGCTTGCGTTTCGTCTTTGGCGCTTTCGAAGTAAGGATATGGCGCGTCTTGGCCTGGCCCCGCTTGATCTTTCCGGTGCCAGTCTTGCTGAAGCGCTTCTTCGCGCCC
>CAZGHZ010000025.1:0-46796 GCA_964525655.1 uncultured Occallatibacter sp.
CGCGCGGCTGGACCCAGGTCGAGATGGCGGATTTCTTGGCGATGGACCGGAGCTACCTGTCGGAAATCGAGACAGGCAAGAAAGACCCCAGTCTGACGATGCTGAAGACGCTGGCCACCGGCCTCAAAACCACGATTTCCAAGCTCACAGACGGCCTGTAAAGGCTGGGAATGGGTGCAGAGGCTACCCCCTGCTTCACAACTTTCAGACCGCCTCTGCGGCTATTCCGTCCACGTAGCACGGTTCTCAATTCAGCCTCAGTTCTCAAAACACGCCAGTTCCTCGATCCGACACCGTGCCCCTTGCTTTTCCTGGTCAGTGGATGCCGGATTCTGTAGTACTGCCTCGTAGCGATTCCGGTCTCGCGCTACCCATGCAAGATCCTCCTCTCGCCGCCGTGCCCTTTCCAGTTCTGTCTCGCGAGCGCGTTCCCGTTCTGCTGCCCACTTCCTCCGAAGTTCTGTTATGCAGGATTCTTCAAAGCAGTTTGGAACAGCCGATAGAAGCAACCCAATGAGATTCCTGACTGAAGAGTTCATTCGCAGACTCCCTGCCTTTTCGTGAATCACCGCCGCGATTTCTTCTGGGGTAGCATCGGTGTCCCGTTCCTGGCAGGCGCGCAGCATCTTCTGTACAGCGACCTCGTCGGCAACGCCGTATTGTGAAAGCGCTTGGACGACTTTCACAACGTCGACGACCGTTGTCGTCGTCGTTATTACTCGTTTACTTCCTAAAAGACTTCCTAAAGGGGGGGACGTTTTGTCCACCGTATCCGTGGACGTTATGTCCACCGTACCGGTGGATGTTTTGTCTACGGTGGATGGTATGTCCACGGTGGACGTTTTGCGCGTCATATCAAGTTTCAGCGGGCTGCCATCCTTCGCAACGAAGCGGACACCTTTGTCTTTGGCGACATATTCCATACCGCATTGTTTTCGCGCTTCCAGGATGGATGTGAAGCAGAAAACGCGATAGGTGCGCCCTCGGCGAGTTCCACTGTCTTCCGGCGCAATTTGCTCAATGGCAAGTTTTGCGATGAGCTGATGTAGATTTCGTTTGGCTGCCTTATCGCTCATTCCGGCTTTTCGAGCCATACGATCCCAACCCATCGTCACGATCTTCGACTTTGGGGAAGCGTCATTCATGGCAAGAATGTCTGTGCGCCCCTCTGCCCAGAGCATTGCATACAGTTGGTTTTCCCCGTGCGAGTGCGCATCTTGGACTTTTTGACACAGGTGTATACGGTACGGCCTTGCGGCTTTCTGGATAACATCCACCGTGGATGTTATGTCCATCGGGCGGGACGGTTGTGCTGCGCATTCTTCAAGAGGTGGAGCACTCGGTTCAACCTGGCGATGGTCAGCAATACTAACCACCGCACCTTGTGCCTTCAAAAAAGAGAATGCCCCACGCGTGTTCGGTGCCTGCTCAAGCTCTTCCCAATCCAAGGCCTCGCGTACTTCACGCCGTCTGGGCATTGATGCTTACGACCTCCCCTCCGGCGAATTGCTTCAGAAGTCGATCTGCAAGGCACTCGTAATCTTCACGCGCTTTCGAATTTGGTTCATAGTCTGCCAAAAACTTGCGGCTGCGAGCGGCTTTAACAACGGCTTGATCTGTCCGAATCCCGGCGTAAACCGGCACGCCACGCTTCTCCGAGATTGACGCCAGAGTATTGAGCACCGCTTCGGTGATCGCAAGTCGCCGGTCGAGTTTGACCGGGAGCAGGCCGGCCACTCTGACATTCAGGCCACCTGCCAGCATCCCATTTAACATCTCGCCGGATTCAATGCTAGATGTTGCCCCCTGAACGCTAAGGATGTCCATGTCGACTGGCACAAGCACCTGCTGTGAGTACACCATCGCGCAGGTCTGGAAGAGGCTGATGGAGGGCGCCACGTCGATCAGGACAGCGTCATAGTTACGTTCGTATTCGCCGAGCATGTGTTTGAAGATAAACTCGCGAAAGGGCATTCCCATCGTTGTTGATTCAGCTTCCGTGGTGTAACGGTTCCCACAGATAACGTCGATGCCGGGATGGGCGGTTACCAGGCACTCGCGGAGTGCAAGCTTTCGGATGAGTAGGTCATAGAGAAACGCCGTGGGCCGCAACCCTAACACTGCGGACACAGAGCCTTGGGAGTCCGCGTCGATCAATAGAACTCGCAAACCGCGATCTGCGAAGCAGCGGGCCAAGTTGATTGTGGTGGTGGTCTTTCCTACCCCGCCTCGTTGGTTAGACACGGTCAGTCGGATAATCATGCCGCCTCGCGTTCCATGAGCACTTTTGCGATCCCTGGTGTACGGAAATAGACGCGCCTACCTAAGTGGAACTTCGCAGAATTGATCTGTTGCACCCAAGGACTGGACGAACGCAATGACTGGCGCAATCCATTTTTGGAGCGCTGCAATATTTGCGCCAGATCACTGAGCGTCAATACGCTACCATACTTGTTCACAAGGTTGTCTTCAATGTTCATGCAATCTCCTATCAGTTTTCAGCAAAGTTGAGCTGATAGGGCAAATCTAGCGAAGGCCACGTATGCTGTATACGCAAAAACTATTTTTAGTTTTTCCTCTCGGCTGCCTTTCGCTTTTTGGGGAGGCGCCGTGGCGTGACAGGACCTCTTCGGGTATGAAGCACTGCTTCAATCAAGTTTACAAAAACGATTGAATATTGATCTGATAGAACCTTAGCGTGCTCCTTGGTCGTTTTCTTGAACATTCCAAGGTCAATATTTAGGGCATTTGCGATGTCTGTTTCAAGAATCATTCCCCTCATCTTCTGATTGCCAATGTCTTCGATCCAGTGTTGAAGATCCAAGTATGCAAGGACTTTTGATTTTCTCCATGCTTGGCATTTTGGTGCGGAGGTCTGCTTGGCTGGAACGACGATTCCGTTGAGATCGCCAACTCGCATATCCATTAGCTGCGCAATCTGGTTAAGTACTAATGAAAGTGGGAGCCTAAGATCGATAACGAGATATTCTTTGTTCATACCGATTTGAGACCCGCGTAGATGCGCCCTTATGTCATCGGAAAGAATTGTGTCGCGGTGGCTTGGTGTGGAAAGATCGGCATACTTTTCATGGCCAGCATTCATGAATGCGACTTCTGCCCGCTGGAGAGCATCCTGCTTTATCGAATCAAGAATTTGCATCAAATCACTCAACGTCAAGGAACGCACATAGTCACTTTGCGAATCGGCAAGACGGAGTACCGAGGAAAAACCTGGAAATGGAAACCCCTCAATATTCCGAAAAAGTGCAAGATCAGCCTTTTCCAGTACTGTTTGTTCATGAGTCTTGCGCACAAGAGCGTCGTAGATCTCACGCTGAATCTTGGCAAGAGCTTTATCTGACGACCGCAATACATTTCGAAGGTTTCGTAAATCCATGCGAATTGCGAGTTGATTGAACCACATTTCTGGTTGAGCGCTTACCTTTTGGTCATAGTTGCTGAGCTTGAACCATGAAGCGTTCTTTATGACTGGGTTCTGATCCAATCTTCGCGCGCTGGTCATGCTTGCTGTTTCCTCGTATTCAGTTCAATTGTGTCCATACGAGAAACAAGGTCTTCAGCGCGCAGGTGCGTGTAGCGTTTCAACATCTGCATCGATTTGTGGCCGCTGATGGCGGAGACTTCCTGGTCAGAAAACCCCGCCTCAACGAAGCGACTGACAGCTTCGTGGCGTAAATCGTGGAAGTGCAGATCGACGAGTCCGCGATCTCGCTTAATCTTTTGCCACATTCGGTTCGGTGCGTAAGGACGCCGTTTCCCGTCGCGGCCTGGCTCACCGAAGAAAATCAGGTCTGTGTCGATGGGCCGCACCGGATTATTGAGCGCTGCGCGGAAGAGCTCGGTGGCCGCACTGCTCATTGGCACCGTCCGCGGCTGCGTGTTCTTTGTATGCAGGAGTCGAACGATCCTGCGGTTGAGATCGACTTGCATTCTTCGCAGCGTCACAATCTCCGAAAAGCGCATTCCAGTTTCCAGCGCGATGCGCACAATCCAGCTCATCATCGGATTCGAGTAAGCGTCCACTGCTTCGAGCAGCTTCTTTTCTTCCTGCGGCGCGAGACGCCGATTGCGCCCCGGCCCAGGTGCTGGCCGGCGAATGTTCATCACAGGATTTGCCGGCAATCCGACGCCCCACTCTTTGATGGCAATGGTGAACATGTGGCCGAGTAGAGCAAGATCGAGGCGAACAGTGTTGTTCGTGCGTGGCTGAGGATTGCCATTCTCATCCTTACGGTCCTCCCCAGCTAATCTGGCATCCCTGAATTTTGCGATGACCTCTGGAGTGAGAGCTGCCAACGAGTATTTGCCAAGATGCTTCGTCAGCACTCTTGCTCGTTTCCGATCAGCTACCTGGGAAGTTGGACGCTTCGTCGGCACGACCTCAGTCAGGTAGCGTCCCAGCGCGGCTGCGATCGTCATGCGATCTGCTGTTGCGCGCTGAATATAAGCGCCGCGCACCATTTCGTCTTCGGTGCGGCGCGCCCAATCTTCGGCATCTCTTTTTGTACGGAACGTCTTGGTCTGCATCGGCCAACCCGCTTTGCGGATAACAGCCTTCCAGCTCCCTGCGGGCTTCTTGACTATGGTTGCCATCGCGTCCTCTTGCGTGCGGAACTGTACCTCGCGAACCAGCACTGTACCTCAAACTGTACCTCTGACGAACGCAAAGCGCAAGATTGGCGAAGACGACACTAGGGTTTGAATGGCAACCATCAGTATAATTCCTTATTTTTCAATACTATATATTGATATCTTTTGGTGCCGGGAGGGGGGGTCGAACCCCCATGCCCCGAAGGGCGGCGGATTTTGAGTCCGCTGCGTCTGCCAGTTCCACCATCCCGGCCCGGGAGTGGGAATCCGCTTTCAAAGTATCGCACAGCCCTTGCCTTTGCGCCAAAGCCCGACTCTCTTCCAACACAAAGGGGCTAAAGGCCGGCTTGGATCCCAATCTACTGATCCGGCCAATATAGTATGCATAAATCTCGACTATTCATCCGCCTGAATAGGTACGAAGAAGATCAATTCGCGTCGTTTGCCGGGGTCGGCGTTGAGTGAGCGACGGCGGCGCGCGGTGAAGATGCGCGAGGCCGGTCACGGAACGCGCGGCAGCGCGACAGCGCGGCAATTCGAACTGTCAACGCATACCGTAGGACGGGCGACCTGGTACATCTCTGCTGCGATTTTGTCGAAGAGTGCCCAACGATCATCGTCTCCCAAATAGAGGCCGAAGTGAGATCTCCCTGCAAGGAAGTGAAATGAGGCTCGCCGTTAAGTTTGTTCAGTGCCGATTCCAAGCTGTGCGCCGCGCCATCCAGATCGAACGTGTCGTCAGCTCTCACGACAAAGTGGATCTTCCCCTGAAGATCGGCGGCAATTGTCTTCCAGTTGGTATTGAGATACTCGACGATATCGTAGTGCTTGCGCCAATAGGCGGCCACGTTCGGGTTGATATCTCCGTTTGCTCGGCTAAAGAGAGGCTTGGGCCGGCCATCTGGCCAGCGGGAGATAGAGTCGCATCGAGAGTGAATGTGCGCCGGGCTTCGAGAGCGATGCGCTCGTATTGCGCGGTTGCGAATCCCATTGAAGCTACTTGGACTGCCTTTGATCTCCTGTTTGGGCACGTTTGATCGCACCGAGCAATTCGGCCAGGCGAACAGGATCTACGTCGCTGACTGCAATCCCTTCAAGATCGCTTGCGCGAAAGCCTCTCACTTGAAATCCTGATCGTTCTGCCACCAATTCGTCTGCTTCCACCGAGCCGGGTCTCTGCCGGAGAAAAACAGAGATGTGATGCTTGCCTATGCTGTAGAGTAGCTGAGCAACGGGCTGGTTATGCAGATAGGCCAGGTTTGCCCCATCGAGCGTCGTGTCGCTCGGCAGTTCCTGCGGCAAATTGAAGCTGAACGGGATCTTACCCTGGAACCACGGCTTGACCGTGTGTCGATCTGCGGAGACGACCTGAGGCGCCATGTTGCTGGCAAGGGTGGCAACGTGCAGATCAAAGACCTCCGTAATCAGTGCAGCGTTCTCGACCGAGGCGATCCCGGCCTTTTGCGTGGCACGTTGCACAACCATCAAGCTTACAGCGAAGAGAATGACCAAAGCCATTGCGGCCCATCCCAGCGACTCAAATCCCAAGATGGATCGCGACCGTACGACCGGCGAGGCACGAAGCTTCTGTGGTTGCGAATCTCGGTCTGCTTCTGAGGTCAAACGAGCCAGCCGCTCTTGAAGATCGGGTGATGGAGCATACCTCTGCCCTGCCTTTGCTGTGGCGGATTTGAGCAGGCTTCGATGCAAAGCAAATGAAGTACAGGACGTGCAGTTGGCGAGATGCTGGCTTGCGCCGGCCAGTTGGACCGCGGACAGCTCGCCGTCCGCGAGAGCATTCAGAATGGCGTCAGACAGATGGTCGGTCATGCTCGCAACTCCCTGGGCGATCTTTGTTGAGCCTCGAGCGCCGAGCGAAGAGCCGCGCGGGCCCGCGCAATTCGGGACATTACAGTTCCAATGGGGATCTCAAGGGTTGCGGCAATCTCACGATACTTCATCTCTTCCACATCACAGAGGAGAATGACTTCTAACAGAGGAGGCGATAGCGTTTCCATGGCAGCATGCAGCGCGGACCGGTCGGCCAACTGGAGCAGGTCAATCTCCGGAGTCTGCCTGTCGATGGCCGCCTCAGGAAGCAGCGCCGGCCCTGACTCTCCGTTCTCGTTCAGCTCATCTTCTAGAGCCACCGTGCGCCTGGTCGCGAGCCCGCTGCGCGAGGTCAGGTAAGTATTTCGCAGGATGCGAATCATCCATGCCCTGAAGTTGCTGTCCGGCTCGAAAGATGCGAATCCGCGTAGCGCCTTCAAGAAAGTCTCCTGCACCAGATCCTCCGCATCGGATTCGTTCCGGGACAGCCAGAAGGCGATGTTATAGAGCGAAGGAAGCAGCGGCAATGCCAGGCACTCAAACGTAGAAACCTGTGGGTCTGTTTCGCGAGTTGTTTTCTTCCAGGGCAACCGCATGATTTCATGCTATCTCAACTTCTCTCCAAATATGAGAACTGACGCCGGGCGGAATTATTCTCGGTTGCCGGGAATAAACTGCCCAGAATCCGGTTTACATCCGTGGAGGTCTTTTCATGAATGATGTGAATCGTATTGTCCCCTCGGCGCAGACTCAACTGGCAGAGGCTGCTGAATCGACACAAGCAAATCAGTTGTCAGGCATCGTGGCCAACGACGGAATCGACCGGAGAAACTTTCTCAGTTGCATGGCGTGGGCGGGCACCGGCCTGCTGTGGACGATAGCCGGTGGTGTGCCAACCTCAAAGCTGCTTGCCGCCACACCCGGCAGTGCGGGCGTTGCAACGGGCCACAGCGGCTCAGGCTTCAGCTTCGTCCAGATCAGCGACAGCCACATTGGCTTCAACAAAGCGGCAAACCAGGATGTGACTGGAACTCTGAAACTGGCTCTTGACAAGATCGATCGTCAGCCAGAGGCACCAGATCTTCTGCTGCACACAGGAGACATCACGCACTCGTCCAAGCCAGCCGAATTCGATACCGCGCAGCAACTCATCAAGGGAGTCAAAGCCGGCGAGATATTCTATGTTCCCGGCGAACACGATATCGCAACCGATGATGGCGCAATGTATCGGGAGCGATTCGGAAAGGGCACGCTGGGCAGTGGGTGGTACAGCTTCAGCCATAAGGGCGTGCACTTCATCGGGCTCAACAATTGCCAGCAGGTGGACGCAATGGGCCTGCTTGGCGCCGACCAGTTGCGCTGGCTCAAGACGGACCTGGCCTCGCTTCGGGCTTCAACGCCGATCGTAATCTTTGCTCATATTCCTCTCTGGATGGTGTACCCCGAGTGGGGTTGGGGCACTCCGGACGCAGTAGAGGCGCTTACCTATCTAAAGCGCTTTGGCTCAGTCACGGTTCTGAACGGGCACATTCACCAGGTCGTGCAGAAGGTCGAGGGCAACGTGGCGTTTCATACCGCAATGTCCACTGCATTCCCCCAACCTGCGCCGGGCAAGGCGCCACATGCCGGTCCCATGGTGGTCCCCGCCGGCCAGTTGAAGAGCGTTTTGGGTGTTGCCGAAGTCCGATACATTGCCAGGCACTCCCACCTGGCCATCGTCGATTCGTCGCTGGAGGAGACGTCGTGAATCCAGTCGGAATCAAGTTGATTCGCAGCACATTGGCCGGCATCATTTCAGTTGGAGCTTCGTTCGCTCTGGCTCGCGTTCACCCCTTTGGAGACGCAGGCCTTTATCGGTCGAAGAATATCGCGACACCGATCCTGAATCGTGCAGAAGTGCCGGCCCATGTGCGCGCCATCCTCCTTGAGAAGTGCGCGGACTGCCACTCCGATCGGACCCGTGTGCCAATCTATGGCCATTTTGCACCAGTATCGTGGCTGATGGAGCGCGACATTGTCGAAGCCAAAAAAGCCATGAATCTCTCCTTATGGGACACCTATTCGATGGACCGGCAGCAGACCCTGGAAGCCAAGATGGTGCATGAGACAACGTCGCACGAGATGCCGCCGATGCAGTATCGGATGATTCACTGGAACGCGCGGATCGCGGCTGCCGATCTGAGGGAGATTAGTCAATGGGTGCATGGTCCGCAGGCCGCGCAAGCGATGCAGGTGTCTACCGGCGAGGGCAACCCTGAGCGGGGAAAGGCCCTCTTTGAAAGGCGCTGCACTGGATGCCATGCGCTAACCAAAAACCGCGAAGGCCCGCAACTGCAGGGGGTCTACGGGCGCACCTCCGGCACGGCAACAGGCTTTTCTTACTCCGTGGGGCTGAAGAAAGCGCAGATCGTATGGAATTCACAGTCTCTGGATACTTGGCTTGCCGATCCCGACGCGTTCATTCCCGGCAATGATATGGACTTCCTGGTTTCCAAGCCTCAAGAACGCCGGGACCTGATTAGTTATTTGAAACAAAGTTCGCGCAGATAGGGGCTGGTCTCTCCTGAATCGGCTCCATCGCGGTCTTCGACCTATTTCTCTGCGCGAACAATCAGGCAGGTGATGTTGTCGCGGCCGCCGGCTTGGTTGGCAGCGGATACCAGACTTGCGCATAGGCCGTCGAGCGGCAAATCGGAAGCCAGCAGGGACTCGATCGTTGAATCCGTGAGTTCGTTGGTCAGGCCGTCGGAGCAAAGGAGGAAGATGTCGCCGGGTTGGGTTTTGACTTCAAACAAATCGGGAACGACTTCAGTTTGCGTGCCCAGGGCGCGGGTGATGACGCTGCGAAAAGGCGAGCGCTCGGCCTCGGAGATGGTCATACGGCCCAGTCTGACCTGCTCCTGAACCAGCGAATGGTCGAGGCTGATCTGTTGCAAGCTGGCCGGAGCCGGTACGGTCCCGGCCTGATCCTGGCCCGGCTCGCGCATCAGGTAGCAGCGGCTGTCGCCCACGTTGAAGACCACTACGCGGCTCGCTTCGGCAACCAAGCCGACAAGTGTGGTTCCCATGCCGGCGAGATTGCGGTCGTTCTGTGCGCGAGAGAGGATGGCATGGTTGGCCGCGCGTACGCTTTCTTCGATCCGTGCGCCGAGCGCCGCGGTCTCGTTGACGGTGCGGGCAGTGAGCAGGCGCAGCACCTCTTCGACGGCCAGGGAGCTAGCAACCTCACCGGCCGCGGCGCCGCCCAGACCGTCGCAGACAAGATAAACACAGTGTTCGACAGAGTAGCCGAAAGAATCTTCGTTGCCTGCGCGTTTTCTGCCGACGTTGGAAACCGCGGCAACCGCGTAGTGAAGTGGAGCCGTGGCCAAGTGAACTCTCCCGCAGCCCAGTTTACACGGTTCCAGTTGGGAAAGAGGATGCGAAAGGATCAGCGCGCGGACAAATGAGAGGCGGGCTCAGGGAGCGGCGGCGCTGGGGGCAGCTCGAAGATCTGAATATGGCCGCCATTGAGCACGGCCACGCGACGGCCCGAGGGCGAGATGGCCACGTTTCCACCCGCATCAAGGGCCTGGCTGGCCGTAGTCTCGAGCACAGTCTTGCCATCCGCCGCATCGAGAACCTCGACCAGTTGGCCCCTGATCTCTTCTGGATCGATGGGGGCGCGGGCACTGACCGGAGTTGAGACGACCAGGGTCTCCCTCGCCAGCCGTGAGCCGTCTGGCGCTCTCACGATCAGAGGCCAGACCGTCGTCTGTGAAGATTCAACCTCCCAAAGGCGCCGGCCGCCGGTATCCATCGCCACCAGGCCTCCCGCTCCAGAGTCGGTGCAGTTGGCCACCAGAACCTCCCGCTGCGAAAGGAAATCGGGGAGCGGAGGACAGCCAGAGCTGATCTGGCCGAGAATGGCGCGACCGCCGCTGAAGTAGTTCAAGCTAAGCAGCCATACGTTGGCTTTGGCGCGCAGGCTCTCCAAGTACCCCTCAGAATTAACAGGCAGGTGAACGGCTATGCGTGTTCGGCTGACAAGAATCACCTCGCCGGAGTCCCGGCGCAGAATGCGGACAGCAAGATCGGGCTGGGCAGCAGGATTTTGCTGCTGCGCAGCTCCCGGGGCCTCGACCGTTGCCGGCGTCCCAAACCCAAGCGATCCGGGATCTCCCTGGAGCGATGGTTTCCCACTGGTGCGAAGAGACGGATCCTGGTCGCTTGGATTGCTCGGTGCGCTGGTCGGTTCGCCAGCCGCCTGCGCCGCTACCGGTTCGCGAGAGTTGGTCACGAGGTACCTCTCGGTGGGGTCCATCTCCAGCCACAGCAGCGGCCCCGGAAAGCGCAAATAGGGCTTCAGCTCCAGCGAGGCGTCACCGACTTCGAGGTTCCTCAGATCGCGGAAGAGAAAGCTGCCGTCCTTGAGCATCCACAGGTACCGCGCCCGGTCGTGAACCGTCCAAAGGGCCTCGGCCTCGACCGTTCCCGCCGGCAGCTTAAGGACCAGGGCGCGAATCCTGCGCTCTCCCTCTTCGCCGGCTTCGCGCTCCGCGGCCTCACGGCGAATCAGTCCTGGCACGCGAAAAGTAAAGAGCAGCCGGTCTTCATCCAGAAAGTCAAGAGACACCAGGCTGGTGCGCTGGCCCAGGTAAAAGGAGCCCGGCGCTGAGAAGCCCAGCGGCCCGACGGCGACGTTGAATGCTGGAGGGAGAGAGGGCTTGTCGGGAAGCCTGTCGGCCAAGATGCGCGGCCTGACCGCATGGGAAGGCTCTGGCGAGCTGACCAGGCTCTCCTGCGCCACAGTCGACGGAGGCGTGGCAAGCGCCGATACAGCCAACGCCAGAGACAACCGCGTATGCAACCCCGATCCAGCCCAAAACAGCCGTTTCGCCATCGATCATCATTCTCGCCGATGTGGGTGCCTTTTGGCAGTGATGGCGATCGGGATGTTTGGCGCCAGGGGATACAGACTTGGCGGGGTTTAGCGCGCGCAGGGACGGCAAGACCGACGCCACCGACAGTCCAAATTGCTCCGTCTTCCGCGCCGCAAGAGGATGCGATGCATGCCGGCGGTGCAGGGAGACCTTGCCATGAACCGGGGATCATCAAATTTAGCATTGAAATTGGGCGATGACGAGGTTCCCGGTCTCCGAAGGCATGGAGCCGACAAGCAACCCGATTGGGAGAGGATCACAAGACCTTGATGACACAGCCGTGCCTTTCGCTCATTCATCAACGCGCAAAAACGAAATAATGGGGTATTCCCACAATGCCGGACGGCCTGTTCACAGGCATTCGCGAGTACCAATATACGACCGTCTCCAGCTTATCTCAAGCATTTATTATCCGCATGATCCAGGCAAATCCATGTGAATTGCCGGGAGAACAAGCTTTATGCGCTCATGGATAACCATATCTCGTAAGCTCTACAAGCATTCAATACGGTCAGAGAACTGCCCGGGAAAATGCGGCCAGGGAATTAATGCTTGCTCTTGAGCAACTCCGCTCAGAGAATTCCGACTTATTGTATTGAATGGCAGGCGCGGCGGCAGTGCGCACGGAACGAATGGCGTTAGTGTAAGCCGAACGCGCACCCGAGCAATGCAGACCACTTGTCCGATCAATGATTCCAGGGCGTATTCAGCTTATTCCAGCGAGGATGCACAGATGCTTAGAAGGTTGATGGTATTCGGGTTTATCCTGGCGTTCGCCGTCTCAATAGTGAGAGCGGCGGATACCGCGCAAGCGCAGACCGCTCTCTCCGCAGCTCAGGTCGTGGACAAGAACATCGCGGCGCGGGGCGGCTTGAAAGCCTGGCGAGCAGTCCAAACCATGTCAGAAGAGGGGAAGATGGGTGCGGGCGGAAATCAGCGGGCGACTCTTCAGGTGCCAATGCCGAACAAAGACGGCAAGATGCCTGTTGCCATGAGGCCGAAGGAAGAGGCTGAACTGCCGTTTGTGATGGATCTGGAGCGCCCCCGCAAGTCGCGTGTGGAACTGAAATTCAAAGGCCAGACTGCGGTTCAGGTCTACGATGGTGAGAACGGCTGGAAGCTAAGGCCCTATCTCAACCGGCTTGAAGTCGAGCCATATTCGCAAGAGGAACTCAGGCTTGCATCGATGCAGACCGATCTTGATGGCCCCCTGGTCGACTATTCAGCAAAGGGCATCCAGATTGAGTTAGATGGGAAGGAGAAAGTTGAAGACCGCGACTGCTACAAACTGAAGCTCACCCTGAAGAATGGAAAAACAGTTCACGTTTGGATTGATGCCCAAAGCTTCCTGGAAACCAAGATCGAAGGACAGCCGAGGCGGCTCGATGGCAAGGAACATCAAGTGGAAGTTTACTACCGCGACTATCGGCCGGTCAGCGGGCTTCTGATTCCGTTCGTGCTGGAAACCAGAGTTCTTCCGGTGACAACGGTGGGACACGGGTTCAAAGATCCTCCCGTACCGGCGGAAAAAATTACCATCGAGAAGGTTGTCGTAAATCCAAAACTCGATGCATCGCTTTTCTCAAAGCCGCAGGTCGCATCGGCGTCGACTGGCCACTAGAGGGGAACCAGCAGTTCCAGACGATTGACGGCAATTACCCGCTCATTGATCTTGGACAAGAACTAGAAATTGGCGATGGCACATCTTTAACGTAAATGCGGCTGCCAGACTAGTTCGGTTAAAAGCCGAGACAGAAGTGATCGACGAGATCCATTCTGCGTGGGCCATGCCGCCAAGCACACTGGAAGGAGGCTAAGCAGCTGCGGTTCTATGCGCAAGTTGAGTGCGACTTGGCCGGGATCGTGGACACTCGATGCAAATGCGGGAGCTGTTTGCGATTTCATGTATTCACTGGGCAAACTACCGAAGAAACGGACTGCGGTTGTTATCTCGAATTCCTGCCAGTAGCACCAGTGGAGCGCACGCAGAGGTAAATGAAGATTCAATTTTTTTGCGCACGGTTGAAAGATGAGATTCTCGTCATCAAGGCGTCATTTGGTTTTCATGGTGGAGGATAAGTTCGCGCTACACCGTGCCGCATGAGCCGGGCTGGACGTGATTATCAATGGAGGACGCGACGGATTGTAGCGGGTCATCTCGCATTAGATCGAAGCTTGAAAGGACGAGCGCTACTTTTTGCAGAACCGTTTGCAGCTCGACAAACCCAACGAAATGATCACTCATTTGATTCAACTCAAGTCTCTCTGAATTGCGCCCAACCCAATGATAGGCGCCCGCTGCGGGAGATCTTGAATCGTATGATTTGCGCGAGAATCCACGAAAACCACTCTCTTCCGCCTGGTAAGCAGATCGCGTCATTTGGACGATATGGAGCGGGTGAGATCGACACTTCGCAACGACCTATGTAGGGAGAAAGGCTTCTGGATGATGCACTGCTGGGAAGAGGCAGCGAGCGAACCTGACCCACGCGCCAAAGAACAACTGCGAGGCAAAGTAGCAATAGGATTTGGTACGGGCCCGGATCGCCTGATGAAGCGTGAGGCACAACGGTCCGCCAGGGAAAGCCATCTTTCCAAATTCCGCCAGAGCGAAGCGGTCGCGCAACCTGAGATGACCATTGCCAGATTTGTGGAAACGGCCTTTGTACCAGAGCATGTCGAGGGGAAGAGGATGGCAGGCAGGGCCTATTATCAGGCGATTCTGAAGCACGTGCTCCCGCCGGAGGAAGTAGACCGGATCTTCCACATCCAACGGAATGGGGCGAGAACAAAGTTGAAGGTCGACCCGGATTGGCCATATCTGGGCGATCTGCTGCTCGAGGATTGCGGTCCTGAGCATGTTGGACGGCTTATATCGGCAGCAGTTGCACGAGGATACTCCCCTCAAACAGTTATCCATATTCGCAACGTGATCAGTGCGATCTTCTCCCATGCCAAGAAGATGCAGTGCTACCAGCACGATAATCCTGCGAAGAGGGCGGTTATGCCCCAACGTCCGTACAAAGAGCCTCACTCGCTCACAATCTCGCAAGCGAAAGAGGTGATCCGCGCCATGCGGTATCCGGAGAAGGAGATGACCCTGATGGCGATGCTCACGAGTATGAATATCGCCGAGATCTGCGGTCTCCAATGGAAGCACGTTAACTTGACTGGAACCTGGTCCAATGTGGCGGGCGAGCCGATTCCGCCAATCACGCTTGTCGTGAGGAAACGATGGTATCGCGGTGAGTTGGACGATGTGAGCGCCTCCCGCGCCAGGAATCTCCCAATTCCCGAGCTTCTGCTACCCATCCTGATCAAGCTCAGCGGGCGGGGTAAATCTATTGGGCCAGAGGACTTCGTGCTCGTGTCGAGAGCCGGAACGCCAATCAATGCAATCAATATCACCGCACGCAGATTGAGAACCATCGGTAATCAGTTGAAGATGCCTTGGTTAACCTGGCATGTTTTCCGCCGAGGACAATTCGCGTTGGAAGCCGAATTCGGTGCGCAATACCACTATCATTTGGCGAGCTTGTTCAACTCAGAGCCGCTGCTAGCCACCATGGCGCGCGATAGTTGGAGTTCTACCCCTCAGTTAAACCGCATCAATGCGGTCTAGGAAACCTCTGATCAGGTCTTGATCTTTTCCGCGTTGAAGGATGGCGGCTGTTTTCCGGGTGCGATTCCGCCTGCCGGCGGCGATTTCGTGAGCAAAAGTGCTTTGATCGTCCTGGTCTTGCATCTCCGTCGGCCGTCTCCCGGCCCCCGGAGACGGACTTCCAACTGGCGGACGCGCTAGCTAGAGACGCTCCCTTTGGTTTCTTCAAAAACGCGAATCACACGATCATTGCGCATAGGCCCGTGACCGTTCCGCTCGAGAAGCATAACCTTGCGAATGTCAGGCAGGATGAGCCCCTGCCCGGGGAAGATCGGCCAGGAGAGAAACGTTGCACGGAACGGCCCCAATGCGTTTCCGCGGCAAGTTGACTCTAAGCCGACCAGACCGCGCGATTGCCGTGTGCGCTGGAGACGAAGCCCATATCCACTGAGATCCCCCGCACGCACTTGAGCAGATGGTTGGCGATCGAGGGCAATTTTTGCGCGGTGACGCGGAAGGACGGCCCGGAGACGCTCACCGCCGCTACCGGGAGCCGCTGCGCATCGAGCACCGGCACGGCGATGCAGCGCAGGCCCTCTTCCAACTCCTCGTCGTCCACGGCGTAGCCGCGCCGGCGCGTCTTCTCGATCTCGACGCGCAGAGCCTCCGCTGTGGAGATTGTCCGGTGGGTGAAGCGCTCGAAGCGAATGCGGCGCAGAATTTCGGCGATCCGCTCCTCGGGCAGAAAGGCCAGCATTGCCTTGCCCACCGAGGTGCAGTGCACCGGGTTGCTGGCGCCGATGCGGGTAATCATGCGCACCGAGCGCGCCGGCTCGATCTTATCGATGTAGATCACATGGGCTCCCTCGAGAATGCACAGGTGCGCGGTCTCTTCAGTCTCGGTCACCAGACGGCGCAGGTGCGGCTGCGCGCGGTCGCGCAGGTCGAATTGCTCGATGGATCGGTTGCCCAGATCGAAGAGCCTTAGCCCGAGTCGGAACTTGCCGTTGGAGGTTCGCTCCACCATACGGTGCCTCTCGAGGACCATCAGGAATCGGTGTGCTGTGCTCTTGTGCAACTGCAGCGACGAGGCAACCTGCGCCAGGCCCAGCGGGGTCTCGCTTTCGCCCAACAGATCGAGTACGGCGAATGCGCGGTCCAGGGCCTGAACTTTGTAGGTGCCTTGCAAAGTTGCGTCTCGCATTACGGCGCTCCATTCCAGGGGATGATTCCTTCCCCAGTCTCTTAGGATTGGGACGCCGTGTCAAGTTCTGAAATGGCATATCCATCTGTGGGATGAAAAAATCGAAAGCTGAATAAAATGCTGCGAATCCTCTGAGGGGAGTAGTGGTAGACCCCCATCTCTTAAGATAATCTCCATGGTTATTAGATTCGGTTCCTCTTGTGCCGATAGACTGAAGAAGCGGTTGTCGGTCTTACGAGGGCTAGGTGACCTCATCGGATGATTGTGAATATGTGCAAACGGCAACTTGAGCGAGTCTGAAGCCTCGCGGGTCCACCTCACAAACGGGAGCAGAAACTCTGTCATGGCAAGCTTTACTCAAACAACCGATTCCCTGAGCGCCAGCGCCTTGTCCATTGCTGTCGTCAGCCCTGACGAGCAGAGCCGCAAAGCCACGATCGATGCACTTAACGAATGCCAGCCTGGCCGAGTCCGCGAGTTCAAATCTTACCCTGCCGACGTTAATGATGCGCCGGCAATGCTGGGCAATGACTTCGACGTGGTGATTGTCGATCTGGATAGCAACCCGGAGAGCGCCTTTGATCTGGTGGAAAGCATTTGTACTCATAGCTTGGGGACCGCAATGGTCTACTCGGCAGAGAGCGATCCAAACCTGCTGCTGAGATCGATGCGGGCCGGCGCTCGCGAGTTTCTCCGCGTCCCCATCAACCCCGGCGCCATGGCCGAGGCTCTGGTCCGGGCATCGGCTCTGCGCTCCTCAACTCGCCCTCCGAAGAAGGCAGACGGAAGATTGCTGGTATTCCTCAGCGCCAAAGGCGGTTCCGGAGTGACAACGCTGGCCTGCAACTACGCTGTTTCTTTGGCCCAGGAGTCCGGACAGAAGACCCTGTTGATCGATCTCAATTTCCCGCTCGGAGATGCCGCGATCGACCTGGGAATCAAGGCTCAATACTCGACTGTCAACGCGCTTCAGAACTCCAGCCGGCTGGACGCAAATTTCCTTGCCACCATGCTGGTAAAGCACGAATCCGGGCTGACCGTGCTCGCGGCGCCCACGGAGTTGGCCACGGCTCATTTTTCCGACGACGCCATTGACAAGTTGTTAGAGGTTGCCCGCCAGGAGTTCGATTATGTGGTGGTCGACGCCGGATCGCGGCTCGAATTGCAACACACCCATCTCTTTGACAGATCCGCCACGATTTACCTGATCACGCAGATCGGAATTCCTGAACTGCGCAACTCGAATCGCCTGATTACGAAGCTCTCAACAGCCGCCGGCCCCAAGCTCGAAATCGTGATCAACAGACACGATCCGCGTAATATGGGAATCTCTGAAGAGCATATTACGAAGGCTCTCACCAAAGCGGCTGAGTGGAAGGTTCCCAACAATTATGCTGCCGTCAGGCGGATGCAGAACACGGCGACGCCGCTCACAGAAGAGGATACTGAGATTTCACGAGCGATCCGGCAAATGACCCGATCGGTTACCGGCCAGCCGGCTCTACCAGAAAAGAAGAGGGGGTTCAGCCTCTTCCGGTAGTGCTGTAGGATATGAGCAGCCTCCAGACCAAGGCCAGAATCATGGACAGAATTGGCGCTTCATCCTCCACCGCAAGCATAATGGCCGTTGCAGTCATCAGCCCGGACTTGGGGCGGCGCAACGCGGCAACGGCTGCTTTAGCCGGGTGCCAGCGAGGCCCAATGCGGGAGTTCACCTCTTATCCTCCTAATCTCGACGATATTCCCCAGATGCTGACCCGCGACTTCGATGTTGTGATGATCGATCTGGACAGCGATCCGGAGTACGCTCTCAATTTGGTGAAAAACATCTCGATCAACGGGTTGGCAACCGTGATCGTCTTCTCGGAACAGACCGATGCGGATCTGCTGTTGAGATCCATGCGGGCAGGCGCTCGCGAATTCCTCACTCTGCCGTTCCACGACGATACGCTGGCCGAAGCTCTCGAACGGACGTTGGCCCTCCGCTCCGCGGTTCGTCCCACCAGAAGAGCCGACGGCAAGCTGCTCGTGTTTATCAGCGCCAAAGGCGGTTCCGGAGTCACCACCCTGGCTTGCAATTGTGCTGTCTCGCTGGCCCAGGACGCCCTAAAAAAGACTTTGTTGATCGATCTCAATCTCCCCCTTGGAGACGCGGCGATCAACCTCGGAATCCGAGCCGAACACTCGGTGGTGAGCGCCCTCGAAAATTTCAAACGGCTCGACTCGAGTTTTCTTTCCAGCTTGCTGGAAACGCACGGCTCCGGATTGTCCGTGCTCGCCGCGCCCAGTGAACTGGCTCCCACGCATGTCTCCGATGACGCGATCGACCGGCTGCTGGAGGTAGCGCGCCAGAACTTCGACTTTGTTGTGGTCGACGCCGGATCGAGGCTCGACCTGCAAAGCACGCGCGTCTTCGACAGATCCGCGACCATCTACCTGGTCGCGCAGATTGGCATTGCCGAACTGCGCAACTCCAATCGCCTGATTGCACGGCTCACCGCGGCCGGCGGCCCGAAGCTCGAAGTCGTCCTGAACAGGTACGACCCGAAGAACCTGGAAATCGCCGAAGAGCAAATCACGAAGGCGCTCACCAGACCGCCCGATTGGAAGATTCCAAATAACTATGCGGCCGTGCGACGGATGCAGAACACAGCTGTCTCGCTCATGCTCGACGATTCTGAGATCTCGCAGGCGATCAGGCAGATGACCAGCTCCATCAGCGGCCAGCCCGCAACCATGGGGAAGAAAAAGGGGTTCAGCTTCTTCCGGTTGGGTGTCCTGTCTTTGTGGCCGTGAAACATCATGGACCTGACCAGCCATCAAAAGCCGATTCAGCTCAATCCCCCGCCAACTTTCTGTCGGCAACAAAACCCGTATGATCTCTCTGATCTTTGTGCTTCGCTCAATCGATAAAGAAAAACCCGCCCCGGAGGCGGCTGGCGCATCCGAGGCGGGGATTTGCACGAACAGCGAGCTACTGCGGCGCGACCGCCGCGGGCTCTGGCACCGCGATGGTGAGGGGGTTGGATTTGATCGTCACGCTCTTATCCGGATCACCCGGAAAGCCTTCTCGTTCGACAGTGAATTCATACGTCCCAGGTTTGGTCGTCTCGTAGTAAAGCGTATCTTCCAACGATTGGCCTGGCTTGGCTCGTCTTCCGGGGTTGCTGCCGGAACACGGGCCTTTCTCCATGGCCTTTCTGTGTTTTAGGTGCTCCTCTTTCTCTTCGATTGGGATGCCATTGTAGGTTACTTTGAGGTTGTAGAATGCCCCAAACGCCGAGCAAGTATCTTCGCTCATCACTCGCTGAGATATGTTGGTGAGCTTTACTACCAACACCTCGTAACTCTGTGGCACGCCGTACCGAACCGTACCTTGGGAAAGGGTCAGCGTGAATCCGGCATCTTTTTCCTCAGAAGTTTGGGCGCACAATGTACTTGCCGAAGCTGCCAAGATCAATACCCCGAAATAAGGCACTAACTTTCTCATTACTGGTCCTCCTTTTCGTCCGTTGAGGCTGGTTCCGTTTCTTCGTTCATCTGCGTCTCCAACGATTGATTTCCAGCCGTGTTCGTCAGCAGTTTTGTCCAATGCGGCAGACCGTGGTAACTGCCTCCAGTATCGGAACTGGCTGTAAACACCGCAGTCGGAGTTTCCTGTTTCGCGAGTGACCAGGGTGGCGAGTTTGTTGATTTCTGGATTGCGGTGGCTGAAATGCTCCAATCGACATATCCGATTGGGACGGGAATCGAGGCGGGATTGATGGCCGAGATCCACATTAAGTACATTGTCGCGTTGAATGATTCAGATTCGGTCGTAAGCGCATTGTCCAAGCTTGTGGCAGGGGCATCGAGCTCTACGAGCGGATTGTCCGGCACAGGGATGTACGGATAGGAATTATCCAGTCCTGGACCTTGACGGTCCGGCTTGATCGTCACTCCCGGTTCAGTTCCAGAAATTACAGCCGACTTGATTATCTGGACCCAGAAGAAGTTCCCTCCGCCATTGGGTATATTTGTGGGGTTCGTGGCATCGAAGAAAATGCCTGGAATGTCGAGCGAACCAGGACAGGATGGAGCGCTGGTATCTTCCAATCCAAAATATAGCCATTGAACGTTGCACGCGGCAGATGTTGGGAACACTTGCCAACTTCCCAATGCTTGTGGGAGGGAGAGAACAGGTTTAATAGTGTCCGTCGGCCCGGCCACATTGAAAGTAGCATTTGCCGGAAGGCTGCACTGGTTGCCCACCCCTGGAATGTCGACGCAGTATTGGTAAGTTACTGGGACGCCTTGCCCTTGGTAAAGCCAAAACGTCTTCAATGTTGATTGTTTCAGGCCCGTCTTGGAGACCGTGGTTGAGGGCAGGGTAGGTGCATATCCGCCGATATTCGCTCCGCCCACTGACCAAGTTGTTTTATAGGGAGTGATCGTAGCGGGCAAGTTGGGGTTCGTGGTCAGGATGATCGGCTGGCCAACGACCACATTTTGCACAGGCGGAGAAGTTCCGTCGGTTGTGCTGATGGCGTCTTGGGTGCAATTCAGACTTGGATCGCAATGAATCTCGTTGCCGAGGACCTGAGGCGGGGTTGCGAGCGATGCTGACGTCGCTATATTAGGGGCTGTGCCCACCGTGACAGTGGCCTGTTCGGTGGTCGTATTGACATCGGGCTTTATGGTTACGGAAATCTCCTTGTCGCTTTTCACGTTGATATTGGACACCGTAATCACGCTCCCATCCGGAGTGCTTGCGGTGACCGGGGTCACCGGGCAAGCCGCAGTAGCCTTGGCCGCTGTGATGAAGCCGGTTCCCTTGATGACGACTTTGTCGCAGCTCTTTTCCGCAAACCACGTGCTGGGGATTATGGAGGTGATGGTAGGAGTGCAGCCCTGAACCTGGGCAGAGATGGATGCCGGAGTGGCACACCAAGGTCCGTTACAGTCGATGAGCTCCAAATAGAGGGTGAACGTCTCTGTGGGCTCGTTGGCGGGCGGCGAGACCACGAGTTGAAGCTCGGTTGGTGTTGCGACGGTACCCTACGCCCAAGGTATCACCGATCCGGAGGGCGCGCTTATTGGGGGCCAGGGCCAGGCCCAACAGAAGTTGGTCCCGTTGATAGAGACGGTGGTTGCCTGTCCTGCAATCCATGCCGAGTTGGAGATGGAAGAGATGGCTGGCATGTCAAAGGGGCAATTCGGAGGCATTTACGCGTGGCAGAAAGGTGAAGAAAACAGGAGTAAAAGCGTGGCGGCGCGGAGGAGTGGTCCTGCAATTGCTCCCCCAATTTACCCAAGGGCTTGCGCATGGGTCGGTCCTTTCAATGGGTTTGCTACGAGTCGAGTCTGAAAATGGAGTCGGAACAATTGTAATTTGATTGCCGCATGGCGGCATTACGAAAGGAATAATCTTTGGTAACCATGCGGCATGGGCGAGGTTGGACCGCGCGGAGCCGGTTTTCCCGCGCCGCACACCGCTTGGGTTATCATTGCGTCTATAGAGTGAGTGGCCTGTTTCCCCATGAGGCCGCCCCGGCGGTGAGCGTGTCTCGATTCTTTCAACGATTGGTTTTCGTACTTTCTCTGGCGATCTTTGCGACTCTCGGCCTGGGATTTGTCCTGGGCGAGTTCGGGCTGCTCGGCGTCCATGCAGGCGGCCAGCAGGATGGCGCGTACCGCCAGATGCGCGTGTACGATGACGTGCTCAAGCGGGTCCAGTCCGACTACGTCACCGAGCCGAACATCGACAACGTGACGACTGGCGCGCTGCACGGCCTGCTGGAGTCGCTGGACGCCGATTCGAGTTATCTGACACCGGCCGAGTACAAGATTTACAAGGACCGTCCGGCGTCGGGGGTTGCGCAGATCGGCATTACCGTCTCCAAGCGATTCGGCTATGCAACCGTGGTCAGCGTGCTGCCCGGTTCGCCCGCCGACAAGGAGCGCCTGTCGGACGGAGACGTGATCGAGTCCATTGGCGATCAATCGACGCGTGAGTTGTCGTTGGCAGTCATTCGGCTGTTGCTGGAAGGCAAGCCGGGGACGACGCTGACGCTTTCGGTGGTGCGGCCGCGCAAGCCCGACCCGGACAAGGTGACGCTGACCCGCTCGATCGCCGCCGTACCCGCGCTCGCCGAGCAGCAGTACGATGGTTCGACGATTCTTTATCTGAAACCCGGCGCGCTGACCGCCTCGCGCGTAGACGAGATTGCCTCGGCGCTCAAGTCGAACAGGAACCGCAAGGTGCTGCTGGACCTGCGCGACTCCTCTGGGGGCGACCCCCAGGAGGGTCTCCGGCTGGCCAACTTCTTTTTGAAGCAAGGCACGATGGCAGCGCTCGAAGGCCAGAAATATCCTCGCCAAACCTTCACCGCCGACCCCTCGAAGTGCCTCACCAGCGCGCCGCTTGCGGTCCTGGTGAATCGCGGCACCTATGGCCCCGCCGAGTTGACCGCAGCCGCCATCGAGGACGACAAGCGCGGCGACGTGGTGGGCGAACGCACCTTTGGCGAGGGCTCGGTGCAGAAGACCATCGAGCTGCCCGACGGCGCGGCGCTGCTGCTGACCGTCGCCAAGTACCAGACTCCCGGCGGCAAAAAGATCCAGGACGACGCAGTAATTCCCAATGTGGCTGTGGGTCAGGCGCTCGACGAGGAAGAAGAAGAAGCGCTGCCGCAGCCCAAGGGCGACGAGCCGCTCAACAAGGCCCTCGAATTGCTGAAAGCCAAGATCGGCTGATACAAGCCGGACGAACTTTCTATGGGATAGGCCGAGCGATCGACGATACGCGTTGTCAAGAGGGCTGTTGCGAATGGAAGTGCTCGGCCTAAACGACCTGCATCCTGGGAGGCTCCCAGCGAGCAGTTTTCCCAAAGCTGCTGATTATTACTTCTGCGACAAGTGCGAGAGAGAGATAACGGAACACTTCCATATAGGTCGCGCGCATGTCGACACGCCGATCGGTCCCTCAAGATTCAGATGCAATTGCGGCGAGGTATATCAGACGGGCGCCGTCGAATGGGATGAATTGAGTATTTGGCAAAGGCATCGCCGCGCCGGGCTGATTCTTTTTAGCACACGTTTTCTTTTGCCCATTGTTATCGTGGGGATAACCGCCTATTTTGGATTCTCGCACCAGAACTATTGGCTGCTTGAAATTTCCGCAATCGCAATCATCCCTTCCGTAGTTTTTGCTGTGTTTCCTCTGCTCTCCATCCTCGAAGTATTTGAAATAGTTCGCTCGATTTGGAGAACACGGGTTGCAAATTCCCCAGTGGGCCGAGGCTCCCGAGTTTAAGGACTTGGATTTACAAATTCGATTTCTCTGTAAATCTGAGCCTTCCTTTAAAAGCGTTTGTCTTAGATTGTCTCCCGCTCTTGCACTGAGTGGTACGCAAGAGTCACTCCGCATGTCTTCGAAGACGTTCCCGTGCTAGCCTTGGGCTGAGGCACTTCTCCATCGCAGGCAAGCAAAGTGCCCTTGAGGCCTGAAACGTTTGGCTATCACCCCCATTCAGCCTCCAGATTCCCGAGGTCTTCCACGTCCCCGCCGGATTCAGGCAGAGCCGGTACCCGCGCATCGGCGACGCAAGCTGGCCGGCAAGTTTGCGCTCGCCGCGCTGTTGCTTTTGGCAATGATCACCGGCTCGCTGGCCGGGCTTACCCTGGTCTACTCGGTCGATCTTCCTCAGATTCACGATCTTGAGCGCTACCGGCCCTCCACGACGACCGATCTTTATGACCAGAAGGGCCGCATCATAGGCTCGTTTGCGCTGGAGCGGCGCGAGGTTGTCGGCTACGAGGACTTCGCGCCGGTGCTACGCCAGGCCGTGATCTCCATCGAAGACAAGAGCTTCGAGTCCCACTGGGGCATCAATGTGCTGCGCATCGCCGGGGCGCTGTGGCACGACTTGCGCAGCCACGGGCGTGCCCAGGGCGCATCTACGCTGACCATGCAGTTGGCCCGCAACCTCTTTCTATCCTCCGAGCGCACTGTTGGCCGAAAGGTGCAGGAGGCCTACCTCGCCATCCAGATTGAGCGAGCATTCACCAAGGAGCAGATCTTCACCCTCTACGGCAACCAGATCTATCTGGGCAGCGGGATGTATGGCTTTGAGGCGGCCTCGCAGTTCTATTTTTCAAAGCACGCCAGAAACCTGACTCTGACCGAGGCGGCGCTCCTTGCGGGCCTGCCCAAGGGTCCGGCGGCCTACTCGCCGATCCTCAACCCCGAGAAGGCGCTGCGCCGCCGCAATCTTGTGCTCACCGAGATGGAGTCCGATGGAGCTATCACGCACCGGGATGCCGAGCAGGCGCGTAGCGCGCCCTTGGGTCTGCAGATTGCTCAACCGGAGATGTCGGCCGCGCCCTGGTTTGAGGAGACTGTGCGGCAAGAGTTGGAGAAGCGCTTCGGCTCCGAAGAGGTGCACGAGGCCGGCCTCAAAGTTGAAACTACCCTCGACCTGGATTTGCAGAAGACGGCCAATCGCGCGGTTCTGGACGGCCTGGCCACCTATGAGCGGCGGCGCGGCTGGATCGGCAAATTGGAAAACGTGCTCACCGGCGGCAACACCATCGAGGACTACAAGCATCCCGACTGGGCGATGAAGACCGGGCCGGGCGACTACGTTCATGCCGTTGTCACGTGCGATCTGCCCCTGGAGATACACGCTCGCGTGGGCTCCGGCGAGATCGTGCTCTTGCCGGACGACTGGAAATGGACTGGAGAGCGCTTTGGGGATGAACTGGTCAAGCCGGGAGACGTGATCTACGTACACCTGGGCGACGCGATGGAGGGCAGGATGCGCAGGGCTACCCTGGAGCAGGACTCAGGCGCGCAGGCTTCTCTGATGGCGATGGACAACACGACCGGCGACGTGCTGGCGATGGTGGGCGGGCGCGACTATGCGGTCAGCCAGTTCAACAGGGCCATCCAGGCCGAGCGGCAGACCGGATCGAGCTTCAAGATCTACGACTATACCGCGGCTATCGAGGACGGAGCCAAGCCTACGGACATCATTGTCGACGGGCCGGTCAGCTTTGGCGGCTATACCCCGCATAACTACGAAAACGACTACAAGGGCGCGATGACGCTGACCAACGCCTTTGCCGAATCGCGCAACATTCCCGCCCTGAAGCTGGCGGCGCGCGTGGGCATTCACAAGGTCATCGACGTGGCTCATCGCTTTGGCGTCACCTCGACGATTCCGGCCTATCTGCCCTCGGCGATCGGCGCGGCCGAGATCACGCTCCAGGAGCAGGTGGCCAGCTACTCGGTCTTTCCCAACGACGGGCTGCGTGTAACGCCACGGCTGATTCGAAAGGTGGAGAATGCCGACGGCATCACGCTGTGGGAGGAGCCGCCCGCGGTGAACGACGTAATCGAACAGCAGACGGCGCGCACCATGATGACGCTGCTGCGGGCAGTCGTCCAGCACGGCACCGGACAGGCCGCGTCGCAACTGAACCACCCGCTGGGGGGCAAGACCGGAACAACCAGCGACTATACCGACGCGTGGTTTCTGGGCTTCTCGCCCTCGGTGACTTGCGGTGTCTGGGTTGGCTTTGATAGCCGCGAGTCGCTCGGTGAAAAGGAGACCGGCGCCAAGGCCGCGCTGCCCATCTGGATGACCGTCATGCGCCAGGCCATCATCGGCAAGGACAATGAGCAGTTCCTCGGCGATGAGGCGGAAGATCTGACCCTGAAGGTCTCTGCAGGGCAGCCAGCAACCCCCGGAGCAACCAGTGCAGCTGTAGTGGCAGTGAAGGCAAACGGGGCTGTGAAGCCGCCCGCGGCCCGGGCGTCGACCGGAGTTGCCGCCAAGCCGTCCGAACTGCCAGCTACTGCCAAACCATTGGTCAAGCCCGCGCTGGTTTCGCAGCCTGCCGCCGCGAAGCCCGCTGGGACGGTTAAGCCGGCTATGACCTCGATTCCCAACCTGCCGCAGGAGCCACAAAAGCGATAGATCGACGCAGATCCCAGGGAGCCGTGGTATATCTCGCGGGGGTTCAATGCGCGAGGCTACAGGTTGTCGTTGATTAGCTCGGCGGCGGCGCGCGGCGTCTCCGGCTCATCGCCGAAGCGCTCGATCCAATGGACCTCCGGCTCGCGGCGAAACCAGGTCAACTGACGTTTGGCGTAGTTGCGGTGGCCCTGCTGAGCGGCCTCGATGGCAGCCTCGACACTCAGCGTTCCTGAGAGCACGGCCAAGGCCTGGCGATAACCGAGGGAGTCGAGTGCTTTGACCGGGCCGTATCGGTCGAGCAAGCCGCGGGTTTCTTCAATAAGTCCTGAGGCGAAGATCTCGGCACAGCGTCGATTGAGCCGTTCGTAAAGGGCATGGCGCGGCGGATTGAGGCCTATGCGAAGCAGACGGAAGCCGGAAAGCGGGTCGCGGGCCAGAACCTGGGAAAGCGGTTTGCGCCCGGCAAGGCAGACCTCGATGGCGCGAATCAGCTTGGGCGTGTCGTTAGGGTGGATGCGCGCAGCCGAGGCTGGATCGAGGCGTTGGAGCAGCCGGTGCAGCCAGCCTTCGCCGTGTCTTGTTCGGCTTTGCTGCAGGCGCGCTCGTAGCTCGTGCTGGCGCCCGGGTCCGGCAAAAAGTCCCTCGGTAAGCGCGCGCAGGTAAAGGCCGGTCCCGCCGGTGACGATTGGAAGCCTACGGCGGCTGACGATCTCGCGCAGAGCCGTCCGCGCACGGCGGCTGTATTCGCCTGCGGTAAATGGTGTGTCCGGGTCGGCCACGTCGATCAAGTGATGCAGAAGACGGGCCTGCTCTTCCAGTGTTGGCTTTGCCGTACCCAGGTCCATGCCGCGATAGACAGCCACCGAGTCGCAACTGACGATTTCGCCGCCGAAGCGCTCGCCCAGTTCAAGAGAGAGTGCCGTCTTGCCGCTGCCGGTGGGCCCAAGCAGCAGAACGGCGAGAGGCTCCAGCGCGGCACCGCCAACTCCCGTCGTTAGCGCAACACTCACAGCCGCCACCAGCCCGGAAGGAAGATCCACGTGGGATTCGTGCGCACCAACCATGAGATCAGGATCGCGGCAGCGACCAGCAACAGCCCAAAGACCACGTTGCGCCGGTAGACTCGCGTCTGTTCGGTGCGCCGCTCAGCCTCGGCAGCCTGCTGGAAGTGTGGTTTGATGCGAAGTTGGACCATGGGGGTTACCGCGCCAACTCTTCCACGCGACGCATTTCGGCGATTCCGCAGCGCAAAGAATCCAAGAGAGTTGCAGGCAACTGGGCATTGGGTCTGGTAAGGCCATAAAGGGCTATCGAAGCAGATTTAGCTTTTTCCTCCCAGTCGTAGCGGCGAAATTCCGGGACGTCTTTCTTGTAGTCTTTGGTTTCGTTCAACGGGGGATCATCCGCAGGGATGACATCGTTCAGTGCCAGTAGCCACGTTTCGATATTGCGCCGAGGAACAAGCCGGGCGATCATCTCGTCCTGGATGCGCACAGCTCGAACGCGCGGCTCTTGCGATTGCGTCGACGCTCTGTCCATTTCGCAGATGCGTTGTGCAACCGTGCTAGTATCCGCATCTACGACAGCGACCAGCCAGGCATGTATTCTTGCCTTCACCAGCCTGTAGGCGTTGACTTGATCGGCGAAGCTCCTCGTGACAAAATCAAAGCCGCATCCCCTTCCGCGTGGCGAGATCACTGGACGAATGCCGCTGTGGACTCCGCATCTCTTCAAGTAAGATCGCGTGAATGAGAATGTCAGATTATCTTCACAAAGCACAATGACCGCAGTTGGCTTACTCATCTTCCCACCCGCGAGCGATGGTCTCGGCGGGGTCCAGCCCCGTGTCGGCTACTTCACGATATGGCTTGGTTCTTGCATGTCCGTTCTCTTCGCGCGAGAACAGAAGCCCGTATTCGCGGGCCCAATAATTGAGAATCTCGGGGTGGTGGGAGATAAGAATCAGTTGGCCATTGCTCTCTTCAACCGCATCTTCAGCGGCCAATAACCACGGCTGAATCTCGCGCAAGGAGATGAAATTGTCCGGCTCGTCGAGAAAGACCGTGCAGCCCTTGGCGATGAGGAAATGGAGAATCATGTAAAGCGCAATCAGGCAACGTTGGCCTTCGGAAAGCTCCATCAAAATATATCTCTGCTGGATGCTATCCATGCCGAACAAGATTGTTAGAATTGAGTCTCCAGTTTCAGTCGCCTTGAAATTCAGCAGCGCCAACCCGTCTAATGCTTCCTTAAGCGAAGACCTGAGTTTGAGCATACCTTCGCTATCGTTCAGCGTCAGACGCATATACCAATCAGCAATATTATTCAGATCGAAGCCTGGACGCGCAGGTCCAGTAAACTTCCCGGTGTTCTTCATCGCATACGGATTGATTCTCAGACAGACCAAATCTTTCGATAACCAAACAACGAATTTTGTAGCTTCTGTTCTGAAGCCACTCAGAAATCCAAGGATTGAAGAACCGCCATTGTATTGCACTCCTAGCTCTGCTGTGGGATCGACGGTATTCTCTTTATAAAGGGATAGTTTTCCATTGGAATACTCAAGAATTGGACTTCCATCCACCTTCAGACTTTCAAGCAGAACCATTTCCTTTGGGTTGCCTTCGGCGTTAATCTCAAGGCGATAAACGTACTGTTGACCCTCAAGTTCCGCCTCGATCTCGAATACTTGCCTGGGAAGATTCAACCAGCGCGTCCTGCTGTCCTGAAAAATATTTCGGGAGAAATTATCCCACCCATCTTCGCAGACGAATCCTTGCACTGCCCGTACCGCCTCCAGCAGCGAAGATTTTCCGCTGCCGTTGGCTCCCAAAAGCAGTTGCCTCCGTTCTGGCTTGTACTCGAAGTTCACGAAACAGCGGAAGTTGTCGATGTAGATGCGCTTCAGCATGGCAGAATTATACGTCCATTGCCCCCTGAACATTCCTCCGGGTTTGACTTCCCCACTCCGGTTTGCTCAGATAACCTTTCGGGGTCCGATAAGACGAGAAAGAACGGGGACGCAACCATGAAAGTGCTGATTTTGGGTTCGGGGGGAAGGGAACACGCGCTGGCTTGGGCGGTGAAGCGCAGCCAGCGAGTGACAGAGGTGGTCTGCGCGCCGGGCAACGGAGGAATGGCCAAGATCGCGCGCTGTGTACCGGTGGACCTAAAAGACGTTGCCGCAATGGTCCGCCTGGTCGAGTCTGAGAAGCCGAGGCTGACCATCGTTGGTCCCGAGCTGCCGCTCTCGCTGGGCATCGTGGATGCTCTTCAGGGGCGCGGGTTGCGGGTCTTCGGGCCGACTGAGGCCGCGGCAATGCTCGAGAGCAGCAAGAGCTTCGCCAAGCGCTTCCTGCAACGGCACAACATTCCCACCGCCAAGTATGCGGTCTGCACAAGCCCCGCTGACCTTGAGAAGGCCGTCGAGTTCTTCCATCCGCCCATCGTGGTGAAGGCAGACGGGCTGCACGCCGGTAAAGGCGTAATCATTTGCGAGTCGCGCCAGACGGCGATCGAGGCTGCCCAAGGCATCTTTTCAGGCGCGCTGCTGGGGGCGACCGAGCAGCAGGTTATCTTCGAAGAGTTCCTGCAAGGCGACGAGGTCAGCTTCCTCTGCCTCTCCGACGGCAAGAGTGTAAAGCCGCTGGTTCCGGCACAGGACCACAAGCGGATCGGCGAGGGCGACACGGGCCCCAACACCGGCGGCATGGGCGTCTACTCGACCGACGCGATGCTCGACCCGGCCATGACGGAGTGGATCATGCGCCACATCGCCGTGCCCACTGTTTATGGCATGGCGAGCGAAGATACACCTTTCATCGGCGTGCTTTATTGCGGGCTGATGATGACGCCGCGAGGTCCGCAAGTGCTGGAGTTCAATGCTCGCTTTGGAGATCCCGAGACGCAAGCCATTCTTTTACGGATGGAAAGCGACCTGGTGGATGCGCTGGAGGCCTGCATCGACGGCCGGCTGGCGGAGACGGAACTGCGTTGGAGTCCTGGAGCCTCGGCCTGTGTGGTAGCCAGTTCGTCGGGCTACCCGGGCAGTTACAAAACCGGCCTGCCGATCACCGGGCTGGACGACGCCGCGCGAGTTCCCGGAGTGCAGGTCTTTCATTCGGGCTCATCCCGATTGAGCGGCCAGATACTCACTGGCGGCGGCCGGGTGCTGGGCGTGACCGCTGCGGGGGCAACGCTGGATGAAGCGTTAGGCCGCGCCTATGAGGCCATGGAACTGATTCACTTTGACGGAATCTATTACCGGCGCGACATCGGTCACCGCGCCCTGAGGAGGAAACCATGACACCTGCCATCACGCTTGAAGAGCTTCTGGTCTGGAACGATGAGGCCTCCAACTTCTGGAAGAAGCACTTGGAAGCCAACCCGGCGTTGCTCGAACTGCCCTGCGATATCGGCGGAACCTCGACCGTGCAGGGCTTCGTCCGCCACATCTGGGGAGTGGAGCTGCGCTGGGGTCAGCGAATTGCCGGCCTGCCACCCACGGACCGGGAGAAGATGCCCACGGGTCCGCTGGAGGCTCTTTTCGGCCTTCACACGGAAGCCATGGGGATCTTTCACACGCTGCTCGACGATCAATCCCTGAAGTGGGACGACAAGATGATGATCGATGTGAGTTTTCTGCCGCCGGACGCAAGGTTATTTTCCCGGCGCAAGCTCACAGCGCACGCGCTCTTTCACAGCCAGCGGCATTGGGCGCAACTGGCGACCCTGGTTCGAGCCGCCGGATTCTCCTCTGGATTCAAGGGAGATGTTCTGTTCAGCTCAGCTCTGGCCTAGGCAACGGTTCCAGTGCAATCTCAACCGCCGTTTTTGGCTTGCCTTGCTGCTGCTGAAAGCAGGAGCGGCAGAGCACGGGCCTGCCCTGTGTAGGCTTGAAAGGCACCGTCGTTGCCTCGCCGCACTGCGAGCAATTGGTCCGTGTCTCGGGCCGCACCCTAGTGCCGCCACGCACACGCTTGGCCTTGCATTGCTTGCAATGCTTGGGGTCGTTCTTGAATTGTTTGTCGTAGAAAAAAAGCTGCTCGCCTGCAGTAAAAACAAATTCAGTTCCGCAATCGCAGCATTTCAAGACTCTGTCCGTAAACTCCATGGCTGACTTCCCAAAGAAGGGAAACCACTGAAATCGGCCATGAACTTCATGACTTGCCGGTCCCGTTTCCCTGTCTTCTTTCGTTAGTCCACAACAAGGGGCCCGGGCCGCAACTTCTCGTGCGGCTGATAACTCGTCCCACCCGCAAACTGGGAGACATACCCAACACTATCACGAAACATATATATAAAGCTATATAGTTACAAGAAATAATCGCAACTGGCCGCCCCGATCTTGCTTTTCCTATTGCCTGCGCTCCCTATTTGAGCGGGGCGGCGCATATCGCGATTGTTATCAAATTAGTCAGCCTCTTTGCGAGCCTTCTTGCGATTCCGCTTGCGCGCCAAAGCTGCCTTGACGCGTTTCTTCTCACCGGGCTTCAGGTAGTAGGAGTGACGCTTGACTTCCTTGATGATGTCTTCCTGCTGAACCTTCCGCTTGAACCGGCGGAGAGCATTTTCGAGCGGCTCGCCCTCTTGTACGCGAACCTCTGCCAAAGAATCCCACCTCCAAACCTGCCATGGGGCTTCTTTAGGATACTGTAAAAACCGGCTTTGGCATAGAGGACCCAAGAAACGGCCTCCAACGGTGCCGCTTTCATTCAGTATGAACCTGCAGCTAGACCTTCCTTGACGCCTGCCTCAAGACCGTCTGGCTTGAAGCTCAAGAACGATTCGCGGCCTCGTATCTTCTGCTGGAAGCGTACCCCGCTTCAAATACCTGACCAGCCCTGCCAAAGGCGACTGTTTTCGAGGAAAGAACCGCTCGGCAATCATGGTTTCGGTGTGTGGCATTTGGAGAACAATTCTGCGAGCGATTTTTTTGCGTCGATAGCTCGGCCTCAGGCGTCACAATGTAGTAGAAGACTTTGAAACGATCCCCCGCAGGCTCGGGCCCACCATTCAGCCAGGGGCTCCCGCGGAAGCACTGGTTGCTATCGACGATCAACTCGCGCAACGCGCCACCGCAGTTTATTCAGTTCCATCCGAGGGGATCGGCTGGAAATCGGACTGAAGGCGACGGGACAAAAGACAGAATGAGGAAGAACGCTTTGAAACGCATTCTTGGAATAGGTTGTGTTGTGCTTCTTGGATTGGCGGCAAGCGGCTGCGAGAAGAAGCCGGCTGCGCCATCGGTTGGCGGTGGAATGCAGGCGATGCCCGTGCAGACGGCCTTGGTGACCCTGGCGCCGGTACCCCAATCCAGCGAGTATGTGGCCACTATCAAGTCCCGTCGCTCGGCTACGCTACAGCCACAGGTGGATGGCAGGCTGACGCAGATTCATGTCCGTTCAGGCGAACATGTCGGCGCAGGCCAAGCGCTGATGGATATCGATCCGCAGCACCAGGCGGCGGCCGTCGAGTCGCAGCGCGCCACGGAGCGGCAGAAGAAGGCGCTCTACGACTATAACGCGCGCGAGGTCGACCGGCAGAAGAAACTCTTCGACGCAGGAGTCACCAGCCGCGACGCCTTCGAGCAGGCGCAGCAATCCTTTGAGAACTCCAAGGCGGACTACGAGTCGGCCGTGGAAATGCGCAAGACGCAGGAAGAGCAACTGGCTTACTACACGATTCGCGCGCCTTTTGACGGCGTGGTGGGCGACATTCCGGTTCATGTAGGTGACTACGTTGCACCTGCCACGATGCTCACCACCGTCGATGAGAATAAAGATTTGGAAGCCTACATCTACATCCCCACTGAGCGCTCCGGCCAAGTGCGCCAGGGGCTGGATGTGGACCTGATGGACAACTCGGGCAAGCTGCTGGAAAAGACGAAGGTCGACTTTCTCTCGGCGCAGGTGGATAGCACGCTCCAGGGGATTCTCGTGAAGGCCCCCGTTCACTCCACCTCCGAGGCCCTGCGCAACGCGCAGATGGTGAAGGCTCGCATCATCTGGAGCACCTCTCCGATGGCAGTGGTGCCGGTGCTGGCGGTTACGCGCCAGGGCGGGCAGACTTTCGTCTTTGTCGCGCGCCAGCAGGGTGGCCAGTTTGTGGCCAACCAGACCGCGGTCACGCTGGGCGACACGGTGGGGAACACCTACGCCGTCTCCTCTGGGCTGAACTCAGGCGACAAGGTCATCGTATCCAGTACTCAATTCCTCGTGAACGGCATGCCCGTTATGCCGCTGCCGGGAGCCTAGCACACTGTCTGCGCCCGCCTCCGGAAGGGGGTGAGGGGCAAGCACTGAGCGCCGGTCAATCCGCGCCCATTGCAGACGAAAAGGAAGGCAACCCTTGTTTGTAGATTTCTTTATTCATCGGCCTGTATTTGCCACGGTCTGTGCGCTGCTGATCATTCTGGCCGGCGCGGTGTGCATTCCCACCCTTCCGGTTGCGATGTATCCCACGCTTGCTCCGCCGCAGGTTGAAGTGGACTGCAACTATGTGGGAGCGAACGCCGAAACAGTCGAAAAGGCGGTGACCATTCCACTCGAAGAGGCGATCAACGGCGTCGAGGGAATGCGCTACATCAGTTCGTCGAGCACCAACAGCGGCTCGAGTTCGATCGTCACAACCTTCAATACGGGGTACAGCCTCGACATCGCCGCCGTCGATGTGCAGAATCGCGTGGCCAGCGTACAAGGCCGGCTGCCCGCCGCCGTCAACGCCACGGGCATCAGCATCACCAAGGCCAACAGTAATTTCGTTCTCGGCGCCGGCTTTTATACTCTGGACGGGCGCTACTCGCCAGAGTTCATCTCAAACTACCTCGATGTTTATGTCAAAGACGCCATCAAGCGCGTTCCCGGCGTGGGCGACGTCCTGATCTTCGGCGAGCGCAAATATGCCATGCGCCTCTGGCTCGATCCGGTTCGCCTGGCCGCTCACAATCTCACAGCGACGGACGTTATCAACGCCCTGGTCGAGCAGAATGTTGAGGTCCCCGCCGGCCAGCTTGGCCAGCCGCCCTCCGATTCCACACAAGCATTTCAGATCCCCGTGCGCGTCGTTGGCCGTCTCACTTCGCCGGCCGAGTTCGACAATATCATCGTCAAGAACTCACCCAACGGCCTGGTGCTGCTCAAAGATGTCGGTCACTCGGTGGTCGGCGCGGAAGATTATAGTTCGAGCCTCAAATACGCAGGCCGCGAAGCGATGGGAATCGGCGTCATGCAGCTCTCCAACGCCAACTCCCTCGATGTCGATGCAAGGACCAAGGCGGCGCTGGCAGAGCTCTCCAAGAGCTTCCCTCCCGGCCTCAAGTACGCCGTCGCCTTTGACTCCACCACCGTGGTTGGCGATTCGATCCGCGAGGTGCTGGTCACCCTCGGCCTGGCCATCTTCATCGTCATTACTGTCATCTTTCTTTTCCTGCTCGACTGGCGAGCTACCATCATTCCCGCGGTCACCATTCCGGTCTCACTGATCGGAACCTTTGCTTTCATCAAGATCTTCGGTTTCTCAGTCAATGCGCTGACACTCTTCGGCATTACGCTGGCCACGGGATTGGTCGTCGATGACGCCATCGTGGTGATCGAAAATGTCCAGCGCCACATGCACATGGAGCACTCCGATCCCCACGCGGCCACTTCGAACGCGATGGGTGAGGTGACCAGCGCCGTCATTGCCACCTCTCTGGTCCTGATCGCGGTCTTCGTGCCGGTCAGCTTCTTCCCCGGCACCACCGGCATTCTCTATCGCCAGTTTTCGCTGACCATCGCCTTCGCCATCGCCATCTCAGCCTTCAACGCGCTGACGCTTTCGCCGGCTCTCTCGGCGATGTTCCTGCGTGGTGAAGAGGACCGTCCCAAACAACTCGACTTCCTTCACATCGATGTCGTCTCGCGGCTCTTCTCCAAATTCATTCACTCCACCGACAGACAGATTGCATGGCTGTCGTCCACTTATGCCAAGGCGATTCATGGCGCGCTCAGGCTGCGTTATGTGCTGCTGGTGCTGTTTTTTGCCGGCCTGGGCGCTACGGTGTGGACCTACAGCCGCGTTCCCACCGGCTTCATTCCCCAGGAGGATCAGAGCTTCCTGATGGTCATCGTGCAGGCGCCGCCGGGCTCTTCGCTGGCCTACACCGGCGCTCTGGCAGACCGCGCACAGGCCATCATCGCCCAGAATCCCGACATCGCCGGGGCATTCTCGGTGACGGGATTCAGCCTGTCAGGCGGCTCTGCCAATCAAGGCATGATGTTCATCTCGACCACGCCCTCGGACCAGCGCCGAGGCAAGGGCCACTCCACCACAGACATCGTGGCCGATCTGAATCCCAAGCTACAGATGCTCATGTTCGCCCCCAATGGCGGAATTGTTCAGATGTTTGAACCACCCGCGGTCAACGGCGTGGGCAGTGTGGGCGGCTTTCAGTTCATGCTCCAGGATGAGGGAAGCAACACGCTCACCGACCTGGATCGCGTCTCTCACCAGATTGTCGGCGCGGGCAACGCGGGCAAGGATCTGACCGGCCTCTACACCTCTTTCTCGGCCAACGACCCGCAGGTGCTGGTCACCATCGATCGCCAGAAGGCCAAGGCGATGAACATTCCGCTTTCCCAGATCACCAATACCCTCTCCGTCTTCATGGGATCGGAGTACATCAACGACTTCGACTTCAACAACCGCACTTATCGCGTCTTCGTGCAGGCCGATCAACCCTTTCGAGTGTCGGCTCGCGATTTGCACAGCTACTATGTGCGCTCCGACTCCGGCCAGATGGTTCCGCTTGACAATTTGGTCGCTGTGACCGAGAGCTCCGGTCCGCCTGTGATTAGTCACTACAACCTCTTCCGCGCTGTCGAGATCGACGGTTCGCCCGCGCCCGGACATAGCTCCGGCGAGAGTCTTGCTGCCATGGAGAAGCTGGCCACCGCAATGAAGATGCCGGGCATGAGATTCGAGTGGACCGGGCTGACCCTCGACGAGATCGAATCCAGCGGCAGGGCGCTCGCGATCTTCGGCCTTGGCATCCTGGTCGTCTACCTCACGCTCTCGGCGCAATACGAGAGCTTTGCGCTGCCTTTCATCATCCTTCTCGCCGTGCCGATGGCGGTGTTAGGCGCTTTGGGCCTGGTTTGGGCGCGCGGCCTCGTCAACGATGTCTACTGCCAGATTGGCTTGGTGATGCTGATCGGCCTCTCGGCCAAAAACTCGATTTTGATTGTCGAGTTTGCCGAGCAGCTTCGCAAGAAGGGGCTCTCGATTGCCGATGCCGCAGCCGAGGCCGGAGCGTTGCGCCTGCGGCCGATTCTGATGACTTCGTTCGCCTTCATCCTCGGCGTGCTGCCGCTGGTCTTCGCCACCGGCGCAGGTGCGCTGGGACGGCGCTCCGTCGGTACGACGATCGTCGGCGGCATGTTGCTCTCCACCGTCCTCAACCTCTTCTTTATTCCGGTGCTCTACGTGATTCTGAGCAGACTGCTGAGGCGCGGCGACGTGCCGATGCCGGAGCCCGTCGAAGCGTAAGAACATGGGGACCCCACCCTCGCCGCGTCTTTGTTTTTGCGGGTAAGGCGGGATCGCAGGAACTCACTGCGCCTCGCGGTGCGCAATCACATAATCTTTGATGCGGTCATAGACCTGGCCGGTCACAACGCCGCGCTCCAGCAGATCCTGCTTGGTGCGGTAAGGCCGAAAGCGAACGATGCGTCCGGCCCAACTGGGCGTCATGCCGGGAACCTTCAGTAACTCATCCACGCTGGCATGATTGATGTCGATCCGCACCTCGGGCGGCGGAGCTGATGACGAGGTCTTAGGCAAGCCACGGGTATCACGATCTTGATTCTGCGCCATCCCCAACAGGCAGACGCCCAGCATCGCCATCGCAAAAATCGCCAATCGCTTTCGAGCTCGCACGGCTCCATTCTCCGCTCCTACGTCCTCGGTCCGCAAGTTAACCGTAAGAGAAGAGCGCGTCGGGAAGGCCGGACCGTGACATTTTTCCTCTCGAACACGTCGCCGACCTGCAACAATTGATGTATGAATATGCCCTCTGTCGCACCCACCCCTGGCGCGGCCGTTCGCAAACGCGTCTTTGGCCCGGTCAGTCTGATCTCTCTGTTGGCATTGGTCGTGCTGATGGTTCTGTGCTTGTCCTTCTCCTGGACCACGCGCGACTCGATGGCGCATCTCTCCTTTCTATCAGGGAGCGGTAACGTCCGCAGCCTTGGAAACAGCCAGAAGACTCTCGTCGATCTGCGTCCCTGGCAAACGGCCGAGGGTCTGGCGCCGATGGCCGTAACCGCCGAAGAGATAGAGTTCGCCCACGATGCCCAGCGCCTGGCGGATCACGAAGTGGACCAGGCCTTCGCGTCCGCATTGCGCCAGGCGAGCACGCTGGCACAGCATCGGAACCTGACAGGCGATGCGCTTGCGCTGTCGCAGAAGGTTGAACAGCTTCAACAACTCATCAAAGAAGACCAGGCGCTCGTCGATAGCCTGACCGTTGCATCCGATACTCATGCCGGTTCAGAGAAAAATGCCGCGAAGCCTGCCGGCGACAGTGATGATCTCGAGGTTGCCAAGGCACAGCTTGGGCTGGACACCGACGAACTGGAGGATGCGCAGCAAGAGCTTGATCGAGCCTCAGGCGATGACCGCGCCCAGATTCAAGCCGAACTCTCAGCGCATGAAGCGCTGATGAGCAAATACGACAGCCAGTCTCACAGTGCTGGAGAAATGGCAGTAGTCTCGGTCAAGCGGCACAGTACGCTGGCGGGCCGCCTGAAGGCCTGGAAGAGTCAGTTGGACCGCTGCGCATTGATTCAACAGGCCATGCAGCAGGCACAGGCAGATGTCGCCAGCCTGACAGCGGAACAGGCGGCCCTTGAAGCCAGGGTCCATGCAAGCACAGCTCAACCGGGCAGCGGAACTCCGGACCGTGCATCGAGACTGGCCGCCATTATTGAGCGGACCGATGAACGCCAGCTTCTCGCCATTTGCAAGGATCGAATTCAGACGGAGCAACAACTCGCCGGCGTTTATGGCAAGTGGTCTGCCCAGGTTCTGCTGCAGCATCGAACGCTGCTGCATCTGGTTTTGCAATCGTTGGCGCTGATCGCTTTTATCCTTATCTGCATCATCGTCTGTGATGCGCTCGTGCGCTGGCTCCTCGCCAATCCAGCACTCGATCGCCGACAAACACAGACTCTGCGCTCTGTATTGCAGTTGGGTCTACAAGTTGCCGGCGGCCTGCTCATCCTGTTTTTTGTCTTTGGCTGGCCCCAGCAGATGTCCACAATTCTTGGCCTGACCACCGCTGGATTCACCATCGCGCTCCAGGATTACATTCTTGCGTTCTTCGGCTGGTTCGCCCTCATGGGCAAAAACGGCATTCGCGTTGGCGATTGGGTAGAAATCAACGGCGTCGGTGGCGAGGTCACCGAAATCACCCTCATGAGCACGACCTTGCTTGAAACCGGAGACTTGGCAGACAGAGGACATCCAACCGGTCGCCGCATCACCTTCCTCAACAACTTTGCGATTCGCGGAAAGTACTTCAATTTCTCCACCACCGGTCAATGGATGTGGGACGAGATCACCGTCAGCATTCCGGAATCCCGCGATAAGCAAGAATTGGTGGAGGAGATCCGCAAGGCGGTGGAAAAGGAAACCGAAGAGAGTGCCGGCGTGGCGGAACAGGAATGGAAACGTGGAGCGCGCGGCGATGGGCTAAGCCGGTTCAGCGCGGCTCCAGTTGTGAACCTGCGTCCATCCGGCTCGGGGATCGAGTTGTTGGTCCGCTACGTGACTCGCGCGTCCGAGCGCTTCGGCGTGCGCAACCGTTTGTATCAGCGTGTGATTGAATTGATGCATAAGGAAAGCTCCGAAGCGCCAGCAGATCAGACCCGCGTGGCTGGGAACAGAGAACAACGATGATCTGTGGTGTCGTGCCTCGGCTCGTTTCTGCGAAGGACCCTATAGAGTCCCACTTGCAGATTGAATCGCCCATGGTAAATTGCATCCATGAGTAGTTTTAGCCACGTTACCGCAGAAATGTGTTGTTGTGCAGAGATGTGCTGTGCGCAGATGCATTCTGGCGTGAGGAAATGGCTAGGCTAGAGCAAGTTACAAGCTGCCGTTTCATTTGGACCCATCGCCAGAAATTGAACTGGCAAGTGGGTTTTCTATTTTGGGTTGAAATTGGGCGGGCGAGGGAGACAAGACAGCCGCCAAACAAGATCAAGGCCAGGGTGAATCCGATGAGCGTTCCTAAAATCTGAGCTGAAGAGTTGAAGAGACGTCTGGACGCCGGCGAGAATCTATTTCTGCTCGATGTGCGCGATGAGTATGAGTATGAAATCTCAAATGTTGGTGGGCAATCAATCCCGCCTCCCGAACCGGCCAAGCGACTGAATGAACTCGATGTGAGCCAGAAAACTGTGACGATCTCCAAGATCGACGCATAAACATTGGGCTTGCTACTCAAGACGCAGGCATCGTTGACCAGGTGGCGGGTAGCGAAGATGTCCGTGTCATCGGCGATGATATCGAAGCCGCTGAAGATCTCGAGCGCATTTGGCTGTTCCGATATGTGTCGAACCTTTTGATCTCGACGGGTGGATTGATTGCGGTCAGCTTGTCGATTGCCGAATCGAGCTTCAGACGGCCCACATCGCTTGTATGATGAAGCAGCTGCCGCTGCAAGTTGGTTTAGTCGACCACGTCGAAATCGACAAGGCCGAGAGTTCCTACGCCTGCCGCGGCCAGATACAAGGCCAGCGGCGATCCGAGCCCGCCTGTGCCCACGCAGAGAACTCGTGCTGCCTTGAGCTTCTTCTGGCCCTCGATGGTCACTTTGGGCATGATCAGATGCCGTAAGTAACGAAGTATCTCTTCGCTGTTCAGTGTTGTCTGACTAATATCGAACAATTCAGCCACCGTTCATCTCCCAACGATGGTTCCGTTCATTTTAGAAAAGCGAATCAAGCACTAAACGGATGACCGATGCACTCAGATCTTTTTTCAAATGCAGACTTGCACCAGCTTAAGATGCAGCCGCCCTGCTCGTCCACCCCAGGCTTTCTGGTCAGTGGCGCGGCGTCAAAGTTCCAAACACGCTTGCATTCTGTTGTATGGTGCGGATTGTGTGCAACGCTACCGCAGTTTTGCCCTTTCTCAAGCTTCCGGAACCTGCGGCGATTTCCATTACCGAATTTGCAAGAACGGCCGAACATTGGTTCATGTCGGCCTATCAGAGTGATTGCCCCCTCCCCTATTGGTCCAGGACGTTTGGCACAGTGTCCTTGCTCGTCCTCGTCAACATGTCTGTTTACGTATGCTCTATTAACTGGTTTATAACTGACGAGATGGCGACGAGATGGCGACCAACCGCTCGGAACTCGCAAGACCGCCCGTATTCAGGGCTGGAAACGCGCATCAGGTTGTCGTCAATCCTGGACAGTTTCCGGGCAGATTGGCACACACTGGCCGACATTGCTGCATCGGCCAATCAGGGCTGGGAAACGCCAGCGGATGAACGACTAGCCATTTGTTTTGTTGTATTTATAAGAGATCCAGATCACTCAAGTCCGCTCAGTCTATAATCTAGTGTCAATTTGTCTAATTAGTATTGATTTGCGGATCTGGACATAATATGCTCTTCTGAAGCGTACACCCTATAATCACTACGCAATTGCATTTCGCCTGCAACCTTTGACGCTGAAGAGCATAGTGCCTTGGAACTCCCTTTTTGCTAAGGAGCAACTATGCGGCAAGTGTTTATGCGTCAATCTTCGCCAAAGGTCACGTTTTTAGGGACTTTGCTCGTAACTGGAAGCCTGATGTTCTCCGGCTGCTCTTCCATTTCGGGCGGGAACACAAGCAATGCTGCCGCCATCTCTGTTCCCAATGCAACAGTCCGCGTCAATCAACAGCTTCAGGTCAGCTCGGGGACGCTTGCGGCCGGAAAAGGGATGGCCTTTTCAGTGAACGGCGTACCTGGAGGCAATGCTGTCTTCGGTACGATCAGTAGCACCGGCCTCTACACAGCGCCCGCCGTCGTTCCGTCGCCAGACTCGGTGGTGATCACCGCTATGTCAGACGAATTGCCCATGGCGCCTCCAGGCTCTGCGACCGTGACGATTTGGAACCCGGTTCCAGTCCTCAATGCCGTCACCCCAACGGAATTCTCTGAGGGAACAACGACTGTCATCGTGAGCGGCGCCGACTTCGTTTATGGAGCGCAGATTCAGTGGAGCGGCGCGATGGTTCCAACAACGTACGTCTCGGGCACCGAACTCGCCGCGACCATCTCCGCTCCCGTTCCGGGGGCATTTCCGTTAACCGTAACGAATCCTGACCCAGGGTCTGCGAGCGCTACTCCGATCTCGCTACTGGTGGGCCCTGGGCAGGTAGTGCTCAAATTGCAAGCCGACTCTGGCTCGGATGTGCGCGTCGGCAATCCGTTGAATTTCGGGTTGACCGTGAATGGGACGGTAAACACCGGGGTCACCTTGCAGGTTAACGGAGTCTCCGGCGGCAATGCGCAGGCAGGTACTGCGGTCTCCAACGCAGACGGCTCGATCACCTACACCGCGCCGCTTGTCGTTCCAACGCCGAGTAACGTCGTCCAGCTAACCATCACCAGCGTCGATAACCCCAAGGTATCGATCACTCAGAACATCTCCGTACTGAATCCGATCCCGATTCTCACTTCGGCCGCGCCGATGTCCTTCAATGTCGGGTCGGCGCCGGTTGTCGTCGGGGGGCAGCAATTCATCTCCGGCGCCCAGGTTCTGATGAATGGCTCGCCGGTGCCGACGACCTTCAACAATGGGACTCAGTTGACTGCGACCTTGAACTTATCCGAGCCGGGTAACATCGATCTGCAGGTATTGAATCCCAGCCCCGGCCCGGCAACTTCGACAGACCTCATCGCGCTCGTGCAAGGCATGCCGCCGGTGCCGGTTGTCAGCCCAGAGGATGCATCTCGCTTCCTCGATCAGGCGACCTTTGGCGCGACCGACGCCGACATTCACAACGTTTCACTGAATGGGTTTCAGGCTTGGCTGAATCAGCAGTTCGCTCTGCCGCCCACACCGCAGGAGCCCAACTTGGAGCAGGCGTTGATCCTCAACAATCCCGCCTGCGCGGCGAGCGATGTGAAGTGCAACGCGGCGCTCTTTGAGCAGAACAACCAGGGTGAGATCTATGTCCAGGACGCCTTCTGGCAGCAGGCTCTTGCGGCGAACGATCAGTTGCGTCAGCGAGTCAAATACGCGCTCTCTGAGATCTTCGTCGTCTCGACGTACAGCACCGTCGTGCAAAATGAACCACGCGGCGAGGCCAACTACTACGACATGCTGGGCAACGACGCATTCGGGAACTTCAGAACGCTGCTGAACGATGTGACACTGAACCCCATCATGGGGCAGTTCCTCTCCATGCTGGGCAACGACAAAGGCAATGCCACGACCGATCCTGACGAGAATTATGCGCGCGAGGTGATGCAACTCTTCACAGTCGGACTTTACAAGTTGAACGACGACGGATCGCAACAGCTCGACGCGACAGGAAAGCCGATACCGACTTACTCGAATACCGACGTGATGGGGCTGGCCAAAGTCTTCACCGGATTCAGTTGGAACATACCGGGAGACAGTACCGACAACGCGTGGTCGAATTGCTGCGTCTATGTCGGCACAGGCGTCGGGGAGGATCTCCTCCCCATGCAGAGCTTCCCAAGTCATCATTCGACCGCAGAGAAGGATTTCCTCGGCGTAACGATTCCGGTTCAGGCAAGCCCCGATCCTGAGGGCGACCTGAAGATCGCCCTCGACACACTGTTCAATCATCCAAACCTGCCGGCATTCTTCTCGAAGCAGATGATTCAGCACCTGGTCACGAGCAACCCAAGCCCCGCATACATCAGCCGGGTCGCAGCGGTCTTCAAGGATAATGGGCTCGGCGTACGCGGGGACATGAAGGCGGTCATCACCGCAATCCTGCTTGACCCTGAGGCGCGCAACTCTGCAACTGGTTTCGCCAATCCGCAGTATGGAAAAGTCCGCGAGGCGTTGCTCCGCTACACGGAATGGGCACGGGCATTCACTGCCCAATCGCGCACGGGTTCCTACGGCATTGGCAGCACGGAGGACCCCATCTGGGGACTCGGCCAGATGCCGATGCGATCGCCGACGGTCTTCAACTGGTTCGCGCCGGGCTATGTTCCTCCAGGCACAAGCATCGAGGCAGCGGGCCTGGTGGCTCCCGAGTTGGAGATGACAAATGTGACGACCGTCGTCGGCTATTTGAACTTCATGCAGGACTCGATCGGAGGCGGCGCAACCAACGGCCCCGACATCTTCTCCAGTTACGGGACTGAGATTGCACTCGCGGCTACGCCAAGTCAACTGGTCGATCGCATCAACCTGCTGCTAATGGCGGGCGAGATGGACAGTACGCTCCAAGGCCAGATCGCGAATGCGGTCAGCGCGATTCCGATACCCACCGGCGACCAGAACGCGATCAACGCAGCCCTTGAGAACCGTGTGATGACGGCAATCTATCTCACGATGGCCTCGCCATCCTTCAGCGCGCAGTATTAGGGAGTCCATAATGACCACGATGAATCGCTACGAGCAATCCCGGCGGCAGTTCTTGAGAACGGCTTCATTGGCCACGATGTCGGGCCTGTATGCCAGCCCATTCATTCTCGGCTTGAATTCTATTGCCGCGATGGCTCAGGGAACGGCCACATCGGACTATCGCGCACTGGTCTGCATCTTTCTGCAAGGCGGCAACGACGGCCACGGCACGGTGATCGCCACCGATTCCGGCTCCTTTGCGGCCTTCACGCAGGCACGCTCCGGAGCGCCGGGTCTTGCCTACCCGCAGGGCACCTTGTTGCCGATCACGTTGAATACCCCACAGAGTGGTCGTACCTTTGCTCTCAACCCCGCGCTATCAGGATTGCAGAACCTGTTCGCTGCCAGCCGCGCCGCAATCGTGGCCAACACGGGCACGCTCATCGAACCCGCAACAAAGGCACAGGTCCAGGCCAACTCCGTTCCCCTGCCAGCTTCGTTGTTCTCGCACTTCGATCAGACTGCCGCGTGGCAGGCCATCGCATCGAATGGCGGCAGCGCCCAGCACGTCGGATGGGGAGGCGCGGTGGCTGATCTGATCGAGAGCATGAACATGAATTCAAACTCCATGTTCACGTGTATCTCCACAGCGGGCATCGCGCTGTTTCTGGCCGGGCAGACATCCTTCCAATTGAATGTCACCTCGGCAGGCCCGATTCCCATCTCTGGGCTTGCACAACCCCTGTTTGGATCGCAAGCCGGCTCCGATGCGCTCACACAAATTCTCAGCGCCGATGAGGCTAACCTCTTTGCCAAAGAGTACGAGGTGGTTGTGAAGCGTTCCATTGAGGCTCAGAAGACGCTGGCGTCAGCGATGCTTCCGGCCGGCGCGACAGGGGTTCCGAATCCGTCTCAATATCTCGATCCGGTCAGCAACAAACTCACCGATAATCCGCTGGCTGTTTCGCTCCAGACCGTCGCCAGAATCATTGGTGGCAGAGCCAGCCTGGGAGTGAATCGGCAGATCTTCTATGTGCAGCTTGGCAGTTTCGATACTCATACCAACCAGGCAATACAGCACGCCCAGCTACTCACTCAGCTAAGCGAGGCGCTCGAGTATTTCGATGGAGTGATGACAGCCGCGGGCCTGGGCAATCAAGTAACAACCTTCACCGCATCGGACTTCGGCAGGACTCTGACCAGCAACAGCACCGGAACCGACCACGGATGGGGAAGTCACCATTTTGTTGTGGGAGGCGCCGTCAAGGGACAGGATATGTATGGTCAATATCCGGTGGTTGGCGTGGATCAAGCCAACGATGTGGGAGCCGGTCGCCTGATTCCAACCACCTCAGTCGACCAATACGCGGGAACGCTCGCGCGCTGGTTCGGACTCTCCGATGACCAGATCAGGCAAGTATTCCCGAACTTCGCCAACTTCGGATCCAATCCATACCTTGGGTTTATGGGATAGGAGTCGTAGTCCTGTGCCAGAAACTCTCTGACGCGATAATGAAGGCCCCGCCGCGAACGGCTGAGACGGCCTCGGATGAGGAACCAAGATGAGGAAACCAATTTCTGAGTTCTCCTGTTTTTATTTGCTGATCGTCATCCTAGGTATCTTGGCGATTATCGGATTGGAGAGGATTCAATGAAAAGAGAGGAATCTCTTTGGGGCCGGATCGCCTTTCTATCGTCACCACATCGTCACCGTGGTTCTCTTCCGAGACAGCCTCAATCTTGTAAGTTATTGATTTTAATTGGCATTCCCGACGGGACTTGAACCCGTTTTATCGCCGTGAAAGAAGCGCCAATCGAGGTAATTGATTGATTCTTTGCGGGACAGGTGGCTCCCTCAGTCCCTCATTAACCCCGTCGGCTCACGGTAATGGACCGCTATTGGACCGGCGGTTCGGCATTCTCCTCAACTCAACTTCATTGTTCAACTCACTATGGGTAATCCTTCCGATTCGCCTAAGACAAAAATCCTTGCTCGTTCTCCGCACTTGAAAAGTGCTTGCAAGATCGAGCCGGCCTCGCAAGGCCGGCTCGAATGGCTGATCGATTGGAATGTATCCCGGCCGGTCCACCTACTTGACGGTGATCGTAAACGTCTGGGTGCTCTTGCATCCGCTGGTGTTGGTGTAGGTGGCAACATACGAATCGGTGCCTACAGTCAACGGAATGCTGTTGATTTGACGCGAGGTTGATGTGTATCTATTGGGGCCGGTCCAGTTCCATGATCCGCCGCTGATTGGCTGCGGGCCAAGGTCCACAACCGTTGACGGTGAATTCACTGTTGCGCTGGATTCCTGCGTCCAGGTTGAGCCTCCATTGATTGAAATGTACGGGGTGATTGTGGTCGGCGTGCAGCTTACTGTCAAGGCAATCGTCGTGCTCGCTGTCAGGCTGCCGGAGGTTCCTTTGACTGTGATCGTAGCGGAGCCGACAGTGGCCGAACTACTTGCCATTAGGGTGACTACGCTGCTTCCGGTGGTTGGATTAGTTGCAAAGGTTGCGGTGACGCCGTTAGGCAAGCCAGATGCGGCCAGCGTTACGTTTCCTGTGAAACCGTTCTGGCCTGTCACAGTGATGGTAGATTTTCCCGAAGCACCCCGAGCTACGCTCAGAGAGGAAGGCGAAGCGCCGAGTGTGAAGCTCGGTGCGGGATTGACTTTCAGCTGTACGCTGCCGGTTGCTGTCGTGTAATCGGTTGTGTCGGTAGGTATGAAGGTTACGCTCAACGTATCCGTACCGACTGCCGGAACAGTTCCCGCGGCAGGACTGTAGAAAAATGTGCCAGGCACGCTCGCTTTAGCATCCAACTGCGTTGTGCTCAAAGCAGTCCCGTAGGTGATTGCCGCAGGTGTAGCCCATGTGATTGTTGGCGTGGCCTTGTTCACCGTCAGCGTGACAGTTGCAGTAGCTGTGGAGTAGTTCGTTGAATTGGTGGGCGTGAAGGTTACGGTCAGAGTTTGCTGTCCGGCGGTCAGAACACCTCCGGCCGAAGGTGAATAGGCAAAGAGAGCCGGTTCCGCAAATTCGGACAGGGGGTTAAGTGGAGGTTCTGTTCGCCCG
>CAZGHZ010000026.1:0-45283 GCA_964525655.1 uncultured Occallatibacter sp.
TAGAACTCGAGGAAGTCGATGGTCTCGCCCACGTCGGCGTCGGCCTCGGCCCAGTTCTTGCCGACTTCGTAGGTGAGCCAGGCGCAGAACTCGAATTGGCGCTGGCGAATGATTTCGGCGGCGTTGAGCAGCAGGGAGACTCTGGATTCGACTGCCGTCCGGCTCCAGGACTCGAAGGCTTCGAGGGCCGCAGCCATGGCCTGCTCGGCGTGCTCAGTGCCAGCCTTCTGATGAATGCCGACGAGCTGCGCCGGGCGCGCAGGGTTAAGGGACTGGATCTTGCCGGTTGTCTTGAGCCTGTGGCTGCCGATGATTAGGTCGTATTCGCGGCCAAGCTGGCTTGCTACCGACTCCAGCGCGTCCTGCATCTTGCGGGCGTTTTCCGGGAGCTTGAAGTCGATCGGGGACTCGTTCTTGAACTCGCCCTTGGGCGAGCGCGGCTGAATCTGCGTGGTAAGGGAAGTGGCTGCCATAACGGTTTGATTGTAGTTCAGAAGGCAAACCGGCAGGGATCGTGCTGGTTGCCACTCGGCTTGGCGCCGCTTCTGAAAGACGGCTCGGCGCGGTGGCGGGGCGGGTCAAGTTCAGGGTACAATCCAGCTCAGGTCGGGTTCGAGTCCTCAACTCCCCGGAGGGACCATGAAACGTAGAGAATTCCTCATCAACGCCTCGCGCGGGCTCGGATCGGCGTGGCTTGCCTCAAAACTGAATCTTGCGGCCAGAGCATTCGCCACGGAGCTGCCGCCGCTACCGCAAAAATTCAACGCGCACGACACAGTGACACTCGGCAAGACGGGCATCCAGACCAGCCGGCTGGCGATGGGCACGGGCTCGCATGGCTGGTATGGCCATTCGGACCAGACGGCGCTGGGGATGTCGGAGTTCACCGCGCTGATGATGAACGGCTATGAGAACGGGCTGACCTTCTTCGATACGGCCGACAGCTATGGGAGCCACTCGTATATCGCGCCGGCGCTGAAGCAGATTCCGCGCGACAAGGTTGTCGTGATGACCAAGACTGAATCGCGGGACGCCAAGGGCGTGCGCGCGGATCTGGACCGCTACCGGAAGGAACTCGGCACCGACTACATCGACATCTGCCTGGTGCACTGCGTTACCGAAGCCGACTGGAACTCACGCTTCCGGGGCGCGATGGACGTGCTCTCCGAGGCCAAGCAGAAGGGCATCATCCGCAGTCATGGAGTGAGTTGCCACTCGCTAGCCGCGCTGCGCGCCGCCGCGCTTGAGCCGTGGGTCGAGGTTGACCTGGTGCGCATGAATCCGGCGGGCGCTTATATGGACGCCGATCCTGCGACCGTGGCCGAGGTGATTCAGCAGATGCGGGCTTCGGGCAAAGGGATCATCGGCATGAAGATCCTGGGCCAGGGCGTGTTACGCGACCAGCAGAGCCAGGCGCTGCACTATGCGCTCGGGCTGGGGCTACTGGATGCCTTTACCATCGGGGCGGTGAACAAGAAGGAACAGATGGATCTGATCCAGCGGATCGCGGCGGTGTGAAAAAAGCGGGGATCAGGGAATAGAAGGTCATCCTGGAGTGCCTAGATTGAAGCGGGCTGGAGCAATCTGTTAGCCTTTTTGCAGTTGCCTTTGCCCGTGGGAGGCCATTGTATGCGAGCTGCTTTTCTGGTTCTCACTTTGTGCACCGGAACCGTGGCCTTCGCCCAGTCGAATTCGGCGCATCCGGCAAACTCATTCAAGCTGGAGTTGACTCAGCCCGCGTTCACTCGGCCTGCGGCGAATCCCTCAACTCCTCACATGGACCTGCATGCCACGAATGAGCAACTCTGGAATTCCTTTATGATCTCCAGTCCGCGAGTATCGAAGCGAAGTGACAGTGCGCAGATTGATCCGGAAATGACCATTCGTCCGCCGAAGTCGAGTGTTGGGGTGCAACCGCCGGGAACGCCGATGGCGCAGAATCTTTATCCTTACTTGCGGTTGCTGCCAATTGACGAGCCGAACGGAAAGCTTGCGCCGATTCCAACCGAATGGCCGAACCTGATATTGCAGAATATTCCAATCAATTGGCCGAAGTATGAGGTTCGGCTCGTCAAAGGCGATACGGACACCCCATAAAGATCGAAGAATAACTGGCGTTCAAAGTGGTTGGTAGCGCCAACCTCCTGGTCGGCTGTTCTGTGGGTCTCCAGACCCACAGGCGACATCTGGCGGGCCAACGGCCTGAAGCCTCATTGCGTGTAGAGTTTCAAAGTCAGCAACGATCCTCACTTCGCGGAAAAGTCGGAAGCCATCGTTGGTCTCTATCTCAACCCGCCCCGAGCACGCGCTGGTGTTGAGCGTGGATGAGAAGAGCCAGATTCAGGCGCTGGATCGGGCGCATCCTGGCCTGCCGATGAAAAAGGGCCGTGGTCAAACCATGACGCATGTCTACAAACGCAACGGCACGACAACCTTTTTCGCCGCGCTCAACACCGCCAACGGCGAGGTCTACGGCCTGTGCCAGCAAAAGCCGAAAGGACCTAGCGGAGAACCCCACTCGTATCAGGAGCCGATGTGGTTTGCGGATCGGTGCAACACCTCCCGTAAATGGTTCACCCAACCATGGGAACTGCCCGATTGGTACGCCTGAACAGACAATCGACCCCTTCTGGAATTTATACTTGAAGTAGATCGTAACTTCTAAGGAAATATCAATGGCGAATATATTGCACATCGTCGTTTGCGCGGGCATCGTTCCCGACCCGCTGCAGACTTTGGAGCCAATGACCGGGCAAACCGGGCCGGGGCTGAAAAATGAAATGGTCCTGCCCGCGGTCCTCGATCCCTGGGCCGCCAGTGCGCTTTACGAGGCGGCCAGCCTTGCCGCCAAGAGCCCCGGCAGCAAACTCTGGCTCGTCTCGCTTGGCCCCAAGGCTAAGCTGCAACAGGTGATGATGACCGTCGCCCAGAAGGCAGCCTTCGAACTGGTTCCCATCGACGGCCCCATCGGCGGCTTCCCCGACGCTCACTCGACGGCAGCCGTGTTGGCCGAGACCATCGCCGCACTGCCCGGCCTCGACCGCAGCAAGCTGCTTCTCTTTGGCGGCTGGGAGTCGGCGACACGCGGCGCTGGAGTCACGCTGCAGCTCGTTGGTGAGCGCCTCGGCATCACCGACCAGTTTCAAGGCGTGGACCAGATTGACGTGCGCGGCGACGGCAGCTTTGAAGTCCTCGAGCGCGTCGAAGGCGGCAAACATCAAGCCTCAATTTGCATTGGCACTCCGGCTGTCCTCGGATGGGCCACCGGCAGTCTCGCCGAGCCGCGTAATAATCCTCAAATCGGTATGGGCAATATGCGTACGATCATGCCCGCGCTGCAAAAGGCCAAGACAGTCAAGCTCGAAGGCAACGGCTTACGCTACGTTTCCGTCAGCCTGCCCAAGCAGCAACGCACAACCCGTGTGGTTAAGGATCTAACGCCTGACGAAGTCGCCGCCGAGTTGGTCGAGTGGATTGGAGCCGAATGATGGAAACCATACTTGTATTAACCCACACAGATGAAACGGGCTCCGCGCTAAGCAAGGCCTCCCTAGAGGCCGTGATCGCGGGCAAAGATTTAGCCGTTCGCCTTTCGGCTCCATTCATTATCGGCATAGTGGCTGCCGATGCCGCAGCCGCCGCAAGCTCTCTGGCTTCGACCGGAGCGCGACTTCTCGCCGTCAGCGGCGAGGCCTTCGCGCAAGCCCGCTATGCCACCGACGCCGCGGCTATCGAAGCGATTTGCCATGCCGCAAACGCCTCCATCGTCCTGGTCCCAGGCACGTCGCGCTTCACGCGTGTTGCCGCCGGAGTAGCCCACCGGCTCGGCGGCTTCATCGATACGCACGTGACCGCACTCGGCAGCACAGAGACCATCGAAGTAACGCGCTGGTTCTATCGCCAACGCATCGAAGCGGTTCTCACCCGCGATGCGCGCCCCTGGTTTCTGGTGCTCGATGCCGGCACGCACACGGCCTTTGCCGGTGAATCAGGCGCTGTTCAAGTTGAGCAGGTCGTCGTTCAGCTTCCCGATATTCGCACCATCGTCAGCGGCCTGCGCGCACCTGCCACTGGTGCGCAAACCATCCGCCCCGACGCCAAGATGCTCCTCGTCGCCGGAGCCGGCTGGACAAAGAAACAGCCCGATGGCCAGATCCACGCCACTGAAGCGGGCGAGCTGATTCTCGGCTTCCTGCGCGCGACCAGCGCCTCACTGGGCAGCAGCAAGTCTCTTGTCGATCAAGGCGGCGAAGGCGAGCCCGTGCTTCCCTTCCTCACCCACATGAACCAGATCGGTCAGACTGGCTCAACCCCGCGTCACGCCAAGGGACTGTCAACTTGCTGCCATGGCGAGGAGCCGCATGTGGTGGGCTGGCGCTTCATCGGCGACCGCCGCGCCATCTCGCTCGACCCAAACTGCGGCTGGACCCGCGGCAAGGCCGACGTAGTCTACATCGCCGACGCCTTCCAGGTGATCGCCAAGGTGAATGAATTGCTGGATGCAAAAAAAGCCTGACGGCAGCGGGATAAAAGTTCGTTGCCTCCCACCCTTTTTCACCCCAACGACGAAGACCTGTCGTTGGGGACCTCGATTCCGCGAACGGCGCAGAGAGGATGGGGCACCCCCACAACCGGTTTCTTAATCCGAACGGCGAGTCAGCGAACTTCCCGGCTGGCTTCGATCCTCTCGATGAATCTGCCGATCGAGCCGGCGCAACTCTCCAAGAAGTTGCCATCCTCGGCGCCGAATGCCGCGGCGCGGTGGCTGTCGATGTCGATTTCCCCCACAATGCGCCCATGCGAGCGGATAGGCACGACGATCTCCGACCTCGTTTCGATTGAGCAGGCCAGATAGCGCGGATCGGCGCGGACATCGTCGACAACAATCGTTTCACCCTGCCGAACGGCGGCCCCGCAGATCCCGTTCGAGACGGGAATGCGCGTGTGCTCGGTCGGCGCGCCCACGAATGCACCCAGTTCGAGCATCCCAGCATCCTCGGGGTCCAGCCAATAGAAACCTGCCCAGTCATAGGCAGGCAACCGGCTCGCGATCCGCTCAACTGCAAACTCTTCGAGCGCGGCAAGATTTGGCGCTATTCGGGCAAATTCTTCAATCTCTGTGACGATCTGGGCTAAGAGCGGCTTCGGCATTGCCTCCAGCATAGTTCAACCGCTGGCCGGCGTCACCGTGCTTGTCATGAGCTTGCGGAATCCGAGTCTTTACGCGGCCTTCTCCACAGCCTCGTTAACTTCGATCGGCGCGTCGGCGGGTCGCCTTGCGGTCCAGGCGATGATGGCAATTCCGGCGATCGCGGAGCCCGCGGCGGCCAGTTGCGCGTTCGAGCAGCCCCATAAGATCCTGGGGTTGCGGCGGATAAACTCGACAAGGAAGCGAGCGATTCCGCTAAGGAGCAAATACTGGCCTAGAATAGCGCCTGCCGCGTGTGGCTTGCCCAGCCTGCGCCACAGCCACCATCCGATGAGCAAACCGGCAGCCAGTTCATAGAGCGGCGTCGGATAGACGGGAACGAACGTTGGTTCGAGGCCGTTGGGAAAGGCCATACCCCAGGGTTTGAATGAAAAGGAAAAGAAATGAACCGGCGCAATCGGGATGCCATAGCAGCCGTCGCCGGAGAGAAAGCAGCCGATGCGGCCGATGCCGTAGCCGACTGCGGCGGCCGGAGCGGCAAGATCGAGCGTCTGCAGGCCGCCGATCTTCGCCAGCCAGCCCTGCACGAGCAGCGCGGAGATGCCGAAGACGAGCCCGCCAAACCACGCAAATCCGTCCGTATCCCACAGGACGCGCCAGCCCGCCTGTTGAAACTCGATCGGCGTGTCGATGACGTGCCATAGCTTGGCGCCAACGATACCGGCCACCACAGCCACCGCCACCATGCCAATCGCATCGACTGATACTCGCGCGCGCTGGAAGCTGCGGTGCATGATGAGAGCCGCGATAACCGCAGCAAGCCACATCATGATCCCAAAGGTCGGCTGTTCGCGGTGCAGGAAAAACAGATGGATGTGAAGATACGGATACATGCTACTCAAGTATAGACGTATGAGCCTTGACTGGAGATCCTACCCCCTGTCGACGTGGGACAAAGGTCGGTTTTTTCACAACCGCGCTTGCCCACCCTCCCCGGCTTCAGGCGATACTGAATACATGGATACCGTCCACTATCAAGCCCTCGAAGTTCTGTACTCCCGCCAGCAGATTGCCGAACGCGTCGCCGAGATGGGCGCGCAAATCACCCGCGACCTCAGCGGCGAGAAACTGGTGATGGTGGGTGTGCTGAAGGGCGCGGCGCCATTCCTGGCCGATCTGGCCCGGGCCGTGCAGGTCGATGCAACCTTCGATTTCGTTGCCACGTCGAGTTATGGCAAGGGACTGCGCTCCTCGGGCGCGGTCAAGCTCATCAAAGATCTTGACGAGCCGATTGAGGGCAAGAATGTGCTGCTGGTTGAGGATATTCTGGACACCGGGTTAACTCTGAGCTACCTGCGCAAGCTTTTCTTGCAACAGCACCCGAAGACGCTGCGCATCGCCACTCTTCTCGATAAGCCGTCGCGGCGCATCGAAAAGATCGAGCCCGATTATGTAGGTTTTTCCATTCCCAATCTTTTCGTCATTGGTTATGGAATGGACTATGCAGAGCGCTACAGGAACCTGCCCGACATTTGCCTGATGACTCCCGACCATCCTGAATAAGGGGCGATCGATCCGGCTCTACTGCGATGAAACGGAAGCCCGCCTAGTGCGGGCAAGAAAGAGAAACAAAAGGAGATGAGCTGGCGCAAGCGGGGGAACCCGCGACAGCTCAGATCTTCTCGAACGCTTCTGTTCTACTTCGATGCGGCTGCCTTCTGTGCCGCCCAGCGTTTCTTGACGGCTTCGGCGATGCGCTTGCGTCCCTCGGGGCTGAGGTTCCTCTTCTTTTTCTTTGCGGGTTTCGCAGCGGGGACTGTGACTGCCGCTGTCTTTCTGGGCCTGCCGGCCTTCCTCTTCGCCACCGGCGCCACGCCGCCACTCAGCAAGGCGCGCGCCTGCTGCAATTGAGCGATCTCCTGATCGATTGCTGCCAGAATATCCGATACTCCCATGATTTCCCCCTGATAACTTTAGTCAACCGGCATGGCCTTCGCATAAGTAAGTCAAGAACACCGCTGGACAAGCCGCCTGCTCTAAAATACGATACTCGACTTAAAGATTATTTACAAACTGGAACACGCGTGAGTTACTTAATCGGCTAACACCGAATGCAAATGGATCGTTTTGGAGTTGGGATTCCTTCCCAAATAGGATCGCTCGCCGAAACTCTACCTTCCCTGGATGGCGCAGTGCAAGAATCGGAGTTCTTGTCGATTGCTACCCGCGCAATTCCCAATCCGGGGACAGGAGATGACGCGAATCAGAGCCCGAAAACTGTATCCTGTCCTTGCAGGGTCAATTCAGGTCTTTTGAGCACTTGAAGACAGTTGATTGATTTGAGTCCAGCCTCCCGCAGGCACTATACTCATCGGCGGCGGGATGCCGGGTAAGCCGCAGACTTACGGCATTGGGCCAGCCAGGAGCATGACCGCATGACCGCAACTACCCCCGTTCAGGAAACGGATCTGGAATTCGACAACGGAAGCTTCGATTCAGCAGCATTTGCCGCCGAGGCTCTGTCGAGTTGGCAGGCATTGGCCGCCGCGATCGATCACACGCTGCTGAAGCCGGAGGCCACGCGCGCCCAGGTGGAGAACCTCTGCAACGAGGCGGCCCGTTATCGCTTCGCCTGCGCCATGGTGAACCCGGTGTGGGCATCCACGGCAGTGAGCGTTCTATCCGGCACAAAAATCCCCGTCGGCGCGGTAATCGGCTTTCCCCTGGGCGCATCGCTGGTCTCCACGCTGCGCCAGGAGGCCACGGCGCTGATCCGGCTGGGCGTACGAGAACTGGATATGGTAATCCCCATTGGCCTGCTGAAGAGCGGCAACTACCTTGCGGTACAAAGCACCATTCGCACAGTCGCCAAGACAGCGCAAGGGCATGGAGCGCTGCTCAAAGTGATTCTGGAGACCGCGCTCCTGAATGTGGCCGAGAAGCTTCGCGCGTCGGAGATCGCCATCCAGGCCGGAGCAGATTTCATCAAGACTTCAACGGGCTTTGCCTCGGGCGGCGCTACCGCGGCGGACGTGGCTCTGATGCGCGGCGTGGCTGGCGCGCGTTGCGGCGTCAAAGCCTCGGGTGGCATCCGCGCCCTGGCCGACGTAAAGGCTCTGCTCGAAGCCGGCGCCAACCGCATCGGCGCTTCAGCCTCGGTGGCTATTGTGCGCGAGCTGGGAGCAGAGTGAACAAGCAAAGATCAGGGGTCAGAGATCAGAGATCAGTAGTGCGGATCATTCAATCTCTTCCAGTCTCTTCCGATGGGTGCGGTTTAAAGCGAACCGCAAGTCTGAGACCGATTCAACTAAGCTGACCCCAACGAGGATTCTGACCCCTGATCTCTGATCTCTGCCCCTGCTCCCCCTGCTTACGCTATGATTCTCTTCTACAGCGATGCCCGATAAACCACGATCTCCGCGCGAAGAGCCCGAGCTTGAGGGCGACTACCGCCCGGCCGACCCGGCCGCTGCTGGCGCGCATCTTGACCCGGCAAATATCCGCGTCGAGCCTGCCGACGTAGCCTACCTGATGCAGCTCACTGACGCGCTGAACACCACGCTCGATCTGGAGACTCTGCTGCGCCGTACCGCGGATCTGGTGCGCGTCGTTATTCCTTACAGCATCTTCGCCATCCTGCTTGAAAACGACCGAACGCACGAATTGCGTGTGCGTTTCCAGATCGGCCACACCATGCAGGTGGAGCGGCTGCGCGTTCCGCCGGGCCGAGGTGTGGTGGGCCAGGTGGCGCTCACTCGCCAACCAGTGCTGCTGAACGACGTGACCCAATCGGAAGCGTACTTCGAGGTTAACCCCAACGTCCGCTCCGAACTGGCCGTGCCGCTGATCGTTAAGAATCGGCTGATCGGCGTAATGGACATCGAGAGCGAGCAGCCGGACTACTTTCGCCCCGAGCACCTCCGCCTCCTGACGCTCACCGCCTCCCGCATCGCCCAGGCTATCGAAAACGCGCGCCTCTATGCGCGCATCTCCCGCCAGGCGCAGACGATGACGGTGATGAACGAGATCGCCACCGAGCTAACCTCGATCCTGGACCTGGACCCGCTGCTCGAGCGCGTCGGTCAACTGCTGCGCCGGCTCATCGACTACCAGATGTTCACTATCATGCTGCTCGACGAGAAGGGAGAGACGCTGATCACGCGCTACGCCTGGCGCTTCGGTTATTCGCACGCGCCTCTGCGCCGCTTGCCAATCACCACCGGCTTGGTGGGCGCGGCTGTGCGCGAGTGGCGGCTGGTCAACGTGCCCGATGTCTCCAAGGACCCGCGCTACGTTCCGATGAACCCCGAGACCCGCTCGGAGATGATTGTGCCGCTCTTCCACAAGGGCCGCATTATCGGCGTGCTCGATCTCGAACACACGCGAACAGGTTTCTTCCACGAAGAGCATGAGCGCATGCTGACTACGCTGGCCGCACAGGTGGCCATCGCCATCGAGAATGCTCGTCTCTATCAGGCGGTGCGCCGCCAGGAGCGTCAATTGGAGCGCGACATCGCCATGGCGCGCGAGGTGCAACTCCGCCTGCTGCCGCCGGCGGCTCCGGAGATGACCAACGCCGAGATGGCCGTGCGCTTCCTGCCCGCTCGCGCCATCGGTGGCGACCTCTACGACTTCCTGGACTACGGCGCAGGTCAGACCGCCATCGTGCTCGGCGACGTCAGCGGCAAGGCGGCGCCCGCGGCTCTCTTTGCGGCCCTGGTCAGCGGCATCATGCGCTCGGCGGCGCAGCAGCAACCAGCGCCCGCCGAGATGCTGGCCACTCTGAACGACGCAATCCAGGAACGCAAGCTCGAGTCGCAATACGTGACTATGCTTTTTGCCGTGTGGAACGATGAGAGCCGCACGCTCAAGGTCTCCAACTCGGGCGCGGTGCAGCCCATCTTCTGCCGCGCCTGCAACTCAGACACGGTGCGCGCCGAGGGCTTCCCGCTCGGCCTCTTTCCCGACGTCACCTACGATGAATTGACCGTAACCGCCGAGCCCGGAGACGTCGTGATCTTTGTATCGGACGGAATCCTCGACGCGGAGAACGCCGAGGATGAGATGTATGGCCCGGAAAGACTCTCGAATCTGCTCTGCGACCAGCGGGAGAACTCAGCCCAGGAGATTGCCGACGCGATCCTTGCCGACGTCACCCGCTTCCTCGGCGACCGGGACCGCTTCGACGACGAGACGATCATTGTGCTGAAAGTGCGGTGAAAGACAGTGGACAGTGATCGGTGATCAGTTTTTCGCCGACCCGGCGAGCAGATCAAAGACGAGTGAAAGAATAACTCGACTACAGGGAAAAGCAGCCAACATTTCATCTGAACCACTGGCGACTGATCGCTGTCCACTGTCCACTGTAAACTGAATGAGCGTCCATTCCCGGAGCCATATAACGTTTTATGACAGTAGAGCGCATCATCCGCCCGGCAAAAAACGTCTATGGCAGCCTCCGTCTGCCCGGCGACAAGTCGATCAGCCACCGCTACGGAATGCTGGCCGCCTTTGCCGATGGTGCTTCGCGGTTTACCAACTTCTCAACAGGAGCCGACTGCGCATCGACGCTCGCCTGCATGAGGGCTCTGGGCGCCAAGGTCCGGCGGCTCGACGACGGTTCGGTAGAGGTGACCGGCGTTGGCGGTCGCGTGACGCCGGCTGACACACCACTCGATTGCGGCAACTCCGGCTCGACGATGCGCATGATCTCCGGCTTGCTTGCGCCGCAGGAGGGCAGCTTCACGCTGGTGGGCGATACATCGCTCTCGCGCCGCCCCATGGAGCGGATTCGCAAGCCTCTGGAGGCCATGGGCGCGCGGTTGACGCTAACCGAGGGCCATGCGCCTCTCACCATCGAAGGCTGCTCACTAAACGCCATCGACTACACAACACCGGTCCCCAGCGCACAGGTGAAGACCTGCATTCTGCTTGCCGGCTTGCAGACCACAGGAACCACCACGGTTCGCGAGGCAGTGCGTACGCGCGACCACAGCGAACTGGCACTGCGCGCCTTCGGCGCAACCCTCACCCGCACTGCCAACTCGATCTCCATCTCCGGGCCGCAGACTCTGCACGCCATCGAAGCCGCGGTTCCCGGCGACATCTCCTCCGCAGCCTTCTTTTTGTGCGCAGCGGCCTTGTTTCCCGGTTCGAGCCTGGTCCTTGACTCGCTCGGACTCAATCCCACACGCGCCTCGTTGCTCGACGTGCTGACGGCGCTGGGAGCGCGAATCAGCGTCTTGAATCTCGAAGAGAGAAACGCGGAACTGGTGGGCACGGTCCAGATCGCAGCGCCAGATGAAGGACTCGGATCTACAGAAATCTCGGGCGCGATGGCAGCTCAGTTGATTGACGAATTGCCGGTGCTGGCCGCAATCGGACCCTACACCAGCGGCGGCATTCGCATCCGCGACGCCAAGGAACTGCGCGTCAAAGAGTCGGATCGCATCGCGCTGGTTGCGAAGAATCTGCGCGCCATGGGAGCCGAGGTCACCGAGTTCGAGGACGGTCTCGACGTGCCCGGCGGGCAGCGCCTGCACGGCGCGACCATTGATTCGGGAGACGACCATCGCATCGCCATGGCCTTCAGCGTGGCCGCGCTGCGCGCTGAAGGATCAACGCTGATTCATGGCGCCGAGTCGGCGGCGATCAGCTTTCCGGAGTTCTTCGATCTGCTGGATCTGGTGGCGGAGCGGTAGACAGCGAGTCAGCTCGACCTCGCCGCAAGCGAGTCAGCAAGTCGGCGCCGATTGAGGCTTTTGACTTGCTGACCCACTCATCTGCTTCTTACTGCGCAACTGGAGGAGCGGTCGAGGTATCCGTACCCGGCTTCGGTGCCGGGGTGAGGCCCGGCACAACGGGCGCAGCCTTCAGATCGCCGCTGGCGGCATCCTGCAGGTTGATGCCGTAGTGCTGGAGCGTGCTGGCCAGGATCTGATAGAGCCCGGCGCGATCTCTTGCGTAAGCGGCTTGCGCCGAGAGTAGGTTGTTCTCCGCGGTGGCCACGTTCTTTTCCTGTAGCAGCACATTTGCCGTCGTCGAAGCGCCCAGATGCAGCTTCTTCACCTCGGCGTCGAGGCTCTGCTGGTTGAAGTCCCTGGCGGCGATGGAGGCTTGCACCAGTGCCCGGTCGTTTGTGAGCGCATACTGCGCATTCACCACGTTCATGCGGATCTGCGTGTACAACTGCTCCAACCGCAATTCAGACTGGCGATACTCGATTAATGAGCGTGCCTGATCGGCCTGTGCTGTGCGGTTCCTGATGGGAATCTGAAGGTTAAAGCCGATTCCCTTGTCAGGAGCCGAATTGTTAAAGGCGTTTTCGAAGGCGGTTCCATACCCCGTTGAGGCCGTCGTGCTGCACGCTGTGCCATTGAATTGCGCAATGCAGTTCGGATTGATGGAGCCGGCGATGCCCGATCCCTGGAGATAACCAAACACGTCAAAGGTCGGCAGCAACGCGTTGCGGGCGCCGCGCAAGGTAATCTCGTTGTTCTTCAAGGTCAGTGCCGCTTGCTCGAGCAAGGGGTTCTGCCGGAAAGCTTGCTGCACCAGATCCTCGACTGGTAGCGTCTCCTCGGGGAGTGGCTCCAGGCTCACGCGGTCGGTGGGAATCACAGCAGCTGCCACCAACGCGGGGTCGTTCAGGTTGCGCGCAATAGCCTGCTTGATGATCTGCTGCTGATAGTTGAGGTTGCTCTGCGAGCTGATGAGAGCCTGTTTGTCCGAGGCCACGGCGGAGTCCGAATTAACTACGTCGAGCGGGGCCAGCGTGCCGATCTCCAATTGTTTGCGATTGTCCCCCGCCAGCTTCGTACTCTGTTCGAGCGCCCGCTGTTTGGCCTGCACGTCTTCGTAATCCTGCACCAATCCCCAGTAGATGTTCTCGACCTGGTTAACCGTATAGAGAATCTGTTGGCGGAAGTAAGAGTCGGTAATAAGGCGGTCGTTCTTGGCCTGGTAGACGAAGCGCTCGTTGACCCAGATACCGGCGCCCTGCAAAAGATGCTGAGTGATGGTGGCCTTGAAACCGGAACTCAACTGCGGGCTGAAAAGCGTGATGCCATTGGATGTTGTGGCGTAGGTATTGTTGAAGCCGAACTGGAAGGCCGTGCCCGTCTCAAAACCCTGGTTGTAGGTGAAGTTGTAGTTGTTGGTTGAACTGGTGCCGCCGGAGAAGAAGTTCGTAGAGACCGCGTGTTGCCGATCGAACTGAATCGCCGCCGTCAGTGTGGGGTCCATGTTCTCCGGCGCTGGGCCGGCTCCACTCGTAGAAAGCACCAAGCCGGAAGCGCCCGCAGCCGCTCCGCCAGAACCGCCTGTCGTCCCGCCCGGTCCGCCGCCAACCGCCATCGTCGAGGAGGACCCGCCGAGGGTGTTTGCCACAACACCGGAATTGACGCCGCGCAATTGCGACCCGGCTTTTGCGCGCAACAGATCGGTGTCGGCAATGTCCAGGTTGTAGCGCGCGATGGCGATATCGAAGTTGTTCTCAAGAGCTAGCGCTAGCGCGTCACTGAGGCTAAGGTAGATCTTGCCGTCCTTCACAAGGTCGGTGAGCCGCACCGAGTTTACAAAGCTGGCTTTGGCGATGGAGGTAGGGCGGTAGATGTTGATGGGGTTGCCCAGCCACTTGCCTGCGGGCTGTGAATAATCACGCGCCGTCGAACGCAGGCTGAACGGCTCGGTAGGCACCGGCGCGGGAGCCGCGGGCAGATTGGACGCTGCCTTGTCCGGTCCTGTGGCCGGCGCCTGCTGGGCAAATCCTGAAGGCGCGCCCGCTGCAAGTGTCAGCATCACCGCCGCTACGGCGCGCAGCCGTGTGCCTGCCTGGTTGCGATGCGTCTTGGCGGAGCCGATCCGCGCATTCTTCTCCCTATGCTCAACCACGTTAGTACCGAACAATTGCATGATTCCTCTCCACGACGGGATTCTTTTCTGGATATTGCCGAGGCATTTGGGGCGCCATTCTCAGAGACGCCCCGAAGGCCTCTCCGGACGCAAATTTGTGATTTTTCAGGACAACTACTGCCTGCTGTCCGGGGTGAGGCTTTCCGCCTAGGGTTGAATACGCGCGCTGCGCTTGATTCGTTCCACGAAGCCGGTTTCGCCTGCTCCGTCGCCCAGCATTCCGGCGGCCAAGACGGCGTCGCCGGTGGAAAACTGAGTATATCCCACCACCCGCCGGCGGGGACCACACTCGGACTGGCCGCCACGGTCATTTACGCTTGAGTCAACACCTCGTCCATGACTGAAGACGTCCAAACCGCGCCAATATTTCAAACCTGGAAGCTGACCCTGGCCTACGACGGAACCGAGTTCCGAGGCTGGCAGGTGCAGCCGGGCGAACGTACCATCCAGGGCGAGTTGCAGGCCGCGCTTGGGCGCATTACCGGCGAAGCGCCTCTGCCTCAGGGCTCGGGCCGCACCGACGCCGGCGTCCATGCACTCGGCCAGGTGGCGAGCTTTGCTCTGGCAGCTCCAATCCCGTCGGAGAACCTGCAACGCGCCCTCAACCGGACACTCCCGCCCGCGATTCGAGTGCTGAAGTCGAGAGTCGTGCAGAGTACGTTCCATGCACGCCACTCGGCCATTGCAAAAAGCTACGAATACCGAATCTTCCGCGAGACGATCTGCCCGCCATTCCTGGCCCGCTATGTCTATGCCTGCGCCTGGCCGATGGATGTGGATGCGTTGCAGCGGGCGGCCCGGCTCTTTGAAGGCGAGCACGATTTTCTCAGCTTTGCCGCCACTGATCCAGAATTGGCCAATCGCGACCTCGAACCGGATGCAGAGCCCGACTTGCGGCCCATTCCACGAGAGGGCTTTCAGATCAAGCCGCCAACCGCTCCGACCATAAGGCGAATCTTTTCCTCAACATGGGAGGAAGTGACAACCGAAGTCGGCAGATTACTCGTCTACCGCGTCCGCGGCAGCGGCTTCCTGCATCATATGGTACGCAATCTGGTTGGAACAATGCTGGATGTGGGCCGGGGAAGACTGCACAGCGATGAGATTCCCGAGATTCTCGCAGCCCGCAGCCGCGCAGCTGCTGGACCTACGGCCCCGGCACGTGGTCTGTTTCTGCATTCGGTGGAGTACGACGAGCCAAGTGAATAGGACGAATCGATGCTGTTGCACGAACCTGAGACCGCCTTGATCCGATTTCCCTGCTACCCTGAATCCACGCATGGCGCTCTCTTCCCCCAACTCGGCGTTCTCACGGGTAACGGCGCTGGCTGCTCAACGCCCGATTCACGCTGCATTTGCTTGGCTGCACGGCAATCCAAAGACAATCATGGACTGGCAAGCTGAGATGGTGGCCATTCCCGCGCCGCCCTTTGGCGAACAGGCGCGGTCTCAGTGGATATTCGCCCGCTTTGCAGAAGCCGGTTTGAGCGACGTGGAAACCGATGCCGTCGGCAACGTCTCATGCTGGCTGTTGGCTGCTGGCCTGCCGGCGGAAAGCACCGGCCCGGTGGTCGTACTTTCGGCGCACCTGGACACTGTCTTCCCTGCCGGGACGCCGTTGAATCCTCAAGTGAACGGCAACCGGCTGGAGGCTCCGGGCTCGTGCGATAACGGCGCCGGAGTGGCGGGGATGCTGGCGATCGCTCATGCCCTCGTCGCGAGTGGAGTTGCGTTGGCGGCGCCGCTGCTCTTTCTGGCAAATGTGGGCGAGGAGGGCGAGGGCGACCTGCGCGGCGTTCGCCACTTCTACGGTCAAGGCGCGCTCGCCGGTCGCATTGCAGCGCACATCGTGCTGGATGGCGCCGGCGCGGACTCGGCCGTAACTCAGGCTCTGGGCAGCCGCCGCTATCGCGTCACCGTCACTGGCCCCGGCGGGCATAGCTTTACCGATGCGGGAACGCCAAACCCCATCGCCGCGCTTGCCTCAGCTCTGGCTGCTTTGGCTGGGATGCCCCTGCCGCAGGAGCCGCGGACCACGCTGAATCTGGGGACGATTCAAGGCGGCACCAGCGTCAACTCCATCCCCGAAAACGCTCATGCTTCGATCGATTTCCGCTCCACCAGCCCCGAGCAGCTTCTGCTGCTTGAGGTGGCCCTGCATCGCGCCGTCGAGGATGCCGTTGAACATTGGAACGCTCAGGCAACCGCAGAGGCCCGGAAGGTCAGGGGCCTATTGGCCTTCAAAATCGACAAAATTGGCGACCGCCCTGCCGCGCAACTGCCCGCCGGCTCGCCGCTGCTCGAAGCTCTCAGCGCTGTGGACCGCCATCTGGGGCTACGCACCGACCAACGGCTGGGCTCGACCGATGCGAACATCCCGCTCTCGCTGGGAATTCCGGCACTTTCGATGGGGGCGGGCGGCGCAGGCGGCGGAGCACACACAATGGCCGAGTGGTACTCGGCGAAGGATCGCGAGACGGGCCTGAAGCGCGTGCTCATGCTAACGCTGGCTATGACCGAGTGGGCCGCTGAACAGTAGTGTGATCTGCGTCCCGACTGCGCTGAATGCTGGCTGCAATAATCGAAAGAGATGAAGCTGCGCGCCTATCTGTTGATGCTCTTTGTGGTTGCCGTGTGGGGTTCGACCTTTGTGGTGGTCAAGGGCGCGCTGGCCGAGGCCACGCCGGGAGCCTTCAACTTGGCGCGCATGACGCTGGCTTTTGCGGTGCTTGCGATTGCCTATCACCGCTATTGGCGTGAGATTCGCAGGTGGCAAGTAGCGGCTGGGGCGTTCGTGGGCTTTTGCCTTGCAATCGGCTATCAGTTCCAGACCACGGGGCTGGCCCGCACCACGCCTTCGAAGTCGGCCTTTATTACCGGGCTAATGGTCGTGATGGTGCCGCTGCTCTCGACGATCCCCGGCATCCGTCCACCGGGAAGCATGCCGCCGCGATGGAACGCATTCCTGGGAGCCGCGCTGGCATTGATCGGAATCGTGCTGCTGACCGCACCTGCCGCCACTCTGGCTCCCGGTCCGGCCACATGGCAAGGCCAAGCCGCACACCTGTTGCCTGACATGGCTTCAATCAATCTTGGCGACATGCTTACCCTGGGCTGCGCCATCGGGTTTGCCTTCCACTGCCTGGCGCTGAGTCATGTCTCGCCGCGCATCGGCTTCCAGCCGCTGGCGCTGCTACAGGTGGGTTTCTGCGCGCTCTTTATGGCGCTCAGCCTGCCCCTGATTGAGCATCCGCAGATTGCCTGGACGCCACGGGTTGTTACGGCGCTTGGCGTCTCTGCCGTGCTCGCGACCGCCGTTGCCTTCTCGATTCAGAGCTGGGTGCAATCGGTGCTGCCGCCCACGCATACCGCCCTCCTGCTGACGCTGGAGCCCGTCTTCGCCTGGATCACCTCATTCCTGGTGATGGGCGAGCGGCTTGGGATTCGCCCCGCCAGCGGCGCGTTGATGATTCTGGCTGGCATCGCGCTGACCGAACTGATGCCGCAGCCGCGTCTGGCTACGGCGCATGAGGCCTAGAGACAAGGGTCAGGGATCAGGGGTCAGGGATCAGCAGAGAGTGCCGCAGCTACCCTCTGCCGCGGAATTGAATGATTCTTCGGCGATCGCGCTTGGAGGGGCGGTGCTCTGGCAAGGGCGCGAACTCACGCATCGCCTTGTTTTCGGCCGCCAATTGAGCCCGGGCCGTCTTGCTGGCCTCGGATTCGCGATAGAGCGTCTGCGCCACCGCTGCCGGGCCGCGCATCTGGCTGAGCGCGAGGACCTCGATCTGAAAGTCGCCGCCCCCATTCTTCACTTCGAGCCGGTCGCCGATGCGGACCTCGCGGGCGGGCTTCGAGACTATTCCATTGGACACAATGCGGCCCAGATCGCAGGCCTTGGAGGCTTGCGCCCGCGTCTTGAAGAAGCGCGCCGCCCAGAGCCACTTATCGATTCGTATGGAATCCATGGCGCTATTTTCAACCTCTGCGATCTTAAAGCCGTTTGATAAAGGCTTGCGCCTCTTTCAACTGCGGAAAAAGCGCCTCCTCGGCCTTGAACTCGCGCGAATGCACGCATCGGCGCAGGCCGCGCATCTTCACTGGGTGCTTCAGGTGCAGCATCTCGTGGTAGAGCAGGTATTCGATCGCGTAGTGCGGGCTTGAGGGCCGGTCGAAGACGCGGCTGACCACGATGGTATTATGGGCGGCATCGTAGTGGCCCAGTGACCGCTTGGCCATGCCCTCGCTCCAGGTCAGTTCCGGACGGCCCAGCAGCCCGCCAAAGAAGCGCACGTTCAACGAATCGAAGACCTCTTCGAGGTGGTAAAAGCGGCCTTCGGGACCAAAGTAGCGCTTGTTACCCCGCGCTGCGCGAATCAGCTCGGTCTGCCGGGTGACGGCGGCGCTGGATGAGAAGCGCTTGTAGCGCAGGTTGTGCGCCGCGTCGATGGGCTTCTTATAGAGCTTGGCCAGCAGAATGTGAGCAATGGCGCGGATCACAGACTCCGGCGCACCCTCGAGAAGATCGGACAGGCTGACAAGAAGCTGCCCCTCGCGCAGGCGAATTCTGGTGTTCAGCGAGGTAAAACGCCGGAAAAGGACCGCAATGGGCGGCATCGGCGCTCGCGGGCGCAACGCCCTGTATTCTTCCTGGAAAATCGAGACGAGATCGGCGGCCACTAGTTACAGCTTACAAGAACAGGGATAAGCCAGGGGCTGAATGGTCCGGCGAGGTTTTCGACCCCGCGAACAAATCCGGACTTCGATTCAACCACTCTTCCGAGGCCCGACTGTCGCCCGCTCTTGGCTTTCCTGTTCCCTAGTCCCTGTTCTCTTGCTATTTCACTTCGGCTCGGCCCGGTCCTGTCCCCGTTCGTCTTTGTGCAGATTGAAGTACTCGGTCTGTTCGTTTTCGAGGCGGGTTGCCTCATCGGCCAGATCCTCCGCGCTCTCGATTGCCTCCTTGCGAGAAAGGTCGAAGCCCGGTTCGCCGGCCAGACCGCGCAGCAAGCCCAGCCAGTGCTGGCTGGCATCAGTCAACGGCTTAAGCGCCTTGCGGATATCGGCTTTACGATCGGAGTAAAGGTCCAGGTTCGAGCCCAGTTCGTCCATCAGGACGGTAAAATCCTGCAACTCGTTGTCCAACCGGCGGGCTCGCGCATCCGATTTCGCGCGGTTAGTAAGTCCCTTGATTTTCTCGGCATGTTCGTTGAGGATTCTGGTGTAAATGGAGACGCGTCCGTTCGGGTCGATGCCGGCCTCGCGAATCTCCTCGATCTCGGGTCCGGTGAGCGGCTCGCGCTTTTCCTTTTGTGGATGGGCCTGCACGACCAACAGTAGTAAGGCAAGAATAGCGCCTGGATGGCGCAGCGAACGTCCTCTCATTTTCGAAAGACCTGCATCATGGTTTCGGACTGCACCTGGTTGACATCGGCCAGCGTCTCAGCCACCAACGTTTGATCCTCGAAGCTGGTGGAATGCAGCAGCCCGGTCAGCCGGAAGGCTGTGTGGCGCAACAGAATCTCGGTGTTTCTCATGCGCTTATTGTCGTCGGCTGACGCGAGGTGAATCTTGTGAGTCAACTCCTGGATCTGCTTCAGCAACCCGGCTGCCTTTTCGACGTCGCCGGCGGCGTACTGCCGCACGCTGAACTCGGTCATCTCGTGCACCAGTTCGGCATAGATAAAACACTGCTCTCGCGGCGGGGCTACTCTGGCCTTGGCTGCCAGCGCGTCGATGCTCTGCTGGTCGGGGATCTTGTCGTCGATGCCTGCGGCGCACACAGGTACGGCGGCGATCGAGAGGAAGACGAGAACGGCGGGAATCGCGAACCGCATGAGGAACCTCCTCTGCTGCGGAAATACCCCAGGCCGTGACTATAGGACCATCCGATGAGAAAGCGCAAGGAAAAAAGCGTGCTCTCACCAGTTCCAAGGCGCGGCACCGTTCAGGGGAAGCACCGCTTTCAGAATCCCATCATTGCACGGATTACTTTTTGCTTTCGAGCAAAATGAGACGCTGGCGTGCCTGCCACTCCTGATTTGGGTACTTTCCAGCCGCCGAATCAAGAAAATGATGGTAATAGGTTGCGGCCGCCGCCTTGTCGTGAAGAGCGTCGTAGGAGATCGCCCATATGAAATAGGTGGATGGCACCTCCGGAAGGTACCTGGACCGCATAGCAAGGGCGTGGAGCGCGACGGAGGGCTGTCCGATCCTCGATGCGGCAAAGGCCAGCCCGCTCCAGCCGTCAGCATTCGCCGGGTCCAAACGGGTAGCCTTGTCGAAGACCGCGAAGGCCTCGGTGTTCTTGAGTTGGCGAGTCAGGTTCTGCCCGTGCGCCACCAGCAGGTCAGGGTCCTCGGGACTGGCCACGAGCAATTCGGCGTACAACTTGTCCGATCCGGCTGCATCACCTGCATCGGCCAGAACTTGAGCCAACATGCGTGTGATAGCGGTTTCCTTCGGATGGTCGGCGTGCAGTTTTTCAAACAAGGGCAGCGCCTCGGCCTTGTCCTGCGCGGCTAGCACCGTGGCCAGTTGTGCCGTCAGCGCTGTGTCATTTGGAGACTGTACGAGGGCCGCGCGAAGAAAGGTCTCCGCCTCGGGGTACTGTTTCCGCGCAATGAGAAGATGAGCCAGACCCGCATTGGCCGGCGCCGACTTCGGGTCGGTAGCCAGGACGAGCCGGTAGGCTTTTTCGGCGGCTTCGTTCTGGCCAGTCCGGTCTGCGAGGTTGGCGGCAAACAGCGTATCCTCGTTGGTCTCAGGTGACAGCTTCAGCGCTTCCAATAGATCCTGGGATGCCTTGGCCGGATCGTCCGCGCCTTCGATCCGCGCCAGCGCGCGCCAGGCCCGCGCTTTGGCAACCGCTCCGGCCGAGCCAGGATCGAGTTCTGTGGCCGCTGTCAACTCCTCCCGCGCTTCGTCAGGCTTGTCTTGCCGGGCCAGCAGCATTCCATACTCAACATGCGCTTCGAACAATTGTGGATTCGCCATCGTGGCTCGCCGGTAATACGTGGCGGCATCGTCCAGCCGATTTTGCTCGTCGGCCGCATAGCCAGCATCGAAGAGGGCCCGCGCATCGACGGGGTGGGTTGCCAGCCACGGTCCCAGCTCCGCCTCCGCTCTCCTCCAGTCGGATTGTGCGATGGCGGCCTCGGCCGCTGCCACTTCTTCGGAGACAGGCTGAGCCTCGGCTGTGGGGGCCGGCTTCTTTGTTTCTTGTGCCAACTCCTGGCCAACTCCGGCAGCCGAAGCCGAGATCAGCAGCAGAGTAAGAAAAGTGTAACGAAACACGAGATACCTCTACTATCAGTTATCAGTTTAACGGGTGCCCGGTCATTGGACGGGTGCAAACGAAGTTGGATGCTGTTCCACTGCCATGAAATCAATCGCTTTCACTCCAATGCAAGCCCGTAAGCGCTTTGGGGCCTGTCATGAGTTTCTCCTCCAGGAGCCAGCTTATTTTGACCTTGTAAAATCTTTGTAAAGTTGATTCAGGTCAGGGTAAGTGTGCACAGATTTGCATATAATTGTGAGAACTTTGGTGGAGTTGAAAGCATCCATACAACTGAGTATGAAAACGCAAACGGTGGCAAGATGCTACGAACCGGTTGCCAGGTAACTGACTATCGGGGGTCAATCCATGACACACGCTTCGATGCTGCACATTCCTCTCTCCTCCGCATATCTCTGTCAGGACTGTAGTTGCGTTGGGAACTGCGCGAGGCAGTGTCCGGCGTGCGCTTCGTCGGTCCTTCTGGCACTGGCCGGAGTTCTCGACAGGGAAGTGGAAGAAATGCAACAGCCTGTCCTGGCCTATTCACCGGCGTTGGCGGCGTAAGGCTGTCACGCTTGCTTCCGAGTTGCCTTCTTTACGCCTGAGCACACTGCGGCGAGTGGCGCACGTGGGATCTCGGCTGGCAGTTGGAATCGAGAGCGTGGCGGGATGAACGGAGAAGAAGAAGGTGTCCGGATTGCTTGAGCGTGTTTTGCGCGCGAAGGCAGTCGGACAAATCTACAGGCGCTCACGGTCTGCACCCCGGTCTGTGGCTTCAAAGACACCCTGCGGCTGCATGAACGAATCTGGCTGACCTATATGGACTTCCGCGATCAGATGAGCACGGTCCTGGATTTGGGCCTGCGAGTTTGGAAGGGCGGCAGCGACAAGCCAGATCGAGTAGGTGTGTTGCGTTCTATGGGCCTCAAATGCATGCGGGGAGCAGAAGAGACCACAACTCCACGCCAAGAGAGTCCATAGTGGCAGTTGGGATCTCAAAACGCCCAGGCAGTCTGAGAATCCGCAGGCAGCAAAGCTGAAAGACAAGACGGTTTCTGAGCTTTATCGCAGAAGTCAATAGGCCGCGTGGCGGAAATGGCTGCGGAGAGATCCACAGAAGCCGTGCTGCATTGTCACTCGGAAAACAATCAACTCGTTGCTGCGAAACCGGCGTCTCCGGATCTTCAACCCTGATGGAAGGGAAAGAAAGCAACCGGCAGCTGCCAGAAATGGAGAGTAAGACCATGGCTCGCGAAGCCCGCCTATACATCCCACTCGCCAAAGCCTACCTATGCCAGGATTGCGACTCAGTTGGCAACAACGCGATGCGTTGTCCGGCCTGCGCCTCCGAGGTGCTGATGGGGCTAGCGAGGGTCTTTGACCGCAAAGAAGACGCTGACCTATCGAATCTCTTCCAATTCCCCACGATGGCGGCCTGAGCTTCGTTGATTTCGATGAAAAGAGCGCTGGGCGCATCCGCACTTTTTCCATCGGGCCGCATCACCCGTTTCCGCAGGCCGCCGCGCCCCTTATAATTAAGAATGGCCGCTTGCACCCTGAGCCTCGCTGAGAGGACTGGGAAGCACCGGTCGATCTTTGGCACGGTGCTTCCCCTTGAGTGACGCCATCATCATCCGCGGCGCGCGGACCCATAACCTGAAGAACATCTCCTGCGAGATTCCGCACGGAAAGCTGACGGTTGTCAGCGGCGTGTCGGGATCGGGGAAGAGTTCTTTGGCCTTCGACACCATCTACGCCGAGGGGCAGCGGCGGTACGTCGAGTCGCTCTCGGCTTACGCGCGTCAGTTTCTAGAGCGAATTGAGAAACCCGATGTGGATCTGATCGACGGCCTTGCCCCGGCGATCGCCATCAAGCAGAAAAACTCGACGCGCAATCCCCGTTCGACCGTAGCCACGGCCACCGAGATCTACGACTATCTGCGCCTGCTCTACGCACGCTGCGGCACGGTGCATTGCGTTCACTGCGACGGGTTGGTCAAGCGCGACTCCATCGACGAGATTGCCGAATCGATTCTGGCGCTGGGCGAGGGAACACGGCTCAATGCGCTCTTTCCTGTGCGCCACAGCGAGCCGGAACCGCAGGCCGAGTCCAAACCCGCTCGAAAGACTTTGAAGCCTGCGACCAAAGCTCCCGCCAAGACGGCTGCCGAATCTCCTCTAACAGAAGCGCTGAAGGCACGCCTTATCGAGCTGCGCGCCTCCGGCTTCAATCGTCTCTACCAGAGGGGCCAGATCTTCGAATTCTCCACTCCCGAGTCGCTTCTCGATCTCGATTTCACGCTGCCCGTCTTTGTGCTGCTGGACCGTATCGTTGTCAGCGCCGAGAATCGGGCTCGCATCGTCGATGCCGCCGAGATCGCTTACCGCGAGGCGGGTGAGATCACCTTTGAAGAGCTGCCGGACGATGAAGCCGCCGACCGCAAGCGTCATCGCTTCTCCGGTGCGTATGAGTGCAAGAGCTGTCATCGCTCCGGCCGCGAACCTGAGCCTCGCCTGTTCAGCTTCAACAATCCCTTCGGAGCCTGCCCACGCTGCCAGGGCTTTGGCAATACGGTGGACTTCGACCTGAACCTGGTGATCCCCGACAAAGGCCTGAGTCTCAACGCAGGCGCGATCGATCCATGGAACCGGCCCAAATGCCGGCCGTGGTTTACTGAACTGCGTAAGCTGGCCGCCGAATTGAGCGTGCCGCTCGACGTGCCTTGGCGCGACCTGCCTGAAGCCGCGCGAGAGACCGTGCTGCGCGGCAAGGGCAGCTTTGCCGGCGTCTACGGCTTCTTCGCACAGATGGAGCGCAAAAAGTACAAGCTTCATGTGCGCGTGATGCTCAGCAAGTATCGCGGCTACGCCGAGTGTCCCGACTGCCGCGGCCAGCGATTGCGCGCCGAGGCCCGCAGCGTCCGCCTCAATGGTCTGAATATTTGCCAGTCGACCGCGCTCACTATAGCGCAAGCGAAGCAGTTCTTCGACTCGCTTCACCTCTCGCCAATGCAGGAGGAGATTGCCGGCTCGATCCTCGGAGAGGTCCGGCAACGGCTGGGTTTCCTCGACGCCGTTGGCCTCGAATACCTCACCCTCGACCGCCTTGCCTCAACGCTCTCGGGCGGCGAGGCGCAGCGCATTCAGCTGGCCACCTCGCTTGGCTCGCGGCTGGTCGGCGCGCTCTATGTGCTCGACGAACCATCGATCGGCCTGCATACGCGCGACACGGCGCGTCTGGTTCGCATCCTCGAAGAGCTGCGCGATTTAGGTAACACGATTCTCGTCGTCGAGCACGATGCCGACATCCTGCGCTCAGCCGATCATCTGCTCGATCTGGGCCCCGGCGCTGGCGAGATGGGCGGGCATCTGCTGGCCGAGGGCGTGCTTGCGGAGATCGAGGCCAATCCCAACTCACTCACCGGGCGCTATCTCTCCGGCAAGCTTTCGATCCCCGTGCCCTCGCGGCGGCGCGCGCCAGGGAAGGAGCGGCTCGTCCTACGGGGCGCCGCAGCCAACAACATCCGTTCGCTCGACGTCGAGATTCCGCTTGGGATGCTCGTCGCCATTACCGGCGTCTCCGGTTCTGGGAAGTCGACGCTGGTGCACCAGATTCTCTATCGGGCCGTAGCGCGAGCGCTGGGCCAATCCGACGGCGCGGACCCCTCCAGCGTCTACAGGTCACTCACCGGAGTCGAGCGGCTCAATGACGTTGTGCTCGTCGACCAGACTCCCATCGGCCGTACTCCTCGTTCTAACCCTATCACTTACATCAAGGGCTTCGACCTAATCCGCGAACTCTTTGCCGCGCAGCCGGAAGCCAAGCGGCTCTCGCTCACGCCCGGCCACTTCTCCTTCAACGTGCCGGGCGGGCGCTGCAATACCTGCGAAGGCGATGGCACCGTCACCGTCGAGATGCAATTTCTCGCCGATGTCGAACTGCCCTGCGAAGACTGCAACGGCACCCGCTATCAGACGAAGATTCTCAATGTCGAGTACAAGGGCAAGAATATTCACGACGTGCTACAGATGACCGTTAAGGAGGGTTTGCGCTTCTTTGCCGGGCAGACGCGCCTGCTGGAGAAGCTCGCGGTTCTCGACGAGATCGGCCTTGGTTACCTGCGCCTCGGCCAGTCGGCTACCACTCTCTCTGGCGGCGAGGCGCAGCGCGTCAAGCTGGCTGCCCATTTGTCGCAGGTCCGAGCCGCCAACGCCGTGGCCAAGCCCTCGCAGGCCAGCCGCGTTCTCTACATCCTCGATGAGCCGACCACCGGCCTGCACTTCGACGACGTCTCGAAGCTGCTGACGGCCTTCCGCAAACTGATCGACGGCGGCGGCTCGCTGGTGGTGATCGAGCACAATCTCGACGTGATCAAGTCTGCCGACTGGGTGATCGATCTTGGCCCCGAAGGCGGCGATGCCGGCGGCAAGATCGTGGCCGAAGGAACGCCGGAAGAGATCGCCGCCAATCTGCTCTCACACACTGGAAAGTGGCTGGCGCGCGTGCTGTAAGTTCTAGATCCATTGCAATATTACAGGGAATTGGAGTTATGGAGCATTGCGCATCTGGCAGATATTACATTTCATCCAGTGCGCTTATCGAATCATCCAGCCACGTGGACCTGCCACCATGTTGGCTTTTCAATAAATAATGTCACTTGTCCCGGAACAGGTTTCAACTTTTTGCTTATCTTTGTGGGGCACCAAATATTACCATCCGCGCTTGGGTTGCTTACAATACCAGCCGCTTGAATCTCTTTTAGGGTAAGCGGCTCCAAATCACCGCACTGCGATTTGGCATATGCATTATGATGCCAATCTTTCGCAAAAACAGAAAGTTCTACTCTCCCAGTACTGCCACAAAGAAATGGAATTTCGGCAATGCCGTTTTTGTTGGTAGTTAACTCATCCGTAGATGCCCCATGCCGACCTTCGCAAGAATAATCTACGTTAACCCCTTCTTGAGGCTTGCCATTTAAAGCGTCGAGAACAAGAATATTGAAGTTTTGCGCGATCGAAGTTCCATTCAGAAATAAAACAACAATCAAAATCAAGTAGCGTGATGTTCGTAAAGTACACATCGATTATCAACCCTATATTTCGATAGATAGTCTAACCTATCTGTTTATGCTTGGATGACCAGTTCGCTGTACTGTCTCAACTGCGCGTCTGCCGTGAGCAAATGCAGCGGTTCGCATATGGCTTGAGCAATTAGAAGACGATCAAATGGATCGGCGTGATGCATCGGCAGCTTCGCAACAAGCAGCGCATGCCTCGACCACACAGGCAGTTCCCGGAAGCCGTTTGCCTCAATCTGCTCGAAGAGTTCCTGTGGATCGGCGCTTATTTTTCCCAAACGAACTTTGATGGAGATCTCCCAGATGGAAGCTGAAGAGACAAAAGTCCGCTCAGCGCCGCGCATGATTGCCAGAGTCTCCTGTGAGAGCCTTTCAGGTTCATAAAACCACCAGCAAAAGATGTGTGTATCCAGCAGAATTCGCACTAGCGTCCCTCAAACAGCGCAAGTACTTCGTCGGGAAGAGGTGCGTCGAAGTCATCCGCAATCCAGCCCTTTCCTTTGAGGGCCCCCAAGCCAGTGAGCCGGTTCTGCGAATCGAGCGCGGTCAGCCGCGCCACAGGCTTGCCCGCCCGCGCGATCACTACGTCCGTGCCGGAAGAGGCCAGATCAACAAGTTTGGAGAGTTGGGACTTGGCTTCATAGATATTGACGGTTTGCATGGCACCCTCCTGGTTGACTAGGTCTAGTCTAGTCTACTTCTCGGATTCCTGCAAACCGCCTGATTGAGAACCTCGGCCATGCCCCTTCCGCGGCGGCTCGTCAAGGCAGGAATCGAGGCCCACCTACCAACCGAGCACGTAGGCAAAAAGCAGCGGAGCGACGATCGAGGCGTCCGACTCGATGATAAACTTGGGCGTCTTCTCGCCGAGCTTGCCCCAGGTGATCTTCTCGTTGGGCACTGCGCCCGAATAAGAACCATAGCTGGTGGTCGAGTCCGAGATCTGGCAGAAGTAGGCCCACAGCGGCACGTGCTCGCGCTGCAAGTCCTGATGCAACATCGGCACCACGCAGATGGGAAAATCGCCAGCGATTCCGCCCGCAATCTGGAAAAAGCCAAGCGGCGTCTTCGCAGTGGTGGCCGTGTACCACTCGGCAAGTTCGGTCATGTACTCGATGCCGGTGCGGACGGTATGGACGTTTTTCACGTCGCCGGAGATGCAGTGGCCGGCATACATGTTGCCAAGCGTCGAGTCCTCCCAGCCTGGAACGAAGATCGGCAGATTCTTTTCGGCAGCGGCGAGCAGCCAACTGTCTTTGGGGTCAATTTGGTAGGACGGCTTAAGGTCGCCCGAGAGCAGAATCTTGTACATGAATTGATGTGGGAAGAAGCGCTCGCCTGCCTGGTCGGCGCGGACCCATTCCTTGAGCACTTCATTCTCGATGCGGCGCATGGCCTCCATCTCGGGGATGCAGGTGTCCGTCACGCGGTTCATGTGACGCGAGAGCAGCTTGGCTTCGTCGGCAGGCGTCAGGTCGCGATAGTGGGGCACGCGCTCGTAGAAATCGTGAGCAACGAGATTGAAGACATCTTCTTCGAGATTTGCTCCGGTGCACGAGATGCCGTGGATCTTGTCCTTACGGATCATCTCAGCCAACGACAGGCCAAGCTCGGCCGTGCTCATCGCGCCGCCGATGGTGACGAACATCTTGCCGCCTGAGGCGAGCAGCGCGTTGTAGGCTGCGGCTGCATCGATCAGAGCCGCAGCATTGAAATGGCGATAATGATGCTTGATAAATGAGGTAATAGAAGGCATATATCCAGGCTTTCTCCCACCTTTAACCTACCACAATCGCATCAAGTCCCAATGAATGGACGGGGTTGCGTCTGGCTTTGTGAATGCCCGTTTCTTTAGCCGGTACAGTCCGGATTGTGTACTCGGCGTTCCGGCTCTTTCGTCAAACAAAACAGAGCGTATTCTCAGAGGAAAAAGCAGCTTGGGGCCTTTTTTTCGCAGCCGGCTAAGCGCCGTGCCGGTTCTGTTTTGGATAGTGCTGATAGCACTCGTCTTGCGCCTGGCGGTGATCCCGTTCAACCGTTTTCTCTTTGAAGATCTGATGGATGCCAACCATATCCACGCCTGGGAACAGGGGAATGTGGCGCGGGCGCTGCTGGCAGGTCATGGCTTTGGCAGTCCATTCGGCTCCATGCAGCCCTCGGCGGTCATGCCGCCAGTCTATCCCCTGATTGTGGCTGCCTTCTTCGGCATCTTTGGTATTCATACCGCCCAGTCGATCCAAGCCATCCACGCCTTCGATTGCCTGATTAATGCACTGGCTTGCATCCCGGTCTTCCTGTTGGCGCGGCGCAGCTTTGGCGAGCGTACAGCCTTGTGGACCGCTTGGGGCTGGGCACTGTTTCCTAACGGCATCTATTTTTCCGCAGCATGGGCCTGGTCCACGCACCTGCTGCTGCTCTGCCTGCTCTGGCTGCTCTACCTGACCCAGAAGATGGAAGGCTCATCGAGATTTTGGTTGTGGGCTGGATTCGGGACACTCGCCGGCTTTTCCGCTCTCACCGAGCCATCGATCCTGGTTGTGATCCCCTTCCTTTTGCTGCTGGCTATGTGGAGGCTGGCTCGCGCGGGCAAGCGATGGCTGCGTCCGGGAATTGTGGCATCGTTCGCTCTGGCGCTGGTCATTTCGCCCTGGCTGATTCGAGATGCCGTGGTCTTTCACCGCTTCATTCCGATACGCGACAGCATGGGTTTGGAACTGTGGATGGGTAACAACGGCAACGGCATGCACTGGACGAACGACGCTCAACACCCGCTGCACGACGCCACGGAGTGGGCCGCATACAACGCCGGTGAATTGGCCTACATGGATCACAAAGCGGAGCAGGCCAAGGCATATATCCAGGACCATCCGGGCTGGTACGCAAAAATGTGCGTCCGCCGCGCCTTCTATTTATGGACCGGCTATTGGAGCTTAGATTCGGATTATCTTGCGATGGAGCCGGCCGACCCGGCAAACATTCCATTTGCGACTGGCATGACGCTGCTGGGGCTTCTCGGGCTGCTTCTCGCATGGAGGGAGCAGCCCTTCGAGGTTATGCGCTACGCCGGAGTGCTCTTCCTATTTCCCCTGATCTACTACTTCGCTCATCCGGAGCCATACCACCTGCGCCCGCTCGATCCCTTCCTGGTGATTCTCGGCTGTAGCGCGATTCTCAGTTTGCGCGCCAGTTGGGCGAGAGCGATCGCGGCGCAACAGCTTCGTTCCCACTTTGCGAGTGAGGAGTGGCTTGCCGTGCCTCTTGAGGAAGCTCCGATTCTGCAGGAGCCCCCTATATCTTAATGGCTGCAGGCAGCGCGCTGTAGGCCTTCGCGGCACCGACCAAAGCTGCGGAATTAAAGTGGCGATAATGGTGCTTGATAAATGAGGTGATCGACGGAAAATCGTTCCTTTCGCTCTCGCAAATCTCAAGCTTTCACAAGCAAATCGATGGGGTTCTAAGGCGCAATAGACTCTAAAAATGGGGCACCTCTGTTCGCTCGCGACATTGATGATTCGCAACGATAAGAGGCGCCTTGTTTTTATAGACTTATCACCATGTTCACCGACTCCCCCTTGATCATTGAACGTCAGGCCGGTAAGTTGCCAGGCACGCGGATTCTCCACTTCAACGGCCCGCTCACCTTGCGCAACATCTTCACCCTCCAGGATGAGTTGCGCCGAGGCCTGGAGCCCCGCGCGGTTATTCTCGACCTCACCCAGGTCCCTTACATGGATTCCGCAGGAATGGGCGCGCTGATCAACTACTACGTTCACTGTGAGAAGCTCAGCATCAAGTTGACGGTTGCAGGCGTAAGCAGCCGCGTGATGGAGCTCTTCAAGCTGACGAAGGTGAACACGGTGATTACGCTGGCGGCAACGGTGGAAGAGGCGGAAGAGAGGGCCTAGCCGTGATGGCCCCGAACCGCATCCTTGGCTGCAACGTAGGTTATAGCTAAGGACACGGGGATTGGCGAGGGTGCTGAAGGCCCTCGCGAAGATCGAGCACCGCCGCTCGATCTTTGCGCCGGAGCCCGGCCTCTCGTTTGACATCCTGGCAAGGATTCTGGGTCACTTTTCCATCATTGGCAGTGAAGAGTGAATTTGATGTTCCCCTGGACTGGATTGGGAGAGTCGATGACCAGTTCAACCGAACCAACGAAGTTAGCGGATTTCGGAATATTCGCGCCGAGATGCCAATCGTAGTAAACCGGCACGGAGCGGTTGCCCTGGGGGATATTGATAGCTTGTCCGTTGGAGGAGTGGCCGCCGTCGCTGCGGACAAAGTGGTAATTGACAGTGGTTGGCCCGGTTGAGATCAATCCCCAGCCAAATTTAAGGTCGACGGGGCATGAGCCCGTAAATTGAAATCCTTGCGCAATCTGGCCGTTGGCGCGCAGCGACTCGCCGCCTACGCGAACCGTTTGCGCCATAAGGCCGACCGATCCTAGACAGAGAAGAATTCCGATTCCAAACGCAATCTTGCTGATCTTCACTTTCTCTCCTTTTTGGGGCCGGGTTATAGATGTGCGTTTCCGGCGGGAGCCAATATATCTCAAACGCCCCATCGTTGTGACCAATTTTCGTCGCATTTTCGGCCAGACAGCAGGTCGGAAACGTATCCCACCCCGTGGTGAACCAGGGCAGTTTCCCCCCCTCTCCCTCAAGTACACTGGGGTTGGAGTTGACCATGCCGGGCTTGTGGGCCAAGACGCGAACGACGCTGGAGATGATCAAGTGGGAGCACTCGATCTTCGCACTGCCGTTTGCGTTGACGGCGGTGCTGCTGGCGGCCAACGGGATGCCGGGCTGGCGGACGCTGGCATGGATTTTGGTGGCCATGGTTTCCGCGCGCTCGGCGGCGATGGCCTTTAACCGCTGGGCCGACGCGGAGCTTGACGCGGCCAATCCGCGAACGAGGAGCCGAGCCATTCCCGCTGGCCTGCTGACGCGGCAGTTTGTGCTGGGCTTTACTGTTCTGGCGGTCGCAGCGTTTTTGCTGGCCTGCGCCGAACTGAACCGGCTCACCCTCTGGCTTGCTCCATTTACGCTGGTCGTGCTGCTGGGTTATAGCTACCTGAAGCGCGTGACGCGCTGGTCGCATCTTGGCCTCGGGCTGGCGCTGGGGCTCGCTCCGACGGCTGCGTGGATTGCGGTGCGCGGATCACTCGACATGAGGATTTTGGTGCTGACCGCGGCGGTGACGCTGTGGGCGGGTGGCTTCGACGTGCTCTACGCCTGCCAGGATTTCGAGCACGACCGGGCTGCGGGGCTACACAGTTTGCCACAAGCGGCGGGAATTCCTGCGGCATTCTGGACGGCAAGGACGATGCATCTGGCGATGCTGGGACTGCTGATGTGGTTCGGAGAACTGTTTCAATTTCACACAGCGGGCTGGCTGGGAGTTGCGGCGGTGGGGCTGCTGCTGGCCTACGAACACTCGCTGGTTTCGCCGAAAGATTTGCGTCGATTAAATGCGGCCTTTTTCACGATGAACGGCGTGATTGCTATGGTCTTTCTTGGATTCGTGGCGGGGGATTTGTGGTTGAGATAAACGGACGGCTTGAGGTTCGTGGTTTCCCACCCATGCGCCAAAATGAAGGCGCAAGGATGGGGCACGGAACGATAATCAGATTGAATAGATGCTAACCAAAGGAATGACGAGAATTTAATGAAGATTGCAATTCAGGGTGAGCCGGGGTCGTTTAGCCACGAGGCGGCGATGAAGCTGGTTCCCGAGGGGGAGATCGTTCCTTGCCCGCTTTCGGCGGAGGTCTTTGCGGCGCTGAGCGGGGGCGTGGTGGATGTGGCCGTGATCCCGATCGAGAACAGCCTGGCCGGATCGGTGCTTGAACATTTCGATCTGCTGCTGACGCACGACGTGCGCGTGGAGCAGGAGACGATGGTGCGCATCCGGCACAATCTGATCGCCCTGCCCGGCGCGAAGATCGACGAGATCGAGCGCGTCTCATCACACCCCGTGGCGCTGGCTCAGTGCCGGCGATATCTGGCCGCGCATCCCTCGATGCAGGTCCTGGCGGCCTACGATACGGCGGGAAGCGTGAAGCAGTTGCTGAAGTCGGGCGATCGTCATGAAGCTGGCATCGCGAGCGAATCGGCGGCACGCTACTATGGAGCGGAGATTCTGGAGGCCGGCATCGAGGACAACCCAGAAAACTACACGCGCTTTTTCCTGGTCCGGAGGGCGGAGGAGGCGGTAACCGATCCCAAAGCGAACAAGATCAGCTTGGCGTTTTCGGTGGAGAATCGCCCCGGATCGCTGGTGGCGGCGCTGGTTGGGCTGGCCGAGATCGGCGCCAACATGACCAAGATCGAGTCGCGCCCGGTGCATGGCAAGCCGTGGGAGTACATGTTTTATGTGGATTGCCAGATGAAGGCCGCCGAGGAGGGCTCGCGCGCGATTGATGCGCTGATGCCCCATTGCGACATGATCAAGGAGCTTGGCCGCTACCGAGAGGCTGGGCGGTAGATTCTATTGTGTCTCCTCTGAAATCTGGGCAAAAGACGAACGGCCGGGAGTGCGAACCTTCTTTTCGGCAGCGCCCCGGCCGTTCGCGGAGGAATCACACGACCATGTTTCTGTTTGCCGTGATTTCACTGTCGCACAACCGGCGATAATCCTACGCAAATCTGCCTGTGGAAGTTCCATTCCAGGCAACAGCGTTGAAGCTGTTTCATTCGGGGCGCAGAAGAAGATGCTGGCGAAGAGCCGCATCGAGGCGTGGGCTCCCGGCCAGCTTGACAGCCTCTTCGACGCGGGCGCGCAGCTCAGCGTTAGGCGCGATGCGGCCGATGGCTTCAATGGCCGCAGGGGCCTGTAGCTCGTCTTCAGCGATGAGTGCGATGAGAGAGTCGAGTGCCTCGGGCAGGCGGGTGAGAGAGATGGCGCTCAGCAGCACCGAGGTGAACCAGGCGTCGGCGCCGGCTCGGAGACGACTCTGAAGTGCGGCCAGTGCTTCGGCCGTGCGCGTTTCTGCCAGGGCAAAGGCGGCCTCGGCGGCGAGGTCGTTGCCTTCCAGCATGGCCTTCTCGACCAGGGGGATGGCGCGCGTGCCCTCGATAGCGAGCAGCGCGGAATAGACGGAGCAAAGCACCTCAGGCTCGTCGTTCGCAAGCAGTGCACGCAGCCGCAGGACGAGCGCGGCGCTCGGGCCGCCGACCTGGCCGATGGCTCGCGCGGCTTCGATGCGGACGGTCTTGTCGGTGTCGGTGAGCGGATCGAGAAGAATCGTGAGCAGGTCGGCATCGGAGATGCCGGGACAATCGACGAGCGCGTGGGCGCAGGCGCCACGCAGAACTCCAGCGGTATCTGTGACGCCGCCCCAAACGGCCTCCATTTGATGGTGGCGCAGTCCGCGCAGATAGGCGTCCTTCTGGCGGTGTTCAAGCTTGACGAGCGTCTTCACCAGTGCGTTCTTGGCCCAGCACTGCGGATCGGATCTCTCCGCGTCGATGAAGAAGCGGTCGTAGGCCGCGAGCGCATCGGGCAGCAGAGAAAACAGCTCAGCATCGGCAGCCATCTTGGCTGCTTTGGCGACGAGAAAGTTGTTGCGGTGGGCGAGCGCGCGGCGGATCTGTTCGACCTGGGCCTCATCTGGCGCGGGAGCAGCCTTCAAAGCCTCGTTCAAGGCCTCAAGCTCGGCAAGCTCCTTGTCGAAGCCGCGCGACGCCGGGCTTTGCGATTTGGGGGTTTGCTTCGCCGAGCGAGACGCCTGCTTTGCATTCATGGGCAGCTCCTGATTCTCTTTGATGGCTGATCGCAAATGCCGCCAGCCACGAGATTCTACTTCGCCGGGTCGTAGTTCAGGTTAGGGCCGAGCCATCGCTCGACCTCCGCGACGCTCATTCGTTTGCGCGCGGCATAGTCGGCAACCTGGTCGCGTTCGATTTTGCCGAGCGAGAAATAGCGCGACTCGGGGTGGGCGAAGTAAAGTCCGCTGACGCTCGAACCGGGCCACATGGCAAACGACTCGGTAATCATCATGCCCGTATTCGCGTGCACATCAAGCAAACGCCACAGTGTGCCCTTCTCCGTGTGATCGGGGCAGGCCGGGTAACCCGCGGCGGGACGAATGCCGCGATACTTCTCGTGGATCAACTCGTCGATGGTCGAGGTCTCCGCGCGGCCATAGCCCCATTCATCGCGCACACGTTTGTGCAGACATTCGGCGAAGGCTTCGGCAAGTCGATCGGCAACGGCCTCGGCCATGATCGCGTTGTAGTCGTCATTGTCGGCGCGGAAGCGGTCGCAGAGTTCTTTGAGTCCGATGCCGCTGGTCACTGCAAAGGCGCCGATGTGATCGGGCAGCCCGGCTTCCTTCGGCGCAATGAAGTCGGCGAGCGAACGGCAGGGCTCGTTCCCTTCCCTGTTTGCCTGCTGGCGCAAGAAATGAAATTGTTCGAGAACCTTTTCGCGCTGCTCGCCCGAGTACAACTCTACATCGTCGCCCACCGCATTGGCAGGAAAGAGGCCGTAGACGCCGCGCGCCGTGATGAGTTTCTTTTCAATGATCGTGTCGAGCAGAGCATTGGCTTCAGTGAAGATCTGACGCGCCTGCTCACCTTGTTGCGGGTCGTCGAGAATGCGGGGATAAACGCCTTTCAGCTCCCAGGTGTGGAAGAAGGGCGTCCAGTCGATAAATTCGCGCAGCGTGGCGAGGGGAAAGTCATCCAGCACGCGCACTCCGATGAACTCAGGCTTGGGCAGATCTTCAGCACGCCACCCGATGGGAGTGCGCCGCTTGCGTGCGATCTCAAGCGAGACGAGCTTTTGAGGCGGCGCCGAGTGGAGCTTGCGCAACGCATCGTAATCGGCGCGATGCTGCGTCTCGAACTCCGCCTTGCGGTCGTCGCTCAGAAGGCTGCTGGTGACTGGCACCGCTCGGCTGGCGTCGAGCACATGGACCACGGGCTTGCTGTAGTGCGGAGCGATCTTGACGGCAGTGTGCGCACGGCTGGTGGTTGCCCCGCCGATGAGCAGAGGCAGCTCAAAGCCCTGGCGCTCCATCTCGCGGGCCACATGCACCATCTCGTCGAGAGAGGGCGTGATCAGCCCGCTGAGGCCGATCATGTCAGCCTTCTCCGCCTTGGCGCGCTCGAGAATCCTTTCGCAGGAAACCATCACCCCCAGGTCGATAACGTCGTAGTTGTTGCAGGCCAGAACCACGCCGACAATGTTCTTGCCGATGTCGTGCACGTCTCCCTTGACCGTTGCCAGCAGGATTTTGCCTTGCGCCTTCACCACTTCGCCGGCCGCAACCTTGGCGGCCTTTTCGGCTTCCATATACGGCGTCAGGTGGGCCACGGCCTTCTTCATCACGCGGGCCGACTTGACCACCTGGGGCAGGAACATCTTGCCGGCGCCGAAGAGATCGCCCACCACGCTCATGCCGGCCATCAGCGGGCCTTCGATAACCGCCAGCGGACGGCCGAGCTTGATGCGGGCTTCCTCGGCGTCCAGTTCGATGTACGCGTCGATGCCCTTCACCAGCGCGTGAGAAAGGCGCTCCTCGACCGTTCCGTTGCGCCACTCCTCGGTCTTCTTTTCCGTCGCAACCGCGCCCGCGCCCTTGAGCGTCTCGCCAAACTCGACCAGGCGTTCCGTCGCATCGGGGCGGCGATTCAGCAGCACGTCCTCGACCAGCGCCTTGAGTTCCGGCTCGATCTGCTCGTACACCTCCAACATGCCGGCGTTCACAATGCCCATGTCCATGCCGGCCGCAATGGCGTGAAAGAGAAACGCGGAGTGCATGGCCTCGCGCACCTTGTTGTTGCCGCGAAAGCTGAACGAAATATTGGAAACGCCGCCCGAGACTTTGGCATGCGGCAGGTTGGCCTTGATCCAGCGCGTCGCGTTGATGAAGTCGACCGCGTAGTTATTGTGCTCCTCCATGCCCGTCGCAACGGTGAGGATGTTGGGGTCGAAGATGATGTCTTCAGGCGCGAAGCCGACCTCGTCGACGAGAATCCTGTAGGCGCGCTCGCAGACGCGGATCTTGTCTTCGAAGGTGGCGGCCTGGCCTTGCTCGTCGAAGGCCATCACCACGGCCGCCGCGCCATACTTGAGCACGGTCGCGGCATTCTGGCGAAACTTCGCTTCGCCTTCCTTCAGCGAGATCGAATTGACAATTCCTTTGCCCTGCAAACGCTTCAGGCCCGCCTCGATGACCTCCCATTTCGATGAGTCCACCATGAAGGGCACCTTGGCAATCTCGGGCTCGCTGGCCAGCAAATCCAGGTAGCGTGAGATCGCCGCGACGCCATCGATCATGCCTTCATCCATGCAGATGTCGATGACGTTGGCGCCATTGTCGACCTGCTGGCGGGCTACGCTGACTGCTTCTTCGTACTTTCCCTCCTTGATGAGCTTGGCGAATTTCGGCGAACCGGCCACGTTGGTGCGCTCGCCGATCATGATGAAGACTCCAGGCTGCTGAGTAAATGGCTGCGAACCGGAGAGACGCAGGGGCTGGGTCTCTATTTCCGGGGCTAAAGCCCGAGTCGGCTCTATTGGCTCTATGCGGGGGTTGAAACCCCCGCCTCCCTCCGTCTCAAGCTGTTCCGCTGACTGATTCACCGACAACACCGTCCACAGCCTCCGCGGAGGTTTGCCTTCGAGCGCTTTGGCGATGGCCGCGATGTGTTCGGGCGTGTTGCCGCAGCAGCCGCCAGCGATATTGATCAGCCCTCCACGCGCAAAATCACCCAGATAGCGGGCCATCTCCGTGGGCCCGAGATCGAAGCCGGTCGGCGAAAGAGGATTTGGCAAGCCGGCATTTGGGTAGCACGAGATCGCCGCGTTCGACTTCTCAGAGAGTTCGGCCAGAAAGGGATACATCAGATCGGGGCCGAGCGAACAGTTGAGTCCGACCGACAGCGGCTTCACGTGCTTGACCGCATTCCAGAAGGCCTCGATCGTCTGCGCTGAGATCATCGTTTCGCCGCCGCGGCCAACCGCTGCCGAGATCATCACCGGCAACTCCCTGCCCACCTCATTGAAGACATCGCGGATTGCGACCAGAGCCGCTTTGGCGTTCAGAGAGTCAAAGATCGTCTCCACGAGAAGCAGATCGACGCCGCCTGCAATGAGAGCGCGTATTTGTTGGGCATAGGCGGTCCTGACCTGATCGAAGGTGACCACCCGGAAGCCTGCATCGTCGGCATCCGGGGAGTTGGAGAGAGAGACAGTCAATGGCCCGATCGCCCCGGCCACGAAGCGTTGACGCGAGGTCTGGTTCGCTGCACGGTCGGCCTCCTCACGGCACTGCCGCGCCGACTCCTCATTGATCTCCCAGGCCAGGCCGTTCAGAAATGGATCGTCGACGATCTTCTGGTAGAACTCGGGATCTTTGCGGCCGCCGTGCTCACGCGGATCGTTCACGAAGAATTCGCTCTGAGTGATGCTGGTCGCGCCGAAGGTATTGGTCTCGATGATGTCCGCGCCAGCCTCAAGAAACCGCCGATGAATATCGCGGATCGTCTCCGGCTGCGTCAGGGAGAAGAGGTCGCCGTTGCTCTTGAGATCTTTCGTGGAGCTTTTGAATCGCTCGCCGCGAATATCCGCCTCCGTCATGCCATAGGTGCGGATCGTAGTGCCCATCGCACCGTCGATGATGGCGATTCGACTCTCGATGATCTTCTGAAGAGGATGCTGACGAGCTGGGGTCATTTCACTCCGGTAAATCCAAGGCCCTCAATCCCGCCCGAGAGCGGGGAGTGCACTGATCAGAATAGCTGTTGACCCGGAAGACGCCAAAGCGATCCGGAAGCCAGGAGGGGAGGCCGATGAGCTATTTTGCCGATGTCAGAGCGCTCACCGGCACCAGCATGTCTTCTTTGCGCATGACCAGGTTGGTGGCGTTCAGCGTGGCAAGCTCGAAGCCGTGGCCATGGGTAATGGCGTCGGTGGGGCAGGCCTCGACACAGTAGCCGCAGAAGATGCAGCGGTTGTAGTCGATGTTGTAGACCTTGGCGTAGCGCTCGGATGAGGAGATGCGCCGCTCTTCTGTATTCTCTGCGGCCTCGATGTAGATGCAATTGGAAGGGCAGGCGGCGGCGCAGAGGAAGCAGGCCACGCACTTTTCCAGGCCGTTTTCATCGCGCTGAAGAACGTGCGCGCCGCGATAGCGCTGTTCAAGGACCGCCCCGCGCAGGGGGCCTTCGCCGTCGGGGTAGTTCTCAACCTGCGTGGGCTCGAAGATCTCCCCGAAGGTGATGCTCATGCCCTTGGCGATGCCGGCGAGATTGCGCACGATCCCCATGGGCCCAGTATACGACGGATTCCGTTTTGGGTTCAGCCTGCCGGGTGGGCAGCCTTCGGCCGTCCTGGTTTGGACAGCGCATCGGTTGCACACCCTCGGCTCCAACACCCGCACGGTCCAGTGCGGGTGCTTTCGAAGATGTTACTTCTTGGGATGGTCCTCCTCTTTATGCTCCGGAGGCGCTTGATGTTGCTGTGGTGCCGCTTGATGCTGCTGTTGGGGCGCTGCTTGGGGATGCTGCTGTTGTGGTGGTGCCTGGCGCTGTTGCTGTTGCTGAACCACCTGATACTGCTGTTGTTGCTGAACCGCCTGGCGCTGTTGCTGTTGCTGAACCACCTGATGCTGCTGTTGTTGCTGAACCGCCTGGCGCTGTTGTTGCTGCTGGACCACCTGATGCTGCTGTTGCTGCTGAACCGCCTGGCGCTGTTGTTGCTGGACCTGGTGCTGTTGTTGCTGCTGAACCATTTGATTGTGCTGTTGCTGTTGCTGCTGGACCGCCTGATGTTGCTGCATCGGAGGCGCCTGGTGCTGTGGCTGCATCGTGGGCGCTTGATGCTGTTGTAAAGGCACCGGGCGCTGAGGCTGCATCTGTGGTGCCTCGCGCTGCTGCTGTTGCTGCTGCATCGCGAGACTCTGGTGCTGCGGCTGCATCTGGGGCGCCTTGTGCTGCTGTGGTTGCATCGCGGGCGTTTGATGCTGCTGTTGTTGCTGTTGCGGAGACTCTTGGCGCTGTTGCTGCATCGGTGGCCCCTGACGTTGCATGTGCTGCGCGTCCGCCTGATTCCGCGCCTGCAACGCCGCCGGAGTCCTCACGTTGCGATCGGCCGCAAGCGGCTGGTTGACCGCCATGCTCGCTGGCCGGCCATGGTTGACGCTGGCAAACTGAGCTCGGTTGGTGCTGGCAACGTGCTGATTCTGCAACTGCGCCGTCATGGGTGGAGCGTGTTGCTCATGCCGAGCCGCCAGTTCCGCAGGTCTGGCCCGGACCTGCAATCCACCCGAACCGCCGTTGAAACTCACCCGTGCGCCACCCCGGTTTTCGTTCACCGAGCGGTTGTAGATGTTATGCACAATCGAGACGTTTACGTTGCTGACCGAACGGTTGTAGTTGAAGTGGCCGCCACCCCAGTAGCCGCCCTGGTAGCCGAAGCCGACATAGCCAAAACCATAGTCGACGCCGCCATAGTAGCCGATGTGCGGACCCCAGTATCCGCGATAGAAGCCGTAGCGGTGATTGTGATAACCCCAATAGCCAGGGGTCCAGAGAGCACCCTCGTAGGGAGCCTCTACCCACACGCCAGGCACCCAGTAATAACCGCCTTGACCCCAGGCCCAGTAGCCAGGCGTCCAGAGATAGTCGTCGCCCGGAGCCTGAGGCTGTTCGTAGTCGGGCAGCGGCGGCGGTGCCTGATCGGCGTATTCCACCGGCTGAGCGCCGTAACCTGGATCCTCCGAGCCCTGGTCATAATTCTGGTCGGAGCCTTGGTTGTAAGAGCCGCCCGAGTTGGGAGGCGGACCGCTCTGCTGAGCGGAATAGGTTGTCTGCGCCGGGACAGAGTTCTGCCCGCTATAGGATTGGGAAGCCGTGTTGTTTGAATCGGCTGGCGCCAGATTGGCCGACGCCGGGTCCGATGCCTGATCCTGCGGGACGGCCTGACTGCCAGAAGCTGCCACCTGGTCTTGACTTTGGGGGCATCCGGTGATGAAGAGCGCTGCCGAAAGGGTAAGCAGCGGCAACACTGAATATCTTGAATAACAGTTCATTTCACACTCCAATTCACCTTGATGCTATGGGAAGTGAATGGAGCTAGACAGCCCTCTATTGACCACCACCAATGCGCTAGCGGTGAGCCTTGGGCGGCTGGGATTGGCCGTGGTTGTTTCCCGGTGGAGTGGTGACCGGCCTGCGCTCGGGATGCGGCTTCACCGTCTGCTGGCAGAGCGGCGAGTCCTGCCCGCGCGCCAGTTCCGGCCCCTCGCTCAGTGCTGTGCAAAGGCGCTGCTTCATGGTGTCGGCCTCTTTGCCGGTAAGCAATTGCGTGCGCTCAAGGCCGCTAAAGGGGTCGAGATCGTAGCGGAAGACGCTGTCGACTGGGTCTTTTTCAGTGCCGTAGTCGAAGTGGCTCCATGTTCCGATCAGTTGGCGTCCGTTGGGCTCGACGAGGACGGCATAGAGTTGAGTCAGCGCGACGCCTGCGGGTGGATTAGCAGTCCACACCGGCACCGACTGCGCCCCGCGCATCCAGCGGGCCGACCACATGTGGTGCGGAAAATCGTAGTAAAATGCGGTGATGAATGTCGTGCCCAAGCACTCGCGGCAGTCGTCGTAGAGAGCACCGAGTTCGCGCGGGAGACCATCGGAGAGCAGCATCCAGTCGAGCAGGCGCAGGTTCACTCCCTTCAGAAGCGGGGCGACCAGATGGCTTGTCAGCGAGAGACTCCATACGGTAAAAGTATCGTCGGCTGGCTCCGATTGCGGCGTGGATCGCAACGTAGTGACGACCAGAGCCGCGTCGTACTCGACACCGATTTCGCGAATCGCCGTCCACTTCTCCGGCTCCAGCGAGCGGCGAACCCAAGCGATGGTGTCGGCCTCTTTGGCGGAGTGGAAGTCGACCCAGCGGAAGTTGTCGGGAGCCTGCTGGGCTGACAGCGGCGCTACGACGGTAAGCACTGCCGCGATCAAGCCATAAAAACAAGAGACAAACCGCATAGATTTAGGTATAGCAGAGACGCGCCGCCAGTCAACAAAACGGCAAAACTGCGCGATCGCGTCAATGGATACAAGCGATTCGCGGATCAATGTGCAAAGTTGTACGAGAGTTCGATCCCCGTTCCGTTGGATGTTCGCACGGGGGCCAATGAGAAGTTATCGAAGGCGCTTTCAGTGGAGCGGCGGTGAACGACATATCCGCCGATGCTATAGCCGAGCACTCCTCCGACAAAGACATCGGATGGGAAGTGCTTGCGTGCCACCACGCGCGCTGCGGAAACGCTGGTGGCAAGCGAGTAGACTACCACTTTGGTGGCCCATCCGTCGTATTCCGATGCGACGACGTGCGCGAAAGACCATGCCAGAATGGAGTGATCGGAAGGCATAGACTGTCCGTCAGGCCAAGTCTTTGTGCCATTGACCCAGATTCTTCCCTTGCCGTCGCCCTGCGTTGGTGTCTGCCGATCGATCGCGTATTCAAGCCCTGTACTCAGAATCAAGGAGTCAACCATCGCCTCTTCGGCCAGGATCGAGGTCTCCTGCAGATGATGATCGTGCTGGGCGCTGCCGACGACGAATCCCAGCGCCAGCACGGCCGGTGGAGCGTAGAGGCCGGCATAATTTGAGTACTTGGTCGCCTGTTTCTCGCGGTTCGTATTCACGCCGACCTTCCCCATGACATCGGTATCTGTGGCCAAAGCAAGCGTGGTGCCCAGACCGAATGCCGCCACCATCGGCGCATCGCGCTCGCGCCAACGTGTGGGGGCTGTGACGATTCCCCATTCGTCTTGCGCGACGTGCAGGGCACAGGTCGGGATCGCCTTGAAGCCGCATTCCTTGTCGTTCTTGGCGGTCGGAGCGCCGGCAGGGTCCTGGCCCAGCGCGACGAGCGGGAGAATCAGCGAGAGCAGTAGACAAGTCAGAGGGGAGCTCAGGTGCATGAATGAAATGTTAAATTATTGGCCTCTGACTGACTGGCTCATGGTTTCTCGCCAGTGGATAGTGAACATTGAACAGAACACCGCTGGCTAAGGTCTGCGGCATCCCGGTTCCGAAAATCCGGACCCAGCGCACCTACTCGTTCTTTGACGGTCGGACCTGCGCCACGCGCCGCGTGCAAAATCGGAAACCGGAAATTCTCGCCCGCGAAGCACTGTCGATACGGCATTAGAGATTTAGTGTCAACCTGCAAAAAGTGCAGCGAGGCGTTGCGGCAGAGCAACCTTGAGATCGGCTAAGAGAAGGGCGAAGTTGCCCGAGGTAAATGCCGCATGCCCCGTCCTTCAAACACTCTGCAAAGGGTGGGATGTAACAAATTCGATTAGCCCTATGTCTGGACCCTGCCGTCGTTTCTTACATAATCACTCGGACGTGTTCATGGTAAATCCCTTTCGAAACGTGCATTCGTCGTCCGTCCAGAATCGCCTCGGCTCAGATCAGCGGATCCTTGCCAGTTCCACAGAGCTAATAATTACTGGGCGAGCAGGGTCTCATCTCGGCGGGCCTGAACGTAGACTGCGACCAAGGCAGCGGTGAAACCCGCCGCAGCACCCAATGCCAGCGACCAGCGTGGGCCGAAATGGTTGGCAACCCAACCAGTGATCGGAGCGCCAATCGTCATTCCCCCGAGTCCAACGCCTACCCGGAGCGCCATGACCCTTCCTCGCATGGATGGGTCTGTCGAGAGCTGCATGATGCTGTTCGTGCCATTGGCGAAGATCAGCACAGCGGCGCCACTGATCGCGAGAGCGGCCGCGAACCACCAGTATCCGGGTGCGAGTGCACCGAGGGTACATCCCAGCCCGAAAACGCCGGCTCCGGCCAAAAGAGTCGATAAGCCCGGTCTCCTCCGGCCGGCAGCAAACAAGGCTCCTGAGAGAGTACCCACGGCCATGATGGAGGAGAGCAGGCCGAAAGCACGTGCGTCGGAGTGAAAGACATTCACTGCCATGGTCGAGATAAAAATCGGAAAGTTGAATCCAAAGGTGCCGATCAGAAATAACATGATCAGGATGGCCCTCAGATCCGGCTTCGCCCAAACATAACGAAGCCCCTGCCGAAATCCAGACGCGGTGCGATGCGCCCTGGCGCTTGTACGCAGTTCCGAAAGACGAAAGAACATCATCGAGATCAGGACAGCCGCGAACGAGAGCCCATTCAGAAGAAAGGCCCACCCGATGCCAACGCCTGCGATCACCAAACCGGCAACGGCGGGACCAATCATCTGCGCGGCATTGAACGAAGTTGCGTTCAATGCGACGGCATTGGGCAGGTCCTCATCGCCGACCATCTCTGCCACGAAGGTCTGTCTCACCGGTGCATCCAGCGCTGCTGCGGAGCCAGACAGGAACGCGAGCACATAGACGTGCCAAAGCTGGATGAATCCCGTGATCGTAAGAACTCCCAGGACGAGCGCAAAAACTCCCATCGCTGTTTGCGTCAGCATGAGGAGCTTGCGCTGATTGAGGCGGTCGGCAGCCGATCCCGTCCAGGGCAGCAGCAGCAGTTGCGGCGCGAACTGTAGCCCCATCACAAGTCCCAGCGCCGAGGCATTGCGATGGGTAAGTTGCGTCAACACAAGCCAGTCCTGAGCGACGCGCTGCATCCCGGTACCGGCGTTAGACACCAGAGCGCCAGCCGTCCACAAGCGGAAGTTGAAGCTTCTCAGGGAGCGAAAGGTCCCGGACACAGGGTTCTTCATGGGCGCGACGGCGCGTTACCCCCATGGAACTGGCCGAAGTGACGCGCCGAAAAGATGCTGATGAGCAGCGCGCCCAGTCCGAACGCGAGGATATGAGTTGTCGCCCGCGGATCGAAAACACCGACATGCCCGACGAGCAGATACCCAACCACCGCGTTAAAGAATCCCCAAACGACGTTGACCGTCGCAGAGGAGAGCCCTTTGCCAGGCGGCTTTGCAAAGGGACTTTGAAATGAACGCCCCGTGACGCCGGAGACAAAGTGCGGGATGGCGTTTGCCGTAAAAGCGCCCGCGAAAAAGTACGACACAAGCCAAAGCCAATTCATGATGAAAAGCTCCTTTTTCCGACTACAGAACAGGTATAGGTAAAAGCTAGACGCAGTGGGTTCAATCCTCAGTCAGCCGCTTAAGCAATTCGAGTGCTGCCTGAAGCTTTTCCTGCTCGTCAAGCGAAAGCTTCTGGGAAATCGTCATGGCGAGCCAGTCATGTCTCGCGGCCCTACCCTCCTGAAGCCACTTCAGGCATTTGGGCGTGAGTGACATCAGAGTTTGGCGCCCGTCGCTCGGGTCCGGTGCACCCATCACAAGGCCGGACTCCTGCAAAGGCGCAACGATAGCGCTCATGGACTGAGGGCGCATGCCTTCCGCTCGCGCCAGACTTGAAACCGTAACCGAACCATCCTTTTCAAGTCGAAGAAGAACGGAAGCCTGTGACGGGGTCAGATCGTTGCCGCCCCCATGTTCGCGTACACGCACTTTGAGCTTGCGGAACACTGTACGCATTTCGGCAGCAAGCGTCTGAGCGAGTCCGGCCCGTGTAGATGACATTCGATTGCTCACGAGGTCAACATCTCATATATACAGATAAACTGTCAAGTTTAGCTGTCGTTATGTTGGCCGGTGGCTTGTGGAGCTCTCAGGCGCTTGGCCAGCCTTGAACGCTGTTCTTGTAAAGAACGAACCAGCTGGGGAGAATTCTCGCCTCAAACTGGATCGCCAAAGCGGAAACTGCAACACCTCGACTATCATCCTCCGTTTGGTTCCCCCCGCCACCGTCCGGTACACTCATCTATTAAGGACCCAAACGCAACCCAAATCAGGTCCCGCGGATTTCTCGCATCCAAGCCCCATGGCGATCATCCAACCGATTGCAGGAGAACTCGAGCCGCATCC
>CAZGHZ010000027.1:0-44962 GCA_964525655.1 uncultured Occallatibacter sp.
TTCCGTGCGGCCTCCGCATCTGAAGTTCAACGGCCGCCGGGCGAGGGCAGACCGGTTGAGCCAGACCATTTTTGTACTGGAAGATGACACTGACATCGCGCGGCTCGTGCAGCATCATCTGGAGGCGGCAGGGTTTTCGGCGCGGCTTTATCACACTCCAACCAATGTGATTCCCGACGCAGAGCGCCAAGCGCCCGCGCTGTTCCTGCTTGACATCATGGTCCCCGGAGGCGACGGGCTCGATGTCTGTCGGCGTTTGCGCAATCACCCCGGTCTATCAACGGTACCAATCATTTTCCTCACTGCGCGCGCCGGGGAGAACGATCGTGTGCTGGGCCTGGAAATGGGGGCCGACGACTACATTACCAAGCCCTTTGCCACGCGCGAGCTGGTAGCCCGCGTCAAGGCGGTTCTGCGCCGCTTCGAGCGGCCAACCACGCCGTCGGTGATCAGTTTCGAAGAGGTCGTGATCGACGCTAACGCCATGCAGTTGAAGGTGCGCGGCGAGTTGACCACCACCACGGCCACGGAGTTTCGGTTGCTGGACTATCTGGCACGCCACCCAGGCCGCGTCTTCAGCCGCGACCACCTGCTGGATGCCGTCTGGGGAGACGCCCGTTTTGTCACACCCCGTTCGGTAGACGTCTATGTGCGCCGCATCCGTGAGAAGATTGAGATCGATCCGGAGAACCCGCGCTACCTGAGGACGGTGCGTGGCGCCGGTTATCGCTTCGAATTACCCAAGAGCGAGTAGGCCACAAGTGAAATCAAAGATCTTCACCCGGCTGCTAGGGCTCTTTCTCCTGTTGCTGGCTTTCCAAGCTGCGGCGATGGAGTTTATCTTCATTCCGCTGATTGCCGGCAAGGTATTGGAACTGCCTCCGGCCAAAACCGCTCCGCTGTTAGGCAACGAGATCGTCTGGTCAGGCCTGATCGCGCTGACCGTGGCTTTGTCATTGACCGTCTGGGTTGCCAGCCGGATCTCGGCGCGGCTGGAGCGGGTGATCGTCTTTGCGCAGAAGATTGGGGCGGGCGAGTTGAATGCCCGGCTGCCCCGCATCGACGAAGGGGTGCTTTCCGCGCCAGAGGCCGCATTGAACCAGGCGGCAGAGCGGCTGGGCGAAAGCTTTGGCGAGATCGAGAGCCGCCGCCAGGAGCTGGCCGCCATGCTCGATTCGATGCAGGAGGCGGTGGTTGCCATCAGCCCCGAGGGGCTGGTTCGCTGGTCCAACGCCATGATGGAGCGCATCGCCGGCACTCAGATTCGCGCCGGCCGGCCACTGGTTCACTCGCTGCGCGACCCCGATCTGCTGGCGTGTGTTCATGGGGCGATGGAGCAGCGCGAGGCGCGTTCTGGCCACGCCAGTTCACTGGCCGCCGGCCGCATCTTCGAGATCAATGCAGTTCCCATGGCATCGGGCGGGGCGCTGGCCGTCCTCCATGATGTCACCCGCATCGAAACCGCGGAGCGGTCCCGGCGTGAGTTCATCGCCAACGTAAGCCACGAGTTGCGCACACCGCTTACCTCCATTCAAGGCTATGTCGAGACGTTGATGGAAGATCCGCAGCCACCCAGGGAAACCACACGCGAGTTTCTGGGAATCATTCTCAAGAACGCGATTCGTATGAACCGGATCACGGAAGATCTGCTCGCATTGGCCACCGTCGAGAGTCCCGACTACAAACTGGTGCTTCGGCCTACGCGAGCCAGTTCGCTGGTTCAGGATGCAATCGAGTCACTGGGCGGTGTAGTGGTCGACTCCAAGGTTGATCTCGAATTTGCCGGCGCGCCCGATGACTTGGTTATGGCCGATCCCGATGCTATGAATCAGGTCTTCGGCAACCTTATTGAAAACGCGTCGAAGTATGCCAAGGCCGGGAAGCGCATTCGCGTCGGCGCAAGGCTTATTGAAAACGAGGTCGAGTTCACCGTAAAGGACTTCGGCCCCGGCATCGCGTCCGAACATCTCGACCGCATCTTCGAGCGATTCTACCGTGTCGATAAAGCGCGCAGCCGTGAGTCTGGCGGCACCGGTCTGGGGTTGGCGATTGTGAAGCACATCGTGCAGACCCAAGGCGGACGCGTCTGGGCCGAGAGCGAACTGGGCCGTGGCGCGGCCTTCCACTTCACTCTGCCGCTGGCGCCCGGAGCGCGATAGGCCAAAGACCCACGTGGTACCGACCAAGACAGGATTGTGGGGATACCGCGGCCTATAAGGGGGGGTGGCGAGCCCGGTGGGAATCGAACCCGCGACATCCGCCCTAAATGGGCGCCTTTTTCACCTCTGTATTGAGTAGAGTGACATTGCACAAAGTCGAAAATCTCCAGTTTTCATGCGATTATTCCTTCTTCATTCAGTGAGGAATTGTTGCCGACAACACTCCCTGTCCTGTGCACCAGATCGATCTCGCATTCTCGGTATGAGAATGGGTATGTGGTCGACGCTGCAACCACGTTTATCCTGGCGGCGGATGCCGCGGGCGCGCTGACACAGTAGTATCAGACTTATGACCAAGAAGGAGCAGAGATGATCACTCGCCGAGATTTGCTCGTGGCGCTTATCGCAACTGTCCTGACGGCCGGCGCCTTCGCCCTGGCAGATCAGAGGTCTGTCATGGGATCCGCAGTTTTCGACTGGAACACAATTGTACCCAAGCAGACAGAGGTCGGGTCTGTGCGTTCTTTTTTCAAGTCGCGCACGGCAACGCTGGACGAGTTGGAGATGCACGCAACTACCCTGAAACCCGGAATGACCTCCCATGCGCCTCACCGTCATCCAAATGAGGAACTGATCATCGTGAAGCAGGGCACCGTGGAGACGCTGTCGAATGGTGAGTGGAAGCGGGTCGGGCCCGGTTCGGTAATTTTCAATGCTTCGAATCAACTGCACGGATTGCGGAACGTCGGCACTGACGAGGCAATCTATCATGTCATCAATTGGAAGTCTGCGACTACACCGGAAGTTCTGCAACACTGAGGGATTGTTGTCGCGGATAGCAGTGCCCGGGGCGAGGTTGTTAGAAAACTTGCGGAGCAGCAGACAGGAGTGGAACTTATGCAAAGTGAGATTGCTGGACGTCGATCGTTTCTGAAGACCATGGGAGCCGCGGGTATGTTGTCGGCGTTGCCAGAGGTCGCTTTTGGGCTTCACTCGGGTGAAAGTTCAGTTGTGACTGAAATTGCTCAGCCTGAAAGCAGTACGGGTGCGCAGCCGAAGCACTCGATCAGATTCGGCGTGATTGGACTTGATCACGCGCATATTATGGGCATAACAGCTGCCGTTATTCGAGGCGGAGGCGAGCTAGCGGCGTTTTATTCGATGCTGCCCAGTGCGATTGCCAACTTTCAGAAAGTCTATCCTAATGCGCGCTTGGCAAATAGCGAAGATGAGATATTGAACGATCCGTCGATTCAGCTGGTCGCAAGTGCGTCCATTCCAAACCTGCGCGCGCCTCTGGGTATTCGCGCAATGAAGCATGGCAAAGACTTCTTAAGCGACAAGCCGGCGATGACGACATTGGAACAGCTGGCCGAGGTCCGCAAAGTCTCTGCTGAGACTGGAAGAATCTTTGCCATTATGTACTCTGAACGCCTCGAAGTGCCCGCAGCCGTACAGGCCGGCTATCTGGTCAAGACGGGCGCAATCGGGAAGGTTGTACAGACGATCAATATTGCACCCCACCAGGTGAATGCGCCAAGCCGCCCCGACTGGTTCTGGGATCCCGTTCGAAACGGAGGAATTCTCTGCGACATCGGATCGCATCAGGCTGACCAGTTCGTTTACTATACCGGCTCGACAACGGCCGAGGTGACGGCGTCACAAATTGCGAATGTGAACTATCCAAATCATCCTGAGTTTCAGGACTTCGGCGACATGATGCTGCACGGAAATGGCGGAGCGGGTTATGTCAGAGTCGATTGGTACACTCCGAGCGGGTTGGGATTATGGGGCGACGGGAGGCTCTTTATTCTCGGAACCGAGGGATACATAGAACTGCGCAAGTATATCGACATTGCGGGCCGGCCGGGAGGCAATCATCTGTTCATCGTGGATCAGAAACAGACTCGCTATATCGATTGCAGCAAAGTCGAGTTGCCTTTTGGACCCCAGCTTGTGGCAGACATTGTGAACCGCACGCGTACGGCGCAGGATCAGAAACAGGCGTTTCTAGCTGCTGAACTGGTGTTGAAGGCACAAAAGAATGCCAGGGTTCTGACGTTCACAGCTTAGTGCATTTTGTGAATTGTGTGGGCCGAAAAGTTGTAGTCTTCCCATCTATTTAGCAGAAGAACGCGGAATGGATGGGGCACGAAAGTCTACAGTAGATCCGAAAATGCTCAAGTCAGAGTCGGTGGAACGGATTCGACTGACCTGTGAAACCAAATCAGTGGCCTTCGGTAATTCAGGGAGCGAAATCACGCGAGGTTCCTGCTTCCGCTCTCTTATCTCTGAGTCCTCGCAGATCATTAGCTGGTAACAAATGTTACTTGCTGAATTGAAGCTGCAATTGCATCAGTTCTGGAATAGGGCATTCAGCGTGTCAGCTGCAGGTGGACGGTGGCGCGGGCACCTTCGCCATCGTCGCGATTGACAAGGCTGATTTCACCGCCATGGGCGCGGGCGATCTGCTGCGCCAGCGCAAGTCCTACGCCGCTGCCGGCGGGTTTTGTCGTATAGAACGGAACAAAAAGATTCTCGGCATTGGCGATTCCCATGCCGCGGTCCTCTATAACAATCGATACATTCGAATCGGAGACTCGCCAGTGTGCGCATACCGCCTTTGATCCATTCGCAAGCGAAGCGTCTACGGCGTTGGCCACCAAGTTGATGAACATCTGCTCCAACTGGTCGGAATCAGCCTGAAGAGTCACCGGAGGGCCGAGATCGAGCTGAATCGACAGGCGCTGTTCCAGAAGGGCGACCCTCTCCAGCAGTGGTCCCAGTGGGACAGACCGCAACTGCGGCGGCGGCAACTGGGCGAGCTTCCGATACGACTGGACGAATCGATGAAGCGCGTCGGCCCGGCTCTCGATGACGCCCAAGCCGCGGCGGAAGTCGCGAATTACCAAATCCTCGGATGGAATGCTCGCTGCTCGAGCCAAGAGGCTTCCGGCGATGGACTTGATAGGGGCCAGGGAATTCGAGAGTTCGTGGCCGAGCACGCGGATCAACCGCTTCCAGGACCTCTGTTCCTCTTCCTGTAGCGAGAGACTTACGTCGGCCAGCAGCAGCAGCGTATGCGGCGCACCATCTTGGCGGAATGCAGCCTTGCGAAGAAGCCAGCGCGAAGACCTGGCGCCGAAGGAGTGGATCGTCTGGTCGGCGGCGGAGAGCAGCCCATCAAGGCCTAGTTCGCACGCGCCGCTGCCGATCGAGCGAGCATGCGAAAGCCCCAGCAACTCGACCCCGGCGTTGTTTACCAGTTGAAGCCGGTCGTTGCGGTCAAAGGCAAAAATGGGCGCGTGCATCACCTCAAGGATGCTCGCCAGCAGAGCTGTGGCCTCCAGCGATCGGACCCTGAGATTCTGTAACAGATCGGCAAGTTTGTTGACTTCGGCGGCCAGTTCCCCAAGCGCGTCCTGCCCGCCGGCTCCTCGCGCTCGAAATGAGTAATCGCCCTCACGCAGCGATGCAACGACATTCGACAGGGTTTGCAGGGGACGGACCAAGCCTTCAACCAGCGATGCAGATACTAGCAGGAAATAGAACAATAGGCAGCCGACGATCAACAAAACTGGAGCAAGCGATATTTGCTGCCGGTAAAGCAGAAGGCCGGCCATAGCCAGCGCGGGTAGCGTCAGCAAAAAACAGCAGATCCACACCCGGCGGAGAGCCGAGCCGCGATGGCGCACGGCTTTGTCAAAGGCCATATTTCTCGATGCGGCGATAGAGCGCGGCACGGCTTAGTCCGAGTGACTCGGCGGCCTGGGAGATATTCCCATCGCAGCGGCGCATCATCTTGCGAATCAGCAGAGCCTCGACCTCATCGATGCTCATATTGTCGAACGACGGAGCCGCGGAGCGCGCTGCCGCGATGGCCAGGTTCGCCGGCTCGATTTCTTCGCCGCGGCAGAGCAGCACGGCGCGCTCGACGGTATGTTCCAATTCGCGGACGTTGCCGGGCCAGGCATATTGCATCATCTGCTGCATGGCGGCCGGGGAAAAGCTACTGACCTGCTTGCGATAGCGGGTCCGGTTGCGGGTGAGAAAGTGCTGAGCCAGCAAAGGGATATCCTCGCGGCGGTCGCGCAGAGCCGGCAGGTGAATCTCGACCGTGTTGAGGCGAAAGAGCAGATCCTCGCGAAAACTGCCTGCCTTGGCCTCTTCATGCAGGTCGGCGTTGGTAGCGGAGAGCAAGCGGACATCGACGCGCCGGGTCTGCGACGAGCCGACACGCTCCAGTTCGCCGGACTCAAGCACGCGCAGCAGTTTGGCCTGCTGGCGCAGCGGGACGTTGGCGATCTCATCGAGGAAGAGCGTGCCGCCGTTGGCCAGCTCAAAGCGGCCGACGCGATCGTTCCGCGCATCGGTGAACGCGCCTTTCACATGGCCGAAGATCTCGCTTTCAAAAGTGCCCTCGGGCAATCCTCCGGCATTGACCGCGACCAGTGCCATGCGCGAGCGTGGCGAGGCCGCGTGCAGCAGTTTGGCGACAATCTCTTTCCCGGTGCCATGCTCGCCTGTGATGAGCACGTTGGCGTCGGAGGGGCCGATCTGCGCGATCAAATCCAGCACCGGCCGCATGGCAGGCGCGCTGGCCACAAACTCCGGCATTCCATCGGCGCGCAACAGACGGTTTTCCAATTCGAGCTGACGCGCGCGCCGCAGCGCCTGGCGCAGCTCGGCGTGGACGCGAACCAGCGAAAGCAGGCGTTCGTTCTCCCATGGCTTCTGAATAAAATCGCGCGCGCCGCGCTTGATGCATTCGACGGCCAGATCGACGTTGCCCCACGCGGTCATAACGATCACGGGAAGATGCGCATCAAACTCCCGGATGCGCGCCAGCAGGTCAAGTCCCTCCTGGCCTGAGGTCGTATCGCGCGTGTAATTGAGGTCGATGAGCAGCACATCGTAGTCGGCCTCGCTCAGCGCCTCCATAAGCAACTGAGGTGAACGGGCGCAGTCCACGTCGATCCCCTGCGGCTCCAGCAGAAGTTCGACGGCTTCGAGGATGTGGGGTTGATCGTCGGCAACCAGAATTCGGATTGTCTCACTCTTACTTGAGATGGTCTGCCTCCACGGTGCCGGCCTTCGCGTCGGCGATTGAGATCCCGTAGTCCTCGAGTACCGAGCCGGTCGCGCGCCGTACCTCGATGCGCGCCTTTTCGTACGCCGTCTCGGCTGTGACCAGCGCTGACTCGGCCAGAGCCAGATCGTGCTCGGCCCCCAGCGTCTGCTGATTCGATCCTGCTCCCAGCTTTTGCTCTTTCTGCATGATATCCAAAGTCCGTTGGGCCAGGTCGCGGGCCTTGCGAGCCGCGTCCACTCTGGCGGCGCCCTGTTCAACAGCATAACGCGCGTTGCGCACCTCGATACGGATACGCTTCTTAAGCTCCTCAGCGTATACCTGGGATTGCCGGTACTCAAGCTCGGTGCGATATTGATCGGCCTTGGCGATTCGGTTGCGCAGCGGGACCATCAATTGAAAGCCGACCTGGTATTCCGGCGATGTGTAATTGAGCGCATTCTCGAGCGTGCCGCCATACCCCCCCGGCGCGATAATCTTGCTCCCATTCGCGACGCCGCCATACCCATTGCCGCTGTAAAAGCCATACAGGCCAAGCGACGGCAGCAGAGCATTGCGAGCGGTCTTGCGGCTTAACTCGCGGTTTTCCAGATCGAGGCTCGACTCCTGCAACTCTGTCCGGCTCTTGAGCGCATCCGTAATCATTTCTTGAATGGGTTCTGCGATCGGCTCGATCCGGCTGGCAATGTGATCTACAGGCACCACCGGCATCTCTTCAAGCACTGGGTCGTCCAAAGAGCGCGTGATGGCATTTTTCATATAGAGTTCCTGGAGCTCGAGATTGGTGCGAGCCACAGTTAAATCCTGTTCGCGCGTGGCCAACTCGCCCTCTTCCTTCAGCACGTCCATCTCCGGAATAGCCTGCAACTCAAGTTGCTTGCGGCCGGCATTCAGCGTCTCAGTGGCGAAGGCCACCGAACGCTCACCGACCTGCTCGTTGTCATAAGCGCTCACCAGGTCCCAGTAGAGATCGCAGATTTGAGTCACTGTTGCGATCACTTGAGCGCGAAATGCGATGTCGGAGATTTTCTGGTTGGTGCGCGCGATTCTTAGGAATCGCAGATTCGGCCCCAGCCCAAAGCCGGCCAGCAATTGCTGCTGGAAGAGGAAACGCACGCTGGCGTTGAGTTGGGGGTTCAGGCCATTCTCAGGGCTGTTGGACGTGGTCCGGTTGTTATCCCAATCGACCTGCGTATAAGTGCCGGTTGGGAAGGACTGATTGTAGCTCATGTTGAGCAGATTGGTATTCAGTTTGTAGACCGGCACGTTATAGAGTTGCAGGTTGGTAAGCTGCTGCGAGGTATGATCGCTATAAACCTGCGCACTGAAGTTAGGATCGAAACTCGACACTGCGGTGCCTGTTCCGAGAGTCGACGAAACGATGCCCGATGCTCCCGCGCCCGCGCCGCCGGCGCCACTCGATGTGCCGCCCGCGCCCGTGCCCCCGCCCGCGCCGCCTGCGCCGCCGCCGGGAGTGCCCTGCACAACGCCGGTGTTGACGCCGCGCACCGCGCCGCCCGCCTTGGTCCGCTGCACGTCCATCTGCGCGATGGGAAGGTTGTAGCGCGCGATCACCATGTCCAGGTTGTTCTCAAGGGCGAGGTCGATGGCATCGCGCAGCGAGAGATAGATCTTGCCTTCGCGCACCATTTGATCGAGCCGCGGGGAGTTGGCCATATTGGGCGGTGGCACAATCTTCCCGCGATAGGCGTCGAAGGGATTGCGGGAGGGGCGTAACAGTTGATCAAAGGGAATCTGCGACGCATGCCCTGGGGTCGAAACAGCCGGTGTTTGAACGGCGACTTGAGCTGCAGGCACGGCCATCGGCTCGGCAGCCAGTGCGAAACCGGCGTGCATGAGAAGAATCACGGTAAGATGCCGGATGCACTTGTCCTTGATTGCCCGAAATCGATTCACTGTGCAACTCCCTGCGTTGCGGTTGAGGGAAGTTTTTCGTCGCGCGTCATCCAGCCATCGCGCAGTTCGATGATGCGCTGGCCGTAGCGCGCGTTCTCTTCCGAATGCGTGACTTGCACGATGGTCGTGCCGGCGCGATTCAGTTCGCAAAAGAGCTTCATGATTTCGTGTGCCTGTGTCGAGTGCAGATTACCGGTCGGCTCGTCGGCCAGCAGCAGCGCGGGAGCATGAACCACGGCGCGGGCAATGCCGACCAGTTGCTGTTGTCCGCCGGAGAGCTGCGAGGGATATAAGTCCTTTTTGGCGACAATCTGGAAGCGGTCGAGAATATCGGCGACCATTCCTTGCCTTTCTTTGGCAGGCATGTTCTTATAACTCAGTGGTAAGTCGATGTTCTCGGCGACCGTCAGATCGTCCAGCAGCTGATAACTCTGAAAGACCATGCCGATACGCTGGCGCGCGAGGTCGGCGCGCTGCTTGCGATTCAGTTTGTGCACAGCCGTTTCGCCAAACCAGTACTCGCCCAGCCATGCATCGTCGAGCAGCGCCAGCACGTTCAGCAGTGAGGATTTCCCTGCGCCCGAAGGCCCCATTACGGTGATGAACTCGCCTTCCTTGATGGTGAGCCCGATGCGGCGCAGCACCCAGGTTTCCGTGGGCCCGGTCTTGTAACTACGTTCCACATTTTTCAGTTCGATCATTGTGTTACTCCGATCTCGATACAACTTGTTTCTCAAAGTCATTCGGCTCGCAAAGCTTGCATTGGGTCGAGCTTGGAGGCCTTGGTTGCCGGGAGCCAGACTGCGAGCAGGGCCACAGCGGTCAAGATCACAGGCACCGTGCAAAAGACGATCGGGTCCCACGACTTGACGCCGAAGAGGAAACTGGCAATCAGGCCGGTGAGTCCAAAGGCCGCGCCGATGCCCAGAATTACGCCAGCGATGGCCAGCCTCATGCCATGCCATACAACGAGGTTTCGAATCTTGTTGCGGTCGGCGCCGAGAGCCATGCGGATGCCCATCTCTTGTGTGCACTGCTGGACGGAGTAGGCCATGAGGCCGTAGATGCCGATGGCGGCCAGAAGCAGGGCAGCGGCGCCGAGGATGGTGAGCAGAAGCATATTGAAGCTGTCGCGGGCGGTGGAACGGACCACTATCTCGTCCATGGACCGAACGTGCGCCACCGGAAAGCCGCCACTGGCCTGGCGCAGCTGCTCGGTGACGGCGACGATGACCTGATGCGGGTCGCCGTGGGTGCGCACGATCCAATCAACCGGGCCCATGCTGGTGTTCATCGCCGTCATTCCATTGGTCACCTGAGCCTCGGGAATGATCATCATGGGGCGCGGATCTCGATTGAGGCCGCTATCGTGGATATCTCCAACAACGCCGACGATCTGGCGCGCCGGCTCTTCAAACTGAGGACCTATGCCCTTGCCAAGGATCATTTGCTGTCCTACCGGATTCTCTTTGGGCCAGAACTGTTTCGCCATGGCTTGATTGATAAGGACTACGCCAGGCGCGCCTGCAACATCGCTGTCGTTAAAGTCGCGGCCTCGCAGGATGGGAGTCTTGAAGACGTTGAAGTAACCCGGCGAGACATCCATCCAGCCGGCGAAACCGGTCTGCGTCTCTTTGCCGAGCGGCCGGCCAACAATAGTGAAGGACAGAGTATAGGTGCCTCCGAGAGGCAGGCAGCAAGCGGTGGCAGAGGCTTCGACGCCGGGGACGGCATTCAAGCGCTCGCGGCCATAGCGCGAGAGTTGGGCCACGCCCGCCGTCTTCTGATATCGGTCGTCTGTGAGCGACATCTGGAGCGTGAGCACATTGTGGGTATCGATGCCGGGATTGACCGCGCGCAGAGCGATGAATGTGCGGATCAGCAGTGCTGCGCCGATGAGCAGCACCAGGGCAAACGAAACTTCGCCGATGACCAGCAGCGAGCGAGCCTTGCTCTGGCGAAATCCCGTACTGGGACGGTTGCCAGCGTCTTTCAATGAGGAATTGAGATCGAGGCGCGAGGTGCTTAAGGCAGGAAAAAGACCAAAAAGAATTCCGGTGAAGAGTGAAACCGCAATTGTGAAGCAGAGAACGCGCCAATCGAGCCCCACTGCGGCGCCTTCTTCACCAATGCGGGGAAGGCCGGCAGGGCTGATGGCGAGCAGGGTGCGGACACCTTCGTAGCCGAGTAGGAGACCAAGCGTGCCGCCCGCGACGGAGAGCAGAACGCTTTCAGTGAGCAGTTGCCGGATAACTCGCGCGCGGCCTGCGCCGAGGGCGGAGCGGATAGCGAACTCGCGTTTGCGTACCGTGGCGCGGGCGAGCAGCAGGTTGGCTACATTGGCACAGGCGATGAGAAGCACCAGGCCCACCGCGCCGAGCAGGACAAGTAGCGAGGTGCGCACATTGCCGACGATACTGTCGCGCAGAGGCTCGACGGCGAATTTCTCCGAACGGGCCGGCCAGTCCCGGTGGAATTGCTGGGAAGCTAGTTTCATTTGCGCGTTGGCCTGGGCCAGCGTGACGCCGGGCTTGAGCATTCCCGCAACCGAAAAGTAGTCGCCCTGATTGGTGCTGTTGGGCTCGAATTGAAAGGGCAGCCAGATCTCCGCTTCGGGGTCCGATTGGAAGGACTTCGCCAGGACTCCGACGATTGTATATGGCTCATTGCCGAGCGAGAGCGAGCTTCCGACGATTTTTGGATCGCCGCCGAAGTTGCGCTGCCACAAGCCACAGCTCAGCACCACCACTTTGCCGCCGTTGGGCTGATCCTCTTGTGGAGTGAAGGTGCGACCCAACATAACAGGAACGCCGAAAAGGCGGAAGTATCCCTCGGTCACATGGAGGCCGTGGACTTGCTCCGGGCGGTCGCCGGTGATATTGAAACCGGGACCGGCGAAATCGTATGCGGCCACTTCTTTGAAGATGCTGGTCTGCTGCTGCCAGTTGTGAAATTTGGGGATGGAAGAGACGGAAGTACTGCCGCCGGAGTAGGTGGTGAGGAACTGCACGATGCAATCCGCGTCAGGATACGAGAGCGGCTTTAGCAGAACTGCATTGACGACGGTGAAGATCGCCGTGTTTGCGCCGATGCCCAGCGCCAGCGTAAGCACCGCTGTCAGCGTAAATCCCGACGACTTGCGCAACTGGCGCAGTGCGTAGCGAATGTCTTGAAGCAGCGTACTCATCGTTCTCTCCCGATTGAAAACTCGGATTGGAAGCTACTCGGTTCGCAATGCCTGCATTGGTTCGATGGAAGCGGCGCGGCGAGCGGGGATATAGCAGGCCAGCAGTGCAACGATGCACAACGTCAGCGAAACAGTTGCTAAGGTGAGCCAGTCGGCCGTCCCAACGCCATAGAGCATCCCGCGCAATAAGCGCGTGAAGGCAAGGGAGACGGCAAGTCCAAAAGCCAGGCCGATCAGAGTCAGCCGCAGCCCTTGCCGCAGGATCTGGCGGAATACATCGTCGCGCGCCGCACCCAACGCCATGCGGATGCCGATTTCATGCGTCCGTTGCTTGGTCGAGTAGGCAACCACTCCGTAGATGCCCACAGAGGCCAGAAGCATGGCCAACAGGCCAAAGGAGCCGGCGAAGACCACAACGATGCGCTCAAAGACGTTGCCGATCCGCATATTTGTCTTCAGCGTTGTGACGTTGAAAAGAGGCAGGTCGGGACTCAATTCATGCACCGCTTGATCGATGGCGGCGGAGTACGCCATCGGGTCGCCGTTGACGCGCACATGAAGAGTCACCAGATTCTCATAGCGCTGCGCAAGGGGCACGAGCACAAGCGGAGCCGATTCGTACGTCAGGCGGCGATATTTTCCGTTGGCAGCCACGCCGGCAACCGTGTACCACCGGTTGGCAATCTGAACTCGTTTGCCGATTGCGTCCTGACCGGGCCAGTAGCGACTGACAAAGGCCTGATTGACGATGGTCACGGGCTGGGTGTCCGCGCTATCGGCATCGGTGAAGTCGCGTCCCGCAAGCAGAGGCGTGCGCAGGGTCATAAGATAACCCGCGCCAACGATTCCCCTGTCCGCTTCGATTGATTCATGGGGACGGGGACTATAGCCTTCGGGCATTACGCCTTCAGAGTGAATAGTGAAGCTGAGAGGCGAAAAGTCGGCCAACGTCGCCGATTCAACACCAGGCAGAGCCTTGACGCGCTCCAGAATCTGGCGGTCGAGTACCAACGCCTTGGCGTCGGTAAATCCAAGCGGATCGAGATCGTATGAGGCGAGATACACATGATCTGCATCGAAGCCAAGATTGGCATTCTGGGCTTTATTGAGGCTGCGGACGAACAATCCGGCGCAGACCAGTAGAGTCAGCGACAGCGCAACCTGCATGACCACGAGTCCAGAAGCGAGGCGGGACTTGTGCAGGCCGCCGGAGGTATTGAGCGCCTCGTCCTTGAGCACAGTCGCGGGCGAAAGAGAGGAGGCTCGCATGGCAGGAACCGCGCCTGCCACAACCGAGGTGAACACGGCAATCAGAATCGTGACCAGCATAACCGCGCTGTCAACGCTGCCATTCACGTTGATCGGCAGCGTAGTCATAGGTAAAAAGGAGCCCAGCGTGCGCGCTGTCCAGAAGGTGATCGCCAGAGCAACTCCGCCACCAGCCAGGGCAATCAGGAGATTCTCAACCATGAGTTGCCGCACGAGCCTCCACCGGCTCGCCCCCATCGAGAGTCGAATGGCGTACTCGCGGCGGCGCGCGACCGAACGCACGAGCAGAAGATTCGCCACGTTGGCGCAGGCTAGCAGCAAGAGCACGGCAGCCAGTGCCAGCAGAATCGGCAGAGTTCCATAGAGGTAAACGTTGGCTCCGAAGGGAGAGCGCCAAAGCGGGTCAGTCGTGATCAGGTTGTTGCCCTGATGCGAAACTGGGTAGGCGTCAGCGATGCGCTGCATCAGCAGATTGAATTCATTCTCGACTTGACGATGATCTGCGCCGGGGCGAAGCACGCCAAGCACATTGAGCCAGGAGACGCCTCGGTCGTCGATGCGCGTCGATCCCCAGATCTGGCGGTCCATGCCAAGAGGAATCCAAAGCTCGGTGCGCAGCCCGCTCTTGCAGCCTTGAAAGCCGCGTGGAGCCACGCCCACCACGGTGTATGTGTGAAGGTTGATCTGCGTTGTCTTGCCGACGATCGACGGATCACCTCCGAATCTGCTCTGCCACAGATCGTACCCGAGCACAACATCCGGCGAGCCGGCGCTTTCGTTTGTCCACGAAGGAAGGAGGGTTCTACCTAGAATCGGCTTGACGCCCAGCACTTCAAAATAATTCGCCGATGTCAGCGCGCCATAGATGCGCTGCGGTCTGCCGTCGCCTGTGAGAGCCACATAGTCGTCGTGATAGGCAAGTAATCCGCTCAGCGTCTTTGAGCTATCGCGCAGATCCGCGTAGTCCATGTAAGAGAAGGGCGGACTCGCATGTTCGCTCCTCTCTCCGCGCTGGAGCGTGAGCATGTTGCTCGTGCTTCGAACGCCGGGAATGGGATTGAAGAGCGTCGAGTTGATCCAACTGAAGATCGTGCTGTTGGCGGCGATGCCCAAAGCCAGCGTACCCACCGCCAGAGCAGCGAAGCCTGGCGACTTGCGCAACTGGCGCAGAGCGTACTGAATGTCTTGAAGCAGCGAGTTCATCAGTCTTTCTCCTCTGCAATGGGAAGGTGCGTTATTCGGCTCGCAGTGCCTGCATGGGTTCGATGGATGCGGCGCGAGCGGCCGGAATCAGCGCTGCGAGGATGCCGGCAACGACCAGCAGCAGAGCCACCATGAGAAGACTTCCCGCATCTCTCCGCGCGTCAAGGTAGATGATCATGCCAATGAGCTTGCGGGCGAAAAAGGTCAGCACCAGCCCCGCAGCGACGCCCGCCGCCAGCATCCACGCTACGCGCTTTAGCACCATCGTCAGAATGCGTGACCGCGAAGCTCCCAGCGCCATGCGAACGCCGATGTCGCGCGAGGACTGCTCCACCTCGTGGCTCACCAGGCCATACAAGCCGACCAGAGCCAGAGCCAATGCAAGGGCGCCGAAGATGCCGAACAGCCAACTCTCCATGCGCTGGAAAACCAGTGTCTCTGAAAGCACATCCGTCATGGTGCGCGGTTCCTCGAAGGGCGCCGTTGGGTCCACGGCGTGCAACGCGCTGCGGATGGCTGGAATCAATGCGCGAGGATCGCCATCGGATCGCACGACCAGCGAAAAGCCGTTGAGGTAAACGCTCCGCTCGCTGAGTGGAGTCTCGTCGATGAGCGAGTCGTGTTCGGCCAATGGGGGCTCGTAGATGTCTTGTCGGACACTGCCGGTCACACCCACAATACGCGGCCACTTCGTCTCGTCCTTGCCAAACTCGATCCGCTGCATAGTTGGGTCGAGACCGTTGGGAATGAACTTCCCCACAAAGGCTTCATTCACCACGATCGTCGGCGAAGTGTTCGCCGGGCGGTCAAGGCCCGGAGAGAGCGCGCGCCCGCTGTGCAATGGAATTTGGAAGACATCGTAGTAGCCGGCGCTGACAACACGTTCTTCCGAGAGCATCTCCCGGTTAGGTGGATTGGGCGGCTGGCCGGCGATGTGCACGTCAGAATTCGATCCCCAGTTCTCAATCGGCAACATGTTGATTACGCCCGCGGCGCGGACCCCTGGCAAGTGCGTCACACGATCGATCAACGGCTGGTAGAAATCGGCGATCACGTCGCGGTCTTCGTAGCGCGACGACTCGTAATTCAATGGCACGGCCAGGATATGCGCGGGGTCGAAGCCGAGATCGGCATGGCGGTAGCGCGTGACGACGCGGATGAGCAGGCCCGAGACTACAACGAGCACCAGCGTGAGCGCGATCTGCGTGACGACAAAACGGGCGCGCAGCCGGTGTTGACCGCGTCCTGAGCCGGCGCTGCCGCCGGCCTTCAGCGCACGGCTGGGATCGACGAAGGAAAGCCGCAGCGCCGGATAGAGCGACGCCAGGATGCTTGCCGCGGCCGATACTGCAAGCGCGGCGGCCAGCATCGCCCAATTGAGGCGAATCTCCGCGCCACGCGACAGAGCGTGAATCAGGAATGCGCGCATCACGCCAAGCGTGGCCCATGCTACGAACATGCCGCCGGCGGCGCCCAGTACCGCCAGCACCAATCCTTCGGTGAGCACCTGGCGCAATAAGCGGGTACGTCCCGCTCCGATCGCCGCTCTCATGCCCATTTCGCGTTCTCGTTTCACTCCCCGTGCCAGCAACAGTCCGGCCACGTTCACGCAGCCGATGGCCAGCACCGCAAGCACCGCGCCTAGCAGCGTCCAGAGCGGTCCCTTGCTTTGTCCGACTACATCCTCCGCTAAAGCCGCCAATTGCGCCGTCCGTCCCTCATCGGTGTCGGGGTAGGCGCGGCCGAGATCGCCGAAGACATGGGATAGATCGGCTTGTGCCTGCTGGAGGGTTACGCCATCCTTGAGGCGCGCTACGGTTTGTAGCCAGTGGTTGCCGCGCGGCTGCATCCATGGGTGACTTTCAGTGTGCACCGGCGTGTAGATTGCATCTTGTCTGCCGAGAGGAAAGCGGAAACCGGCGGGCATGATGCCGACGACCGTATAGGCGCGCCCGTCCAGCTTGATCGCGCTGTTCACAATGCTCCGGTCTCCGCCAAAGTACCGTTGCCACGCGTCATAGCTGAGAACCGCCACATTATTCTTGCCCGTTTGTCCTTCTACCGGCAGGAACGTCCGGCCTATCAGCGGATTGACGCCGAAGACCGAGAAGAAGTTGGCGGTTGTGTTCACCGTGTGCAGAAGGACCGCACCGCCGTCCGGTGTTTCTATGGTCGCCTTGAAGAAGTCGATGTATCCGGCCAGCGCGGCGAAAGCGTGCACTTGCGCGCATTCGTCCTGGAAGCTGGGCCAGGAATCGGGCTGCGAATAGTGGCTGCGACTGAAGGTGTTGATGCGGACGATTCGCTCCGGCTGCGCGTAAGGCAGCGGGCGCAGGATCACCGCGTCGATCACGCAGAAGACCGCCGTGGCCGCTCCCACGCTGAGTGCCAGCGTTAGCACGACAATGAAGGTGAATCCGGGGGAACGGCGAAGTTGCCGCAACGCATAGCTCAGATCTTGAATTATGTTCTGCAGCATGACTACGCCTCAACTTCCGCTTCCAGCTTCTTCAACTCCGTCTCTGAGACGACTTTGCCATCGAACAGATGCACCTCGCGCTGCGCGTGCTTGGCAAAGCGCGGATCGTGCGTCACCATGCAGATCGTCGCGCCCTCGCGGTGCAGATCGGCCAGCAGATGCATCACGGCCTCGCCATTCTTCGAGTCCAGGTTGCCGGTTGGCTCGTCGGCCAGCAGGATCGATGGGGAACCGGCTAGTGCGCGCGCCACGGCCACACGCTGCTGCTGGCCGCCGGAGAGCTGCGCCGGATAATGCTTCATGCGATGCGCCATGTTCACGCGCTCCAGCGCTTCCTTGACGCGCTTCTTGCGCTCGGACGAAGGCATGCCCGCGCGATAAGTCAGCGGCAGTTCGACATTTTCTTCGACCGTCAGATCGCCGATAAGATTGAAGCTCTGAAAGATGAAACCGATCTCCTGGTTGCGAATGCGTGAACGCTCGCTGAAGCTCAGGTTCTCGACCGGGTTGCCGTTGAGCAGATACTTGCCGCCGGTCGGCGTATCGAGCAGGCCGAGTATCGAAAGCAGCGTGGATTTGCCGCAGCCCGACGGGCCGCTCATCGCCAGGTACTCGCCTCGCGAGATGGTCAGGTGTATGCCGGAGAGCGCGTGCGTCTCCACTTCGTCGGTGTAGAAGACCTTGGTCAGATCTTCAATGTCAATCAGCTTATCGTTCGATTCCATCGTCTCCCCCTCGTAGCCAGTTGTCAGTTGTCAGCCTTCAGTTATCAGTCTTCGGTGATCGCGGGCGGTTTCTGATCCGTGACCCCTGATCTCTGATCCCTGTCCTTACTCCAGCCGAATGCGGTCCACGTTGTCCCAGCGCGACATGTCGGAGAGGATCACCGTGTCACCTTCCTTCAATCCCTCGATTACCTGAATGCTATTGACCGAGGCCCGGCCCACCTGCACCGGAACCCGCGTCGCGCCTTTGCCGTCGGCATCGATTCTGAAGAGGCTCAGCGTGGAGTTCTCGTTGCCCAGAGCCGGCCGGCCGACGTAAAGCACGTCCGTCATGCGTTCCAGGTCGATCGTTCCATCGACGCTCAAGTCGGGCCGCGCGCCCTGCGGCAGAGGCCCGGTGAGTTCCACGTCAACGGTGACCGTTCCATTCTGCACACCCGGATCGATGCGCTGAACTCGGCCGGGAATGACGCCATTGTGCGTGTCGATCGAGGCAGGCTGGCCGATCTGAATGTCGCGTGCCTGCGTCTCGGCGATCTTGAGCGAGGCCTTCAGTTGATCCGGCTGGACAACCTTGGCTAGCGTGACGCCGGGCGCAACGTGTTCGCCTACCTGGTGCGGCAGGTCCACCAGCACGCCGCTGATGCCGGCGGTGACATGTAGAGCTGCCAGTTGTTCCTGCTTGAGCCGGTAAAGCGCGCGTGCCTGATCTACCAGCGTCTGTTGCACCGCGAGTTGCGAGGCGATCACCTTTTCGTTCATCGCGATGCGGTCGTCCTCGATCTTGTTGCGCGTGGTGAGTTCGTCGGCCTTGCCCTGCGAGGCTTTGTAGGCCAGTCCTGAGATGACGCCGAGATCGTAGAGCGCCTTGTCGGTCTGCGCCTGGAGCTTGGCCTGGCTAAAGTCCGCACCAACCGTTGCCGCGCCGGCCTTCTGCGTCATCAGGTCGTTTTCGAGCTTCACCTGCGTGTTGTGATACTCGCTCTCGGCGGCCTTCAGAGCGAGTCCGGCATTCATGGCCTCCTGCTCAAGCTGGGGGTATGCGAGATCCATGATGATCGTGTTCGGCTCGACATGCGCGCCGGGCAGCACCAGAATCCGGGTGACCGTGGCCTCGGTCTCAGCGGGTATAAGACGCAACCGGTCTTCGCGCGGAACCAATGTTCCGGTTGAACCGCGCACCTGGCGGATCATCGGCCCGCGTTTCACCGTGTCGGACCAGATGGTGGAGCGATCCACGGAGGGCGCGGCCGGCTTGAGGCGCAAAACAACCACCACCAGAACGGCCAACACCACCGCTGCGACGCCGGCCCACGTTGCGTACCGGCGTATCTTTTTCTGCTTCAAATCTGGGCGTGCGATATCCATCGATCTGGGATATAGCATCTGTTGCACCAAACTGCATTTGAGCTTTTACGTTGAAAACGAATAGGTTGTTACGCAATATCAAGACGCGGAAATCCATTGCAGTGACCGATTGCGAAAGAAACTGTCCGATTCCGAACAGTGAGAGGCCTGCTAATGAAGGAAGTTGCCGCAGAGAAACGGTTTTTGGGAGCGGTTATGCTCCGGAGGTTCTTCCATTGGCCAGATCGCGTGCGGCCTCGACCAAGCTCTCCGGCCGCCCCAGATCGCGCCAGTTGCATCCGTCGGCGCGAAAGGCGATGATCTTCTCTCCCTCGGCCACAAAACGCAGATAGGCATCAATGATCGAGAACGCGCCATTTTCCGTCAGCTTCGCGAAGATCTTCGGAGAAATTACGTGAATGCCGGAGAAGGCCAGCGGCTGCACCCTCTCAACGGACCGCACCAACTCGGCCTGCCCCCCCGGCCCAGCTCGGCGGCCACAGAGCCGGCCGGAGTCATCGAATAAGAGATAGCGCGAGGTAGGACGGTCCTGAACCGCCAGAGTGGCGAGAGCGGCCTTTTCAAGGTGAAAAAGAACCATGCGCCCGAGATCGATGTCGCTGATGACATCGACGTTGTGCAGGATGAAGGGTTCTTGCGAACCTGCTCCGAAAAATGAAGCAGCCCTCTTCAAGCCGCCGCCGGTGTCGAGCAACTCCTCTTCGCGAGAGACTTCGATTCTTATGCCGAAGTTGTCGTTTGCCTTCAGGTACTCGACGATCATCTCCGCGTGATGATGCGCGTTGACAATCACTTCGTTTACGCCGAAGACGCGCAATCGGGCAAGCACATCCTCCAGCAGCGTATGGCCGGCGACCTCAACCAGAGCCTTGGGTCTGTCGTCGGTCAGCGGTCTAAGCCGCGTTCCCAGACCGGCGGCCAGAATCATCGCTTTCATCGGGCCGAATTCTCCAATTCTTTCTTCTCCTGCTCGATATGCCGGACGACCACTTCCACGCCGTTTGCCCGCAGATGCGTCGCCAACTGCTCGGCCAGATAGACCGAGCGATGCTGGCCGCCGGTGCAGCCAAACGACACCATCAGGTCCTTAAAGCCGCGACGCCGAAAGGCATTCACGCTCGCATCCACCAGCGCGACGACGTTGGCGAAATACTGATGCACGCTTGGCTGGTGATCCAGATATTCGATCACCGCCGTGTCCTTGCCGGTCAACTGCCGGAAGCGTTCTTCACGGCCTGGATTCGGCAAGCTCCGAAGATCGAAGACATACCCGCCGCCGTTTCCCGTCTCATCTTCAGGCATGTCGCGATGAAAGCTGAAGCTGAAGATTCGCACCTTTAGGCCCTCCGTGGAAGAGGCCAATCTTTGCAGTTTCTCTGAGGTTGAGATTCCATCGAGCGCTTCCATCAGAGAAGGCAGCGCTATCGGCAACTTGATGTTTGCAGCCAGCCAGCGCAGGTTCTTCAGCGCATACGGCACACTCTGTAGGAAGTGGGCCTTGCGCTCATAAAAGCCTCGGAAACCGTAAGCGCCCAGAGCTTGCAGGATGCGCACATAGACGAACGCGTAATAGTGCTCCATGAATGCTTCGCGGTCCAGCGAAATGAAGCAGCCAAGGCATTCAAGATAATAGTCCAGGAACTCCTTGCGTAATTCTGGAGGCAGATTGGCCTTGCCGTCGTAGAGCAGGGAAGCGATATCATACTGCAGCGCACCCTTGCGGCCTCCCTGATAGTCCAGGAAAAACGGCTGACCGTCGCGCAACATCACATTGCGGCTTTGAAAATCCCGGTAAAGAAAGTAGTCGTGGCTCGCGCCCAGCAGAAACTTCGTCAGCCGGCTGAAGTCGGTTTCAAGAGCCTGTTCGTTGAAGGGAATGCCGGCGAGGCGCAAAAAATAGTACTTGAAGTAATTCAGATCCCAGGCGATCGACTGGCGGTCGAAGCTTGCTCTCGGATAGCAGACCTTATAGTTCAGATCGCGGCCTGCCTCGACCTGAAAACGCGGCAACACGGCCACCACTTTGCGATAAGCTTCCTTGGCTTCGGGAGCGATGGCGTCGCCGGTGCGATGCGCGCCGAGGAATTCGAAGAGCGTTGTGTCGCCAAGATCCTCTTCAAGGTAGGCGCCTTGGTCCAGATCCTCCGCATAGATCTCAGGCACCGGCAATCCGCGACGCCGAAAATGCCTGGAAAACTCAAGGAACGCAGCGTTCTCCTCACGCACGGAATACTTGATGCCGATGGCGCTGAATCCGCCGCCGTTCAGCCGAATTATGGCTCGTCCCGAGCCGCCCAACTGGCCCTGAAGCGGCCGCACATCCTCGGCCGGCACGTGAAAATGCTGCTCGAACAGTTGTTGAAGAACGTCCATGATCTCGTTTCAAAGGTGACGCTGGCTGCTACACAAAGATACTGAGTCGAGGGAAGCGTACGCAAGGCGCGGATGCGGTCACTCAGCTCCGTCACCTAAAATCCTCTCTATGAGCATAGTTCTTGTCACCGGCGGATCGGGATTCATCGGCAGCCATGCAGTCCTACAGCTTCTTGCGGCGGGCCATCAAGTTCGCACAACGGTGCGCAGCCTGAAGAGCGAGGTCGATGCGCGCAATCTGTTGCGCGAGGGCGGCGGCGAGCCCGGCAGCCGTTTGTCCTTCTTTGCCGCCGATCTGGAGAACGATGCCGGTTGGCGCGAAGCCGTAGCTGGATGCGAATACGTTCTGCATGTCGCATCGCCGTTTCCTCCGGGCGTTCCGAAGCATGAAGATGAGCTAATCGTGCCTGCCCGCGATGGCGCACTCCGCGTGCTGCGCGCTTCGCGCGATGCTGGCGTCAAACGCGTGGTGCTCACCTCCTCCTTCGCGGCGATCGGGTACGGTACAGGCGAGAAGCCTCAGAATGCTCCATTCGATGAGAGAGATTGGACCAACCCCAACGCCGAAGTCTCCGCCTACGTGAAGTCGAAGACCCTGGCCGAACGCGCTGCATGGGATTTCATTGCGCTCGAGGGCGGCAGACTTGAGCTCTCCGTCGTCAATCCAGTCCTTGTCTTAGGCCCGGTTCTGGGGCCGGACTACTCGACCTCGATCGCCATTGTGAAGCGCATGATGGACGGCGACCTGCCCGGCTCCCTGAAGCTCTACCTTGGCATCGTGGATGTGCGCGACGTAGTCGATCTGCACATCCGCGCAATGACAAGTCCCGATGCCAAAGGAGAACGCTTTCTGGCCACGGCAGGAGATTTTCTATCAATGCTCGAAATTTCAAGAATCCTGAGGAACCGGATGGGTGAGTTTGGCAGTAAGACGCCGACAAGAGAGTTGCCCAACTGGCTGGTGCACCTGATCGCTTTGACCGTTCGAGAGGTAAGGCAAACCCTGCCAGACCTTGGCAAGATGAAAAACGCAACCAGCGAGAAGGCCCGGCGCGTTCTGGGCTGGAAGCCGCGTTCGAATGAGGAGTGCATCGTCGCCACCGCCGAAAGCTTGATCCAGCTTGGCCTCTTGAAGAACAGCCCGAGACTTGCAAGCTCTGATTCCTAAGCTCCGTAAGGTGAGTGGCGTCACAGTATACTGTTGTTCTGCAACAGTAGGGTGAGAAACGAAATGTACCTGCTTTGGCTCCGAGTTGCGGCGTTGCTCTATGCGGCGGCCTCGATCGCCGTCTTCCCGGCCGTATTTTACGGTCTGATCCGCTGGCGAAAGAGCTGCGTTCACCTCGGCGGCCTGGCCTTTTTCTTTCACTTCGTCTCCTGCGTCGAAATGCTGGTTCAGGCTCACCGCATTGTGCCGGTGGGCACCCGCGAGGTGGAGTCCCTTTTGGGCTTTGCGATCGCCGGCCTGTTCTTCCTGATTTGGTGGCTCTACGATGCGATTTCGCTGGGGATCTTCGCTCTGCCGGTGACTTTTCTGGCCGTACTGGTCCCCGCGCTGGGTCCTGAACGCTACGTCTTTCCTTCGAGCGACGTACGCATCAGTTGGCTGATCGCGCACATCGCAGCGCTGCTGGCTGCTTATGTTGCGCTCGGATTCAGCCTTCTGGCTTCAGTGCTTTACCTCCTCCAGGAGCGCCGCCTCAAGAGCAAACACAAGCAGGGAGAGGACTCCTGGTGGCTACCGCTGGACTGGTTGCCGCCGCTGGACACCCTGGAGCGCATTGCCCACGGCACTCTCGAATTCGGCTTTCCCTGCATGACCGTCGGCCTTGTGATCGGGTCTGTTCTGGCTCAGGAGACGCCACTGGGAGCCGCGTATTTCCTCGATCCGAAGGTGATCGCCTCCTTCATCCTGTGGGTGGTTTATGTTGCACTGCTGATGGTGCGCCGCTCGGCAGGCCTGCGCGGACGCCGCGCGGCATACCTCTCCGGCGCAGTCTTCCTCGTGATGCTCGCTGTCTTCGCCGTCAATATCGTCAGCCGGGTCCATAGGTACGGTCCTTAATGACTCTGATGATCATTGGCGTCAACCACAAGACCGCGCCCATCGAGATTCGCGAGCGCATCGCAATCTCGCGCGAGGATTTGCCGGAGACGACCCGCGCTCTGGCTGCCATCCCCGGCGTTGCCGAATGCATGATCGTCTCTACCTGCAATCGCGTAGAGATTCTAGCCGCAGTCGAGTCGTCGTCGAGCGAGCTGATGGCGTTCCTGCATCGCCACTTCAATCTCGATCCGGCCCTGCTTGCTCCGCATCTTTACGAACACCGCGACCAGGAGGCCGTGCGGCATCTTTTTCGCGTGGCCGCCAGTCTCGACTCGATGGTGGTGGGGGAGCCGCAGATTCTCGGTCAGGTAAAAGAGGCCTTTGCTGTGGCGCGCGCCTCGGGAACCGTGGGCGGCCTGCTCGATCACTTGCTGCAATGCGCCTTTGCCGCAGCCAAGAAGGTTCGCACAGAGACGGAAATCGGCTCGAACTCAGTCTCCATCGCATCGGTAGCTGTGGAACTTGCGCGAAAGATCTTTGGATCGCTCAACGGGCGTACGGTCTTTCTCGTCGGAGCAGGCAAGATGAGCGAACTGGCGGCGCGGCACCTGGTGCAGCAGGGTGCGGGAGCGATCCTGGTGACCAACCGGACCCAGGAGCGCGCGCAACGCATGGCCGAGACCTTTCAGGGCCGCGTAATTCCTTTTGATCAACTCTACGATACGGCCAGCCAGGCCGACATCGTGATCAGCTCGACCGGCGCGCCGCACCCGATTTTTCGCCGCGAGCATGGACGGGTGTTTCTACAGCAGCGGCGCAACCGGCCGATGTTCTTCATCGACATTGCCGTGCCTCGTGACGTCGACCCGGAGATGGGCAAGCTGGAGGGAATCTTTGTCTACGACATCGACGACCTGCAGCAGGTGGCCGCTTCGCACATGGCCGAGCGCAGCCGCGAGGCCACGGATGCCGAGGCGCTGATCGAGGTCGAGGTTGAGCGATTCCACCTGCGGCAGCGCACCGTCAACGTGGCTCCGGCGATTGTGGCGCTGCAACAGCAGGCCGAGGAGATTCGCCAGGCGGAGATCAAGCGCGCGCAGGCTCGGTTGGCCTCGCTGAGCGCCGAACAGCTTGCTGCAGTTGAGGCCCTGACCCGCGGGTTGGTCAACAAGTTCCTCCATCCGCCGATGCAGGCGCTCAAGCGGGCCGCACGCGAGAATGATGCTGCGCGGCTCGAGGCGCTTTGCCAGACGTGGTCGCTAAATACAGAAGCCGCCGGACTGGAGACCACCTTGGCCGACAACAAAACGACAGCAGTAAATCTTGAACCAGATCGAGCTGAAGGAGCGGAAATGAGCGAGAGCAGCGGATCGGGCCGCCCATGAAACTGCGCATCGGAAGCCGCGGCTCGCAATTGGCCTTGTGGCAGGCAAACCACATCGCTGGGCTGCTGCGCGGCCAGGGGCACGAAGTCGAGATTGAAATCATCAAAACGACCGGCGACCGGCTGCAAGAGGTCACGTTTGCCCAGGTCGGCTCGAAGGGCATGTTCACCAAGGAGATCGAGGAGGCGCTGGCCGACGGGCGCATCGACCTCGCTGTGCACTCGCTCAAGGATCTGCCTACCGAGTTGCCTGAGCCCTTCGCGCTGGCGGCGACGCCCTCGCGCGTCGATCCGAGGGATGTATCCATCTCTGCGCGGTTTTCAATCCTGGCCAGACTGCCTGAAGGCTCACGTGTTGGCACCAGCAGCCTGCGCCGCAGAGCCCTGTTGAAAGCACTCTATCCCGACCTGGTGGCCGTTGAATTCCGTGGCAACGTGGATACGCGGCTGAGCAAGCTGATGCATGGAGAGGTGGAATCGATCTTACTAGCCGCTGCGGGAGTAGATCGCATGGATCGATCCGAATGGGTGCGCGAGCGCTTGGAGCCCAGCGAGTTCTGTCCGGCGGCGGGGCAAGGCGCGTTGGGTATTGAGACACGCAAAGATGACGCGCCTACGATGAAGGCGGTTGCCTTCCTCGATGACGACGCTACGCGCTTTGCTGTAACTGTCGAACGGGCGGCGCTGGCGGCGCTAGGCGGCGGCTGCCAGGTGCCTATCGGTGTTCATTGCAGGCCGAGTTTGGTCCGGGTGGAGGACAGTGAGGCCGATGAAGTCTTCGCCGTCGTCGCCGATCCAGAGACCGGAACGGCGGTGCGGATTTATCATCGGGCGCTTCATGACGGCGCAGACGCTGCGGCGCTGGGGAACTTAGTGGCGCATAAGCTGCTTGAGGCTGGCGCCGGAGCTCTGCTTCAGACCTCGGATGGAGGCTCGCGGTGAGTCCGCTTCCTTTGGCTGGACGAAGGGTGCTCGTTACCCGTGCTCGGCTGCAGGCAGGCAAGCTCATCGACGGACTGCGCGCGCTGGGCGCAGAGCCGGTTTTGGTTCCAGGACTGGAGATTGTACCGCCGGAGTCTTACGCAGCGCTGGATGACGCGTTGCAGAATTTGGATCGATACGATTGGCTGATTCTTACAAGTTTTAATACGCTTCAGGCTATTGGCGCTCGTTGCGTGCTTTTCGGTGTGAATCCGGCCTATGCTCAGAGGTTGAAGGTAGCCGCTGTTGGCAGCGCGACGGCTGACGCGGCACGGCGCGCCGGTTTTCGCGTGGAAATAATTCCAGCCAGCTATGTCGCCGAGGGGCTCGTGAAGAGCCTGCGCGATCAGGTTGATGGCAAACGAATCCTGCTGGCACGCGCGGCGGTTGCGCGGGACGTGATCCCCGATGCGCTGCAGGTGGCTGGTGCTCAAGTTGATATAGTCGATGCCTATCAGAATGTGATGCCCAAGAATGTGCCTGAGCAGTTGCACCGGGCCGTTGCTGAAGGGTTGGATGCCGCGACCTTCACGAGCAGTTCCAGCGTGATGCATTTGGCAGAAGCAGCAGGCGTGGCTGCGATCGCGTGGCCGTTGGCGGGTGTTCCCGCGGTGTCGATTGGGCCAATCACCAGCCAGACTCTGCGCGATCTGGGCTGGCCGCCCGCCGTTGAGGCGAATCCCTCGAGTGTTTCCGGCTTGATTACTGCCGTTGCTTGTTTATTCTGATTCGAGCGAAAACAGGGAGAATCGTGCCCTGGAAGGGTACATGGCTAAACGCAGAGATGTTGTGGCACCGTCTCACCATTGGTGACGACTGCTGCTGATTGGAATAGATGCCAAAGTAAAATAGAAATATGGGATTCGAGAGCGTTAAGAAGATCGCCGAGGCGGATTTCCCCACCCGCTGGGGAGCGTTTCGCATTTTGGGCTTCGAGGGCAGGCTGACGGCGGGCCGCCCCTGCGACGAAGGAGCGGTTGTCGCTAGCGATAAAAACGGCGTGGAAGAGCTCGTGGCCCTGGTAATGGGCGACATTCACTCGGCGGCGCCCGTGGTGCGGATTCACTCGCAGTGCCTGACCGGGGATGTCTTTGGTTCGCTGCGTTGCGACTGCCGTTTGCAACTGGAGCTGGCTCTGCGCAGAATCGCTCAAGAGGGCGCGGGCATTCTGCTCTATGAGGCGCAGGAGGGCCGCGGAATCGGCCTGATGCCCAAGCTGAAGGCCTATGAACTACAGGATCAGGGGCTGGACACGGTCGAGGCAAACGTCGAACTGGGTTTTGCCGCCGACTGCCGGGAGTATGAGCTGCCGGCTGAGGTGCTCAAACTGCTGGGTGTGAGTTCAGTCCGGTTGATCACCAATAATCCTGAGAAGGTCGCGGCACTGGAATCGGCCGGCATCACCGTCGTTGAGCGCGTCTCCGCCGAGGTCGAGCCGCTAGACAGCTTTGCGGACTACGTGCGCACAAAGCAGGAGAAGATGGGGCACATTGTGGATTCGTTGGCGACCGGAGAATAGGCGGGTTGCAGTTCAGATCGGCTGAGCCGGGCCTAAAGGCCTCGATGTTCCTGGCTCTTGTCAGAGGGCTGAAGCCCTCTGCTCCCTCCGCTGCCACGACCTGAACGATTGAGCTAACTTCGCAACGCCTTCAGCACCTTGGCCGTTGTGACAAGTTGGCCGACATGGCGCTGGGTGTGGTCGGCAACGTGAATCAGCGCGCCGCCAATTGAGATTGGCAATTGCTTGCGGCCCACTCCGCGCGGGGTTTCGAGGTCGGCTGTCGCCAGCGTGCGCACTCGCTCCGCTGCATTTGAGAAGGCGGCCTCGACCTCGGCCAGAAGCTCGGCCAGCGATTCGCCTCCGGCCTGCTCGGCTTTGAGCGCTGCCAATTGCTCGGTCGATAGCTGCTTGCCTTCGGCGTAGCTCAGAATGCGGTCGGTCGAGCGGGCGATATGGCGCAGATGAAAGGCGACTGAAGTCAGCCCTAGCGGCTGCGAGTGAACCTCGGCACCGGTAAGGCCGGCGGTCCATTGGGTGAGGTCTTCGAGAGCCAGATCGAGGGCGTGCAGGACGGCGCGGCCCGCTGCCGGGACCTCGGTGTGAGTCCCCCGTAGCCAGGGCTCGATGTTGGGAACAGGAGCAGGGGAAGTGCTCATCTGAATCTCTTTTTTCTTTGCGCCTTACCGACTTAGAATATGGACAAGATCGTTGTTCGGAAGTTCCTTTTCCTCTTTGATCTTGGGGAATTCGATGTATCGGAAATTCACAAAAAGCCAGCTTGAGCCGGATTTCTTCAACTCCGCGATCACACGACCATTATTGATCTCTGCAAGGCAACCGTTGTTGCTAACAGCTATCTTGCCGACAACGTATTTTCCGCGCGGATCTTGACTATACAAGAACGGATCGAAGTCCAGATTGATAATATCGCCGTCCGCAGCTATCGACGCTTGCCTATCCTTCTCGATCAGCGTTGCCAGTTGCTGACTTAATACTGGAGGCTTGACCCGCAACGCATGGTCATAAACGTGCAGTTTATGCGAGTCAAACTTGGGATCGTCGGCCTTATCCGCAAACTGATTCCAATACTAGTCATAGAAGTTTTGTACAAAGACCTTGCACGACTGCTCGTCAGAGATCACGATGTGCGCTTCTGTTGCTTGGGCTTTCGACTGCGGTTGGTCTGACTTGACAGGCGCCGGAACTGTCTTTCGGCAAGAAGAGATCGAGATGGCTACGACGAGCAAGACGGCCATGCCGAATCCGAATCTTCCAACTTCACCCAGCATTTTTCACGCGCACGACGGTGATCTTGGCGAAGCCTTCCTCGAAGACCGGCGGCTTTAGTTTTTCAGCCATTTTGCGCATCACATCTTCGCTGACCGAGCGGTCGCGCTTGGCGTTGCGCTCAAGGCAGACATCGAGCGGCACGTCGAAGAAGACGGCCTGCACCTCGTAGCCAAAGCTCTTGGCCATCTTGATCCACTGGCGGCGCTCGTGGATGGAGAGGTTGGTGGCGTCCACGTAGTTCAGAGGCATGCGAGCGATGAGACGGGCGCGCAGCAGCGAGCGAAGGGTAGAGAAGACCAGTCCCTGATAGCGCTGCTCCTCGACGTCGTCGAAGAGGATGTTGCGCAAGAGGTCGCTTGAGAGCGGGGTGACGCCGCGGCGTCGGAACCAGGTGGTCTTGCCGGAGCCGGGCATGCCAATGGCGAGTACAACAAATCCCTTGGGGCCCTGCGGTGAGCGCTCGGCCGCCTCGGGTTCGGGCGGAGCCGCGGAGGGCATCTCTGGCTGGGTTTCGAGCTCGTAGCGGCCGGAGCCAGCCGGTTCATTCCAGTCCTGCTTCATGGGCCTGTTCTGTCGCGCAGGCGATTCGGGCCGTGGGGGACGATCCGGCCTCGAAGGACGCGGAATTGGCGCCGACTGCTCCAGCGGACGCGGCGGTGCGGGCTGGCGGCGAGGTTCCTGCCGAGGGTCCTGGGACCGCTGTGCAGGCTGATGCGCGGCAACATCGTCGGGGTAAAGGGGCACCAGCGGAGCCGGTTGATTCGATGGGAGTTCCTGGCCGATTTTGCCTGTGGATTCGGAGGTATTGGGGGTGTGTCTGGAGCGTCTTCTCATGCCGCCTTCAACATTGATCGAGATGATACCGGAATACCATACTTGCCGAGGGCGCTGCAAATTATGTGCACGCCGTCACATACGATCCTGTATCGGGAACGGCACACTATGGATGCGAGAGGTTCCGCGCAAAACGGGAAGAAACGCGTTTTGATTTCTTCTCCGCTGGTCTCGAATGCTACGATCATAAGTTTGGTGGAAGTGCCCGCCGGCGGTCCTGACGGCCAGATCCGAACAAGCTGGAACAAGCTCACATCACAGTCTTACCGAATCCTAAGGAGAAGAAACACATGGCAGTAAAGGTTGGTATCAACGGCTTCGGCCGCATTGGCCGCAACGTTTTGCGCGCCGCACTCGGCAACCCGGAAATCGATTTTGTCGCCGTCAACGACTTGACCAGTCCGGCGATTCTGGCTCACCTGCTCAAGTACGACTCGATTCTCGGCAACCTGAAGAACGAGATCTCCGCCGGCGAGGATTCCATCACAGTCGATGGCAAAAAGATCAAGGTGTTCAGCGAGCGCGACCCTGCCAAGCTGGACTGGGCTTCGGTTGGAGCGCAGATCGTTATCGAATCGACCGGCCACTTCACCGATGGAGCCAAGGCAAAGGCTCACCTGGGCGCGACCGTCAAGAAGGTCATCATCTCGGCCCCCGCCAGCAACGAAGACATCACTCTCGTGCTGGGCGTCAACCAGGACAAGTACGATGCGGCGAAGCACAATATCATCTCAAATGCCAGCTGCACCACCAACTGCCTGGCGCCGGTCGTCAAGGTGATCCTGGAGACCACCGGCCTGGTCAGCGGCATCATGACCACCATCCACAGCTACACCAACGACCAGGTCATCCTCGACTTCCCGCACAAGGACCTGCGCCGCGCCCGCGCCGCTGCCCTGAGCATGATTCCCAGCTCGACCGGCGCCGCCAAGGCCCTGAAGCTGGTGATTCCCGAGACCGCCGGCAAGCTCGACGGCTTTGCCATTCGCGTTCCCACACCGAACGTCTCCATCGTCGACCTGACCTACATCGCGGAGAAGCCGACGACGGTCGAAGCTCTGAACGCTGCCTTCAAGAAGGCCTCGCAGGGTGAGCTGAAGGGGATTCTGGGTTATGACGATAACCTGCTGGTCAGCTCCGACTACAAGGGCAACCCGCTGAGCTCGATCGTGGACGCGCCGTTGACCAAGGTGGTCGGAAACAGCGTCAAGGTGCTGAGCTGGTACGACAACGAGTGGGGCTACTCGAACCGCGTCGTTGATCTGCTTGGCTTCCTGGTCAAGAAGGGCCTGTAAAAGGCAGGGAACAGGGAACAGAGATCAGGGAACAGAATACTCCCTGATCTCTGATCTCTGACCTCTGATCTCTGGCGAATCATGCGCAAAAATATTCCTGGAACTTCCCCTTACGAACCGATTATCGGCTTCTCACGCGCCGTGCGTGTGGGCAATGTCGTTCACCTATCCGGAACGGGGCCTGCCGGCGCTGACGATCTGGATGTGACCGGCCAGACCCGGCACGTTTTTGAGCTAGCAGCCAAGGCTCTCGCCGAGGCCGGCGCTCGCTTCGAAGATGTCGTGCGGACGAGGATGTTCTTAGCCCGTGCCGAAGACTGGGAGGCCGTGGGCCGCGTTCATGGCGAGTTCTTCGGGACGATTCGGCCTGCGAGTACGATGGTCGTCGCCGCGCTGCTCAACCCAAAATGGTGTGTTGAAATTGAGATGGAGGCCGTCATCGAAGAGGCTTCCGCCCCGGCAAAAGTAACTGAACAGCAACGGCACTCAATCGTCCAATGTTGACTCTTCACTGATCACTATTCACTGACCACTGACATCAAGGAAGGCCAAGTACCATGCCAAAACTCTCCATTCGCGACATCGATCTGGCGAACAAGAGGTTGTTTATCCGCGTCGATTTCAACGTGCCACTGACCGAAGATGGCTCGACCATCACCGACGACACCCGCATCGTGGCCACGTTGCCGACGATCAAGTACGCACTGCAGCGGAAAGCCAAGGTAATCCTGGCCTCGCATCTGGGCCGTCCCAAAGGAAAGCCAAACCCAAAGTATTCGCTGCGGCCGGTGGTTGCGCGGCTGCGAGCGCTGCTCGACAAGGAGCTGGGCGAGGCCGTCAACGTGGCCTTTGCGCCAGATTGCATTGGCGAAGTGGCCAGCGAGATGGCGCGCCAGCTTGAATCCGGCCAGGTGCTGCTGCTCGAGAATCTGCGCTACCACGCCGAGGAAGAAGCCAACGATCCGGCATTCTCAAAGGAACTGGCCTCGCTGGCTGATGTCTACGTCAACGACGCCTTCGGCTCCGCGCATCGCGCACACGCCTCGACTGAGGGGATCACGCACTTCCTCAAGCCTGCCGTGGCCGGCCTGCTGATGGAGAAGGAGATCACCTATCTCGGCAAGGCCCTGGAATCGCCGGAGAAGCCCTTCGTCGCGATCATCGGAGGCTCGAAGATCTCGGGCAAGATCGACGTGATCGACAACCTGCTCGACAAGGTCGATACGCTGGTGATCGTCGGCGGCATGGCGTATACCTTCCAGCGCGCGCTGGGCGTGACGACTGGCAAGAGCCTCGTCGAAGAGGACAAGATCGACATGGCCAAGGCGGCTCTGGAAAAGGCCAAGGCCAAGGGCGTCAAGCTGCTGCTGCCCGTCGATAACATCCTGGCGGACAAGTTCGCGGCGGATGCAGCAACGCAGCCGTGGGATTGCTCAGTGAACTTCCCGGCTGACTGGCAAGGACTGGACATCGGACCGAAGTCGATCGCGGCGATCGAAGAGGTGGTTTCGACCGCGCGGACGATTGTCTGGAACGGCCCGGCCGGCGTCTTCGAGTTTCCGCGCTTTGCAGTGGGCACCAACGCAATCGCCAAGGCTGTTGCGGCCAATCGTGCTGCAATCTCCATCATTGGCGGCGGCGATTCGGTCTCCGCGATCAATCAGGCAGGCGTTGCCGACCAGATCACGCACATCTCAACCGGCGGCGGAGCTTCGCTGGAGTTTTTGGAAGGGAAGAAGCTGCCGGGCGTGGAAGCGCTGACGGATAAGTAAGACAGCCGCCAGTTATTAGCGAACAGTGGTCAGTAAAGGCCGCAACCAGGGCAGATGATCGCTCTGGTTGCGGCTTGTTTTTGCATGCGGGACCAAGCCTGGTTTTCATTCTTGACGCAGCAGATGCCGGTCGATATCAAGCCTAAGCTGCAGAGTCCTTAGCCCGGAAGTGTCCTTTTCCTGCCAGTTCCAGCAGTGCCCCGTTTGCGGTCACCAGCGTTGCGCCGAGGTGACGGGCTGTTGCGACGAGAATGCGGTCGGCGGGGTCGGGGTGCATCTCGAATGGGAGCCTGGTGCTGGCTACGGCGATCTCCGGCTCCAGCGGGGCCAACCGTACGCCTGGTTTGGACAGCGCCTCGCGAATCCACTGCATGACGTCGGCGCCAAGCTGTAGCCGGCCTTTGCTCACCAGCAGCGCAATCTCCCAGGGAGTGATCGCGCTGATGGCAATCCGGTCTTCCCATCCAGCCTTATTCAACGCCTCGGATGCCTGCACTCCCAGCCGGGGAGCCTCTTCCACCATCCAGATCAGCGTGTGCGTGTCAACAAGTAGTAGGGCTGCACCGTCCTTCTGCGAAGCTGTCATTTCATCGCATCCCATTCGACATCAGTCGGAGAAATGATGTCCCCCATCCACAGCACACTGCCCTTCATCGACCCAACAATATTCTTCTCTGCGGGTACAGGTACCAGCTGCGCCACCGGTTTGCCATGTTTGGTGATGAGTAGAGGCTGGCGTTTTTTAGCGACTTCGTCAAGTAATTTCAGACATTTGGCCTTGAATTCTCCGGCAGCGATTATGGTGGGCATGGCAAATACTCCTATAGTCACCGACTATGGTCATATGATAGCACGAACACAACTGACATTCGCTCACGACGGGAAATCTTGGCGTTTCTCTTAGGCCAGCGCGTGATGGCGCTGGGGTGTGGGCTCTTCGATTGTCGCCAGGTATCGGTCGACTGCGGCGGCGGCTTTGCGGCCTTCGCTGATGGCCCAGACGACCAAAGACTGGCCGCGGCGCATGTCGCCGGCGGCGAAGATATTCTCGACCGAGGTCTGGTATTCGCCGTTGGTGGATACGTTGCCGCGGTTGTCGAGGGCTACGCCAAATTGCTCCAGCATTCCGTTGCGAACCGGTCCGAGGAAGCCCATGGCGAGCAGCACCAGATCGACATCGAGGGTGAATTCGGTGCCGGGGATGGGTTCGAACTTCGGCGGGGGGCCGACGCGGAGGGCGTGCAACTGCTTTACGTTGCCGTTTTCGTCGCCGGTGAATTTGATGCTATTGATGCTCCAGTCGCGGATGCCGCCCTCTTCATGTGCGCTCTCGGTGCGCAATTGGAGGGGCCAAAGCGGCCAGGGAGTGGAGGCGGCGCGCTTCTCGGGCGGCTTGGGCATGATCTCGAACTGATGTACGCTTAATGGGCCTTGGCGCAGGCTTGTGCCCAGGCAATCGGCTCCTGTGTCCCCGCCGCCAATGATGACGACGCGCTTGCCCTCGGCGAGGATGGCCAGCGATAAGTCGACCTGATCGCCCTCGCAGCGGCGATTCTGCTGAGGCAAAAACTCCATCGCAAAGTGAATGCCCTTCAGCTCGCGGCCGGGGATCTTGAGATCACGGGGCTGCTCTGAGCCGCCGCAGAGCAGGATCGCGTCATAGTGCTCGGTGAGCGCATCGACGGGAACATTGACGCCTACATGCGCGTTGGTCACAAAGGTGACGCCCTCGGCGCGCATCTGCTGGACGCGACGGTCGACAACGTGCTTTTCGAGCTTGAAGTTGGGAATGCCGTAGCGCAAGAGGCCGCCGATGCGATCGGCCTTTTCGTAAACGGTCACGGAATGGCCGGCGCGACGCAACTGCTGCGCGGCGGCCAGGCCTGCGGGGCCGCTGCCGACGACAGCGACGCGCTTGCCGGTATTTTGCTCGGGCGGCTCGGGATGGATCCAGCCCTCGTCCCAGCCGCGATCAACAATGCTGCGCTCCATTAGCTTGATGGAGACAGGCGGCTCACTGATGCCCAGGACGCAGGCAGCCTCGCACGGTGCCGGACAGATGCGGCCGGTGAACTCGGGAAAATTGTTGGTGGCGTGAAGGCGGCGAATGGCTGCCTCCCAGCGGCCGTTATAGGCTAGGTCGTTCCAGTCGGGAATCAGGTTGTTAACAGGACAGCCAGTGTGGCAGAAGGGAACGCCACAGTCCATACAACGCGCACCCTGTTCCTTCTGCTTCTCCTCGGGGAAGGGTTCGTAGATCTCGAACCAATCCTTGACCCGATCCTCGACCTTGCGGCGGGTGGGTTGTTCACGCTCAATTTCCAGGAAACCTGTCACCTTACCCATGCTGCACCTCTGCTGCCGCCGCTACGGGCGACGGAGTTTTTGGAGAAACAGGGGCCTTCGCGGCGGAGTCTGCACCCTCAGTTCCTTCGTGGCGCGCAACACCCAGAACGCGCTTGTATTCGTGTGGAAAGATCTTGATAAATCGTGGCTGTGCGTCGGCCCAATTATCCAGGATCCAAGCCGCGCGGGGACTGCCGGTCAGGTCGCGATGGCGTTCCAGCAGCCCGCGCACCCGGACTACGTCCTCGGGAGCAACCAGCGGCTCAAGATCCACGCTGGTCTTGTTGCAGCGGCGCGCAGGGAAGTCGCCGCGATCGTCATAGACGTAAGCGTAGCCGCCGCTCATGCCGGCGGCGAAGTTGCGGCCGGTCTTTCCGATCACGACGACCGTGCCGTTGGTCATGTATTCGCAGCCGTGATCGCCTACGCCCTCAACCACTGCAATCGCGCCCGAGTTGCGGACGGCGAATCGCTCGCCGGCGATGCCGTTGAGGAAGACCTCGCCGCTGGTCGCGCCGTAGAGAACGACGTTGCCGACCAGAATGCTCTCTTCAGGCAGGAAGCTCGATGTCTTCGGGGGATAGGCGATGATGCGCCCGCCCGAGAGGCCCTTGCCCAAATAATCGTTGGAGTCGCCTTCGAGTTCGAGAGTCACTCCATTCGGCACGAATGCGCCGAAGCTCTGGCCGGCAGAGCCAGTGAATTTGAAGTGAATCGTTCCTTCAGGTAATCCGGCAGAGCCGTATTTTCTGGCAATCTCGCCGCCCAGCATTGCGCCCACGGTGCGGTGCACATTGCGGATGGCGAAGTTGGCAGAGACAGGAGTTTTGGATTCGAGGGCCGGCTCGGCTGCTTCGATGAGCTTATGATCGAGAGCCTTGTCGAGGCCGTGATCCTGGGCTTGAATCTTGCGTCGCGCGATGCGCGATGGTAGCTCGGGCTCATAGAGTATCGAAGACAGATCGATGCCCTTGGCCTTCCAGTGAGCATCGGCGATGGCGGCGTCGATCTTGTCGACACGGCCCACCATCTCATCGACGGTGCGGAAACCGAGCTTGGCCATGTGCTGGCGAACCTGTTCCGCGATAAAGAAGAAGAAGTTGACTACATGTTCGGGCTGGCCCTTGAAGCGGGCGCGCAGGACAGGATCCTGCGTCGCGATGCCCACTGAGCAGGTGTTCAGGTGGCACTTGCGCATCATGATGCAGCCCATGGTGATCAGCGGCATGGTGGCGAAGCCGAACTCCTCTGCGCCGAGCAGCGCGGCGATGACCACATCGCGGCCGGTCTGGAGCTTGCCGTCGGTCTGGACTTTTATACGTCCGCGCAGATCGTTGAGAAGCAGGACTTGCTGGGTTTCGGCGAGGCCCAGCTCCCAGGGCAGCCCAGCGTGCTTGATGGAACTGAGCGGCGATGCGCCGGTGCCGCCGTTGTCGCCGGAGATGAGCACGACATCGGCGTGAGCCTTGGAGACGCCTGCCGCGACCGTTCCGACGCCGACTTCAGAGACCAGCTTGACGGCGATGCGGGCCTGGGGATTGACGTTCTTCAGGTCATAAATCAACTGCGCCAGATCTTCGATGGAATAAATGTCATGATGCGGCGGCGGCGAGATGAGGCCCACACCGGCAATCGAGTGACGAACCTTGGCGATGACTTCATCCACCTTGTGGCCGGGTAGTTGTCCACCCTCGCCGGGCTTGGCGCCCTGCGCCATCTTGATCTGCAACTCGTCGGCGTTGACGAGGTAATTTGTCGTCACGCCAAAGCGGCCGCTGGCTACCTGCTTGACGGCCGATCGTCGTGAGTCGCCATTCGGGTCGCGCTTGAAGCGCTCTTCTTCTTCGCCGCCCTCGCCGGTGTTGGACATGCCGCCGAGCCGGTTCATGGCAATGGCCAGCGTCTCGTGCGCCTCTTTACTAATTGAACCGAAGCTCATTGCGCCGGTGGTGAAACGCTTGACGATCTCCTTGGCGGGCTCGACTTCTTCGATCGGAATCGGATTGTCTTCGTACTTGAGCTGGAGCAGACCGCGCAACGTGCAGAGGTGTCGGTTCTGGTCGTCCAGGAGATCGGTGTACTCCTGGAAGGTGGTTGGATTGTTTTGCCGCACGGCGTGCTGCAGCTTGGCGATGGTCTCGGGATTCAGCAGGTGATACTCGCCGCCCTGGCGGAACTGATAGTGGCCGCCGACGACCAGTTCGGTTTCGGACTCGGTGAGCGGCTGGAAGGCGAAGGCGTGCTTCATCTGCGCTTCTCGCGCCAGCACATCAAGGCCGACGCCCTCGATGCGCGATGCGGTGCCAGAGAAATAGGCGTCTACCAGCGATTTATTCAGACCAACAGCTTCAAAGACCTGCGCGCCGCGATAGCTTTGCAGGGTGCTGATGCCCATCTTCGAGAAGGTCTTGAGCAGGCCCTTGTTGATGGCCTTGATGAAGTTCTTCTCGGCGTGGGGCCCGGTAACGTTATGGGGCAGCAGGCCTAGGCGTTTTAGGTCGTGAAGCGTCTCGAAGGCCAGATAGGGATTGATCGCGCTGGCGCCGTAACCGATGAGCAGGGCAAAGTGCATGACCTCGCGCGGCTCGCCGCTCTCGATGATCAGCGCAACTTGCGTGCGCGTTTTGTCCTTCACCAGGCGGTTATGTACGGCGGCCATGGCCAACAGGCTGGGGATCGGCGCGTAGGTGGCATCGACGCCGCGGTCGGAGAGGATCAGCAGCGTGTAGCCGGAGTCAACCGCGTGCGCGGCGCGATTGCTGAGATCGTCGAGCGAGTGTTTCAAGCCACGCTCGCCGTCGGCGGCGCGGAAGAGCGCGGGCAGCGTAGTGGCCAGCAGATCTCCCGAAGAGACGCGGCGCAGTTTTTCGAGATCGCGGTTGGTTAGGATCGGATGGGGCAGTTTGAGAGTGTGGCAGTTTTCGGGCGTCTCGTCGAGAATGTTGCGCTCGGTGCCGATGTAGCTGATCAACGACATCACCAGCTCTTCGCGGATCGGATCGATGGGCGGATTGGTGACCTGCGCAAAAAGCTGCTTGAAGTAGCTGAAGAGCGACTGCGGACGGTCGGAGAGGCAGGCCAGCGGCACATCCGTGCCCATCGAGCCGACCGGCTCAGCAGCGGAGGCGCCCATCGGCCCTAACAGGATTCGCAGGTCTTCTTCGCTATATCCATAGGCGCGCTGGCGGCGGAGCAGCGGTTCGACCTTGGCCACTACGTTGCGCGCTGGGGGCTCGGGCAGATCGTCCAGCGAAACCTGCTGCTCTTTGATCCAAGTTGCATAGGGCTGACGGCCGGCCAACTGCTTCTTGATTTCGCTGTCGGAGATGATGCGTTTTTGCACCGTATCGACGAGGAACATGCGACCGGGCTGCAGGCGGCCCTTTTTGCGAATGTCTTTGGCCGGAATGTCGAGGACACCAGCCTCGGAGGCCAGCACGACTAAATCGTCTTTGGTCACGACGTAGCGGCCGGGACGCAGCCCGTTGCGGTCGAGCGTTGCGCCGATGACGCGGCCATCTGTGAAGGCCATGGCGGCCGGGCCGTCCCAGGGCTCCATCAGCGAGGCGTGGTACTCGTAGAAGGCGCGCTTGTCTTCGTCCATGTCGGGGTTGCCGGCCCAGGCCTCGGGGATCAGCATCGCCAGCACATGGGGCAGAGAACGGCCCGACTGGAAGAGAAATTCCACGGCATTGTCGAAGGAGGCCGAGTCGCTGCCCTCGGGCATGATGACCGGGTAGAGATCGTCGATCTTGCCGTCGTAGAGCGAGCTCTCAAGAACCGACTGGCGGGCATTCATCCAACTGATGTTGCCGCGGATGGTGTTGATTTCGCCGTTGTGCGCAACGTAGCGATAAGGATGCGCGAGCTTCCAACTGGGAAAGGTGTTGGTCGAGAAGCGCTGGTGAACAAGGCAGAGCGCGCTGGTGACGAGCGGGTTGGCCAGCTCGAAGTAGAACTTCTCGATCTGCGGCGCCAGCATCAGGCCCTTGTAGACGATAGTGCGGCAAGAGAGCGAGGGAATATAAAAGAACTCCTTGCCCTCGATCTCGGAGGCCGCCATCTCATTTTCAGTGCGGCGGCGAACGCGGTAGAGCAGGCGCTCGAAGGCATCGTCGTCGGCCTTCATGTGCGCCGGCTTGGCCAGGAACAATTGCTCAATATACGGCTGAGACGCGCGCGCTTCGCGGCCGATGGCGATGCCGTTTACGGGCGTGTCGCGCCAGCCGAGAACTGTAAGGCCCTCTTCCTTGGCGATGCGCTCGATGACGCCCTCGCACTGCAGGCGGCTGTGCTTGTCGACGGGGAGGAAACACATGGCCACGCCGTAGGCGCCCGGCTCAGGCAGCCTCATGCCGAGTTCGCCGCACTCGCGCGCAAAGAAGACGTGTGGTATCTGAATCAGGATGCCAGCGCCGTCGCCGGTCTCAGGATCGCAGCCAGCCGCGCCGCGATGGGTGAGATTGATGAGCACTTCGAGGCCTTTGCGGATGATGGCGTGGCTCTTTTCGCCGCGGATGCTCGCGACCAGGCCCATTCCGCAGGCGTCGTGCTCGTTCCGTGGATGATAGAGCCCTTGTGGCTCTGGTGTTTGGAGACGACAATCCGAATGATCCATGGCAACCTTCCCGATGATGTTGTATGGCGCCGACTGCAACTCGTTGCACGAAAGACACATATGCGGAGCGGTTCCGTCGGGGGAACAGCGCTGTCTAGCATGGAGAGGACGATCGGAGCAGGCCCGGCCGCGCCTGGGACTATGCTGAAGTCTTTATATTAACGAAAAATTTTCATCACCGCTAGGGGTTGTTGCGCAGCGGGGGCGGCTTGCGCAGCAGTGAGAGCGGCGAAGAGCGGCCGGAGGGTGCGTGCCGATGGGCGTCTCGCCTTGCGGTCCGTCGAAGGGGTGGGGACGACAACGTGAGATATCGGCAAATAGAGGAGATCCAGCTCGATTCAGGCGGCCCGGCTAGTAAAGTCTGAAGTCTACGTCGACGTTGAGCAGTGCCGGGACAGGCTCGCCATCTTTCATCGCGGGCTTGAATCTGTATTGTTTGACTGAGTTGACGGCATTCTGGTCCACGCCGTTGTCCAAGCTTCTGGTTATTATGACGTTTTGCGGCATTCCATTTCTATCCACGACGAAAGAGATTTTGCATTTGCCCTGCAGTTTGGCTTCCCGAGCTGCACTGGTGAGGTCCGCGGCAGCGCCCTTCAGAAGAACGGGGGCTCTGACTGAACCTTCAAAACTTCTGACTGGGGGCACGCCGCCGTTTGAATTGCCCCAGGACCAATCCTTCGGTGCAAGAACGGCCTCTACGGGAGAATCGACGAGGGGGCGAAACTCTTGTGATGGCTGGAATCTTAGACGAAAAACGACAGTTTTGTTTCCTTCATCGTCTTTTTTCACCTCGATACAGCCTTGCAGACCGACCTCCAAGGTTTGGCCAATCACAACCGATGCGCCATTGTGACTTCCGGGAGTGAAGCGATCCGCAGAAGCAACTTGAAGGGCGAACCTGTCCATTTCGTTTCCGAGCGGCTGAAGAAACATCAGGTTGCGCGGTTGGCCTGTGGAATCCACAAGCATGGAGAATACGACCTTGCTGTTTACCTTCTTCTTGCACTCTCCGGCGTCGATTTGGATTGGACTGGTTGAAAGAAGCTTCGGTGCCGTCACACCGGGACCAACGGCATAGATCTTCACACGCTCAGGAAGGTCATCTGCCGACTGAGAAGGTGCGGATGGGACGGTTTGCTGACCGACGGCATAGCTCGCGGCTGAAACAACGAAGATCAGGATTCCCCATCCGCGTCGCATAATTCTCCTCTGGGACTTCAGGATCACTCTAGCAAACCAGTCCCAGCTCGCGGAGCAGGAAAGCGTAGTCGAGGGCGATCTCTTTCAGGTAATCGTAGCGGCCGCTTGCGCCGCCGTGGCCGGCTTGCATGTTGGTTACCAGCAGCAGCGGGTTGTCGTCTGTCTTGAGCGTGCGCAGCTTGGCTACATACTTGGCCGGCTCCCAGTACATCACCTGGCTGTCGTGGAGCGAGGTCTTCACTAACATTGCCGGATAACTCGCCGCACGGAGATTGTCGTAGGGTGAGTAACTGAGCATGTACCGGAAGTAAGCCTCTTCGTTTGGATTGCCCCATTCTTCGTACTCGGGAACGGTGAGGGGCAGCGAAGCATCGAGCATGGTGTTCATCACATCGACGAAGGGCACGTGAGAGAGAACGGCGCGAAAGAGCTCAGGCCGCATGTTGACGACCGCGCCCATCAGCAACCCGCCAGCAGATCCGCCCTCGATAGCTACGCGAGTTGGGTCGCCGTAATTAACCGCAGTCAGGTGTTCAATGGCAGCGATGAAGTCGGTGAAAGTGTTGCGCTTGACCAGCATCTTGCCGGAGTCGTGCCAGGGCTCGCCCAGGTCGCCGCCGCCGCGAATGTGCGCGTAGGCCATCACCACGCCACGATCCAGCAGACTCAGGCGATTGGAGCTGAAGCTGAGCGGCAATGAATATCCATAGGAACCGTAGCCGTAGACGTAGAGGGGATTCCGGCCCGGCTCGCGTTTGTCCTTGCGGTAAACGAGAGACACTGGAACCTTCACGCCATCGGGTGCGGAGGCGTGAACGCGTTCGCTGGAATAGAGAGTGCGGTCGAAGCCGCCGGGAATCTCCAACTGCTTGAGCAGCGTGGATAGGCCTGTGGCGACGTCGTATTCGTAGACCGAACTGGGCGTGACCAACGACTGATAGCCGTAGCGGAAGGTAGGCGTATCGAAGATGCGATTGACGTGCGGATGGGCGCTGTAGGCCGGCTCGGGAAAGCTGATCTCGCCGGCCTTTGCGGCCTCCGGTCCGTCGCCGGCGAAGCGCCAGAGGCGCAGGCGCGGCAGGCCGTCCTCGCGTTCGCAGGCGACGAAGAAGCTGGCGAAGAGATCGATCTCTTCGATCATCACGCCGTCGCGGTGGGGAATGAGTTCGGTCCAGTGTTCGCTGCCCGGCGTGGCAACCGGCGCTGTAACCAGGCGGAAGTTGCGTCCCCTATCGTTGGTGCGGATGAACCAGAGGCCGCTGCGGTGGTCGATGGAGTATTCGTGGTCGTCCCGGCGCGGGCTGATGATGGTGAACTGGCCCTCGGGCTCGCTGGAGGGCAGGACCCAGCACTCGGTAGTGATGTGGCTGGCCGACTCCATCACGATGAACTTGCCGTCACGGGTGCGTCCTGCGGCGAGGTTGAATCGCTCATCGTGGTCCTGGTAGACGAGCAGGTCGGCGGAGTGAGGCGTGCCGAGAGTGTGCCGCCAGAGCTGGTACTGGCGCTTCTGCTCCTCATCTTCGACGGTGTAAAAGAGCGTGCGATTATCGGCCGCCCAGACGACGGAGCCTACGCGCTCGACCTCGCCCGCGAGCGTCTCGCCGGTTTCGAGATCCTTGATGTGCAGTGTGTATTGGCGGAAGCCGGTCGTGTCGGTGGTGTAGGCCAGCCAGCGGCCATCGCTGGTGACGTCGGTTGCGCCGAAGGCAAAGAAGGCATGGCCCTCGGCGAGTTGGTTGCCGTCGAGGATGACTTGCTCTTTTTCTCGATCGGGCGCGTTGGCTTTCTCAGTTTCCCAGGTCCGAAAGTCCGGACCTGGGGCACCCGGGATTTCGTTGGCCGTCGCGGGTTTGCGGCTGTGGATGGCGTATTGCAGGCCCTCTTCGGTGCGGGTGATATACCACCAGTCGCCGTCGCGGAAGGGAACCGAGACGTCGGTCTGCTTGATATGCGAGAGCATCTCGTCGTAGAGCTGGCCGCGCAGGCCGTTGAGCGGAGCCATCACTGCCTCAGCGTAGGCGTTCTCGGCTTCGAGGAAGGCGGTGACCTCAGGGTTCTCTTTATCGCGCAGCCAGGCGTAGTCGTCGATCAGGACTGTGCCGTGCAAAGCGGTCTCTTTGTGTTCCTTGCGGGCGATGGGTGGCGTGGGAAGTTTAATGTCAATCATCTCACCCATTAGTTTAGAGCTTGGGGTTGCAACTCGCTGTGTCTGGAACCTCTCTCTGCCCGGAACCGTACAATAGAGTGCGATGAAGGGTTTTCGCCGCGCACAATCGACCGTCTTCCGGCTGCTGTTGGCAGTTGCCGTTTGTTTTTCCGCTTTATCCGCCCGGGCTGAACGGGTCGAGGATCTCCCCAAAGCTACAGATTACGTCAGCGACTTTGCCCACGTGCTCTCGCCCGAGGCGGTTGCCCGGATCGACCGCATCTGCGAACAGCTCGATCACTCCGCAGCCAATGCACAGGTTGCCGTGGTCACCATCCACACGCTGGATGGAGAAGACCCGGCTGACTATGCCACTCGCCTCTTTTCAAAGATGGGGCTCGGCAAAAAGGGGAGCGATCGCGGCATTCTTATCTTTCTGGCGGTTGACGACCACAAGCGCCAGATCATCGCCGGTTACGGGTTGGAAGGCATTTTGCCCGACGGGAAGGTGGGCGACATTGGCCGGGAGATGGTTCCCGATCTCAGGGCCAACGACTTCGATGGGGCTGTGACTCTAGCTGTGGGCGATGTGGCTCAGGTGATTGCCGCCGACGCCAAGGTAACGCTCACGGACGATGGGCCAGCCATGGCAACGCAGCCGCCCGTGGCGTCGCACATCAATTGGGTTAAGATTATTTTCCTAATCATCCTTCTGGTTTTATTTGGTGGATTTCATCTTTTTCGATTTCTGCTTGGGTTCGGCCTCTTCGGCGGTTTTCGCGGCGGGCCTTGGATGGGTGGCGGCGGATTCGGGGGCGGGGGTGGCTTCGGCGGTGGAGACTCGGGCGGCGGAGGCTTTGGAGGATTTGGCGGAGGCGATACTGGTGGCGGCGGAGCTGGAGGAAGCTGGTAGTTCCTTTCCCGCGGGTTTATACCGAGGGATCGTCGTCTCCCACCCTTGCGACAACAAAAGAACGTCGCAAGGATGGGGCACCCTGAGTTCTAGGGTGAACCCCAGGTCAAAACGATTAATGTGGCTTGCCTGAGGGCGGGCCGGAGGAGAAGAAGGGTTTATGAAACGTGGAGCTTGGATTGTTCTTGGTGTTCTGGTTTTGGCTCTTGTGATGGTGTTTTTCAGCTACCAGGGAGCAAGGAACCAGATGGTCGAGAGGGATCAGAATGTAAAGAGCAAATGGTCGGAGGTCGATGTGCAACTGGAACGGCGCGCCGACCTGATTCCCAACCTTGTGGAGACCGTGAAGGGCTTTACCAAGGAGGAGAGCACGGTCTTTGGCGACATCGCCAACGCGCGCGCCGGCATGTTGAATGCACAGGGACCTCAGGCAAAGATTGCGGCCAACGGACAGCTCGATTCGGCGATTGGCCGCCTGCTGCTGCTCACCGAGAACTATCCGCAACTGCGGTCGAGCGACCAGTTCATGCGTTTGCAGGACGAGTTGTCGGGAACGGAGAATCGCATCGGCGTGGCGCGGAAGCGTTATAACGACGCGATCCAGGATTACAACACGTTTATCCTCCAATTCCCTAACAACATCTGGGCGGGCATGGCCGGCTTCCATGAAAACAGCGCCTACTTCACGGCCAGCGAAGCTGCGCGGACTGTTCCATCGGTCAAGTTCTAACGAGTTGTTGATTGAGGTTCGTGGTCTTCCATTCGCCAGAGTAACAAGACGCAGGTCCTTCGACTTCGCTGCACTTCGCTCAGGATGACAGAATGGATGGCACGGATAGGTCTTTGAGCGGTCGAGATCT
>CAZGHZ010000028.1:0-42471 GCA_964525655.1 uncultured Occallatibacter sp.
CCATGGTGATGCCGTCGGAGATGGTGATGGTGTTGAACTCCATCGGCGTGCCGCCGGCCTCTCGAATGCCCTCCTTGAGCGCCTCGGCGATCTCCCGCAGATGCACATTGCAGGTGCCGATCTCGGTCCATGTGTTGGCAATGCCGATGATGGGCTGGTGCAGCTCTGCTTTGCTGAAACCGACGCCGCGCAGATAGGAGCGCGCGGCCGCGCGGCTGGGGCCTTCGGTCAATGGAATACTTTGTCGCTTGCCTTCGATGGTCATTTGCTCTCTTAAAAACAGCTTTTAGCTCTTAGCTGTTAGCTCGTTCATGTTGCAGTTAACGTTTGTCCCTTCGGCAGCTATTTCCGCCGGATGCCGATCGCTTGCGTGAATACCGTTGGCCATCCCAGCGATAGCTAAGAGCTAAAGGCTAATAGCTAAAGGCCGCTTTTCGCCTTCAGCCATCCGGCTGCGTCGTGCTTCACCTCGAATGCATCGAGCGCCGCCGCGTGCCGCAACGTGAGGCCGATGTCGTCGAGCCCTTCGATGAGGCAGAACTTGCGGAAAGGGTCCACATCAAACCTCCCCTTGAATCCCTGACTGTCAGTCACGGTCTGGTCTTCGAGCGAGACGGTGAGTTGATAGTTCGGAATTGTCTTCGCGTTCGAGAGTAACTGCGCTACCTCGTCTTCGCTCAGCCGCGCCAGAACGATGCCGTTCTTGCCTGCATTCGAGAAGAAGATGTCGGCGAAGGTAGGCGCGATGACGACGCGGAAGCCGTAGTTCTCGAGAGCCCAGGCTGCGTGTTCGCGGCTCGATCCGCAGGCGAAGTTCTTGCCCGCGACGAGAATCTGCGCGCCCTTGTAGCGCGGATCGTTGAGGACAAACTCTGCGATTGGCTCGCCCGTGGGCTTCTGCCGCCAGTCGAAGAAGAGAAAGTCGCCGTAGCCGGTGCGCTCGATGCGCTTCAAAAACTGCTTGGGAATGATCTGGTCCGTGTCGACATTGCTGCGGTCAAGCGGCGCGGCCAGTGAAGTCAGTGTGGTGAACTTTTCCATTAGGCCTTGCCTCCTTGCAGAGCTGGCTCGCGTACTGTCCATTTGCGAATGTCGACGAAGTGTCCGGCAATAGCTGCTGCCGCGGCCATCTCCGGCGAGACGAGGTGCGTGCGTCCGCCGCGTCCCTGGCGTCCTTCAAAGTTGCGATTGCTGGTCGATGCGCAACGCTCGCCGGGTTGCAGAATGTCGGGGTTCATCGCCAGGCACATCGAGCAGCCGGGTTCGCGCCAGTCAAAACCCGCCTCAATGAAGATGCGGTGGAGACCTTCTCTCTCGGCCTCCGCCTTCACGGCCTGCGAACCGGGAACCACCATCGCGCCGACGCGTGGCGACACTTTGTAACCGGCGGCGATGCGTGCCGCTGCGCGCAGATCTTCGATGCGGCCGTTGGTACAGGAGCCTATGAAGACGCGGTCGATCTCGACCTCTTCCATCGGCGTGCCGGCCTTCAGATCCATGTATTCGAGGGCGCGCTCGAAGCCCTTGCGCTCGATCTCGCTCTTGGCTGTCGCCGGGTCGGGAACCGAGGCCGTAACCGGCGCGACCATGCCGGGGCTGGTGCCCCAACTTACGAAGGGAACGAGTTCAGAAGCATCGATCGTCAGTTCGCGGTCAAACTTCGCGCCGGGATCGCTGGGCAGCTTGCTCCACTCGGCCATGGCCTCATCCCATGCTGCGCCTTGCGGCGAGAAGCGGCGGCCCTTGAGATAGGCAAATGTTTTCTCATCGGGAGCAACCATGCCCGCGCGCGCGCCGGCCTCGATGCTCATGTTGCAGACCGTCATGCGGCCTTCCATCGAGAGCGCGCGAATTGCCGAGCCCGCGTACTCGATCACGTAGCCGGTCGCGCCGTCGGTGCCGATCTGGCCGATGATGGCGAGAATAATGTCTTTGGCCGTGACGCCGCGCGGCAGTTCGCCATCGACCGTGATGCGGAAGGTCTTTGGCTTGGACTGCGGCAGCGTCTGCGTGGCCAGCACGTGTTCCACTTCGCTGGTGCCGATGCCGAAGGCCAATGCGCCGAAGGCTCCGTGAGTCGCCGTGTGCGAGTCGCCGCAGACAATCGTCATGCCCGGCTTGGTGATGCCAAGTTCCGGCCCGATGATGTGCACCACGCCTTGGTCGGGCGAATCCACGCCGTAAAGCTCGATTCCGAAGTCGGCGCAGTTCTTGTTCAGTGTTGCGATCTGCTTGGCTGCGATCTCGTCGACGATCTTGAGTCGGCCTGCGATGGTCGTCGGCACGTTGTGGTCAACTGTCGCAACCGTGCGATCCGGGCGGCGCACTTTGCGCCCCGCCAACCGCAGCCCTTCGAAGGCCTGCGGCGAAGTGACCTCGTGTACCAGTTGCAGATCGATGTAGAGCACGGTCGGCTCGCCTTTGGGCTCGACCACCACATGCTGCTGCCAGACCTTTTCAAATAATGTCTTCGGTTCGGAACTCATTGAACTCCTGAATCAGTGAACGAGTGAATAGGTGAAAAAGTGAATGACTGGCTGGGTGTCCCATCCTTGCGTCTTCTTTCTGGCGCAAGGGTGGGAAGCCACGAACCTACGCGTGAACGAGCAGTTCCTTCACCGTCTCCCGCACCTTCGCGCCCATCTCGCGGGTTCCGAGCACAGTCAATCCCTCGGGATTGGTGCGCGCCAGGTCTTGCGTGCGGAAGCCGTGTTCCAGCACCTTGCGAACCGCCTTGACGATCGCGTCGGCCTCTTCCTCGAGCCCGAACGCGTGGCGCAGCATCAACGCGCCTGTCAGAATGGTGGCCAGCGGATTGGCGATGTTCTTGTTCGCATGTTTGGGCGCGGAGCCGTGAGCCGGCTCAAACAATCCGATCTTGCCGCCGACGGTTCCCGAGGGCAACATGCCCAGCGAGCCCGTAATCACCGAAGCCTCGTCGGTAAGGATGTCGCCGAATGTGTTTTCCGTGACGACCACGTCGAAGTCGCGCGGCCGCTTCATCAGGTGCATCGACATCGCATCGACATACTGGTGTTCGAGTTCGACATCGGGGAATTCCTTGGCAACATCGATCACCGTGTCGCGCCAGAGTTGCGAGACCTCGAGCACATTGGCCTTGTCGACGCTGCATAGCTTCTTGCGCCGCTTCTGCGCCATTTGGAAAGAGGTACGGGCTACGCGGACCACTTCGTCGCGCGTATAGATCATGGTGTTCAGGGCGACGCCCTTTTCCTTGTCCCAGCCACGGGGCTTGCCATAGTAGAGGCCGCCGAGCAACTCGCGGACAAACATAATATCGGTGCCGTCGATGATTTCGGGCCGCAGCGGGCTGTTGACGGTCAGCTCCTTGAAGGCGAAGACGGGGCGCAGGTTGGCAAAGCCGCCCAGGTGCGCGCGCAGACCGAGCAAACCGGCCTCAGGGCGCTGGCTTGGAGAAAGTGAGTTGAACTTGTCGTCGCCCACTGCGCCCAAAAATACGGCTTCGGAGTCCAGAGCTGCGGCAACCGTGTCGGCAGGCAGCGGCGTTCCATCCTGGTCAATGGCCACACCGCCAATGCGTTTGTAATTCAGATCGAGCGAATGTCCGCCGGCGGCCGCAACCTCTTGTAATACTCCGATGGCTTCTGCAGTGATTTCGGGGCCGATGCCGTCCCCTGGGGTGACGAGAACTTTCAACTTCATCTTTTGGTGCTCCTTTTCTTAGATTGTAGAGGGTTTTCCTGTCTGCTTACCAATCTATTGGGCTGGCGACGAATTAATCGAGTTCCGAGACCGGTTCGCGGCGCTTTTCGCGGATCTGGTCGGGCAGGAGACCGATCAGGTCCTGATCGTAGATATTCTTCTTGCGATCGGCCAGGGCGACGAAGCGATAGTAGGTCTGCTGCAACTCCTCGCGCGTGAGGGTGAAGCCGAGCTGTTCGAGACGATTGCGCAAGGCCGCACGGCCGGAGTGCTTGCCCAGGACCAGATGGTTTTTGGCCACGCCCACCAGCGTGGGAGTCATGATCTCGTAGCAGAGTGGGTTGGCCAACATGCCGTGCTGATGAATGCCGGACTCGTGGGCAAAGGCGTTGTCGCCCACGATAGCTTTGTTGGGCGAGGGACGGAAGGTAATGAGCTGGCCTAGCACCTGGCTCGTGGGATAGAGATTCGCAAGCTTGATGCTGGTCGAGACGCCGTAGCGGTCGCCGCGAACATAGAGCGCGGCGGCGATCTCCTCCAGAGCCGCATTGCCGGCTCGCTCGCCAATTCCATTGATGGTGCACTCGATCTGGCGCGCGCCATTCGAGATCGAGGCCAGCGAGTTGGCCACGGCAAGGCCGAGGTCGTCGTGGCAGTGCGAGGAGAGGATGATGCCTTCTGCGTCGATGGCCGGAATGCGTTCGCGCACCTCGGCAAACATGCGGCCGTATTCTTCAGGTGTGGTATAGCCTACTGTGTCGGGCATGTTGATTGTCGTTGCTCCGGCCTCGATGGCAATGCGGACCATTTCGACGAGGAAGTCGCGATCCGAGCGGGTGGCGTCCTCGGGCGAAAACTCGACGTCGTCGACCAGCGAGCGGGCCATGCGCACCGATTCGCCTGCGAGGTCGAGCGCCTCGGCGCGGCTGATCTTGAGCTTGTATTCAAGATGCAGGTCGCTCGAAGCCAGAAAGACATGGATGCGGGCGCGGTCGGCAAACTGTAGCGCGCGGGCGGCCATCTCGATGTCTTCGGTCTTGGCGCGAGCCAGCGATGCGATGCGCGGCTTGCGGACAGCCTGCGTAATGGTGGCGATGGCCGCGAAGTCGCCCTCTGAGGCCATGGCGAAGCCGGCCTCGATAATGTCCACACCCAGATCCTCGAGTGCGTGGGCCATGGTCAGCTTTTCCTGCGTGGTCATGCTGCAACCTGGGGATTGCTCGCCGTCCCGCAGCGTTGTGTCGAAGAAGAATACGTGGTTCGAGTTCGTTTCCATGCGTTTCAGCCGTTTCCTTCTGTGATTCCTGCTATTGTCGGGCATGGAGATATATAACGCAAAGTTATAATTGTTTGCTTGTCGATTAGAAATTATTATAATGGACGGAATGCTTTGAGCCCTCCATCCCGCTTCGATGGAAGCGCGACTGATTAGACCTGAAGATCTGTTGCAAAATATACCCATAATGGGTATAGTAGGGACGGTAGCAATGAAGAATCCAACACGCCGGAAGGGGTTGCAGTTTGTCTAAGCCCCGGCTTTCAGCCGTTATCGAGAGGATTATCTCGATGATGAGGGATTCAGGGAGTTGCAGCACGCACTGGCCGCAAATCCGGAGGAGGGCGATCTGATTCCGGGCGCGGGCGGCATTCGGAAACTGCGGTGGGGAGACTCCAGGCGTGGCAAAGGAAAACGCGGCGGCTTGCGGATTATCTACTACTGTTTTCTGTCGGATGAAGAAATTTGGCTGCTGACGTTGTACGGCAAGGACGAGGCTTCCGATCTGTCGAAGGACGAGAAGACGCAACTGCGCAGGGCGCTCGAAGCCGAACGCGCCGCGCGCAAGCGAAGGGAGACGCAATGAGCAAGCAAACTGGCATGAAGCGGGAACTCTTCGCGGAACTGATGGAAGGCGTCGGCGCAATGGGAGAGCACCGCAAAGTCAAAGTGACGCTGAGGACTCATTCTCTTCCAGAAGCTGAGGTGAAGGAGTCGCCGGGGGCGGAGTTTTTTGTAGCTGTGCGGGAAAGGTTCAACGTGTCGCGTGCCGTGTGGGCCAATATGCTGCGCGTGAGCCCGCGCACTGTTGAGAAGTGGGAGCAGGGCGGACAAGTGAGTCCAATCGCAGCGACATTTGTGGAGCTGGTCTCGCGGTATCCCGATACAATCGAGCGGTTGCAGGCACTGCCGAAGCGGGTGTCGCGCGTGTCGAAGGCGGGCTCGCCCGATTCCAAAGTCATCGCCCTCAAGCGGCCTTCGCGTGGAAGGCGGAACTCCAGTGCGACCGCCATCTCCATCTAAGGCCTCTCATGGAACTTCATCAGCTCGAAACCTTTCTTGCCGTGGCCGAGGAGCGCAGCTTCTCTCGCGCAGCCGTGCGGCTGCACCGCACTCAGCCGGCGGTCAGCCAGGTCATCCGCAAGCTCGAAGAGGCGGTGGGCGAGACGCTCTTTGACCGCGCTGCCCGCGACGGCTCGCTGACCGCCTCCGGAGTGCTGCTGCGCGACTATGCGCTGCGGTTGCTGGCCTTGCGCCGCGAGGCGGCCAGCGCCTTGGGTGAATTAAAGAGCCTGGAGCGGGGCCGTCTGCAACTGGCGGCCAACGAGTACACCTGCATGTACCTGTTGCGGGCGATCGACCGCTACCGGCGCGAATTTCCTCGCATCTCAGTTGCGGTGCATCGCATGTTGGCTTCGCACATCCCCCAGGAACTCAACCTGCGCACCTTCGAGTTGGGAATGATCTCCTTCCGTCCCGACCCGGCGGAGTTCCGCTCGATCGCTGTCTACAACGACAGCCTGGCCTTCATTGTCAGTCCCAGCCATTCATTGGCCGGCGCCAGCCGCGTCTCGATCGGCGATCTGGGCGAGGAGCTCTTCGTCGCCCACAATGTCGCCTCGCCGCTGCGCCGCAAGGTGATCGAGGCCTTTCAAAAATATCGTACCCCTTTGAATATGGGCATCGAACTGCCCACGATCGAGGCCATCAAGCGGTTTGTGGCCATGGGAAACGGTGTGGCGCTGGTGCCCCACCTGACCGTGGCCAGGGAGCTGGAAGCCGGGGATCTGGTGCGCGTGCCGGTGGACGAACTGGAGATGAAGCGGGTGCTGCGGCTGGTTCACCGGCGGAAGGCCACCCTCTCCTATGCCGCCAGGGCGTTTCTCGGGACCGTCAAGGCTCTGGCCCAGGAGAACGGACCGCCTTTCTACTATCAGGTCGAACGGACCGGCTGAAGCCACGGCCTAATGCGATGCGACCAGGCTCCTTCACAGCGTTTTCAACCGCCGACCGCCCGATTGGCTGCACTCGCGTCTAAACTCTCAGTTCCTAACGGTGCAACGGGCCGGAACAATCGTTTAGGCCATGGACCACCCCGGCCAGTTACAATGCTGAGAGTGGGGCCCGGCTCGAACCGGAGCACCGGAACAGACAAGCTCGTTGCCAGCCGGACGGTTGAGCAGTCGTGAGGTTCAGGACCGAATGAAGAAGATCGCCATTATTGCATTTCTGCTCGCCGTGTGCGTGGCAGCAGGCCGCGCCCAGGAAAGCCGCCAGGACATCAGCCTGAGTGGATCGGGGCTCATTGAGCCGTTCGTCAGCTCGTCGACCGACGTTTATGTAAGCGCCAACCGCGCCTTTGGCATACTGGCCAGCTACCGTTTCATGCTCACGCCTTCCAACGCATTGGAGGCCAACTACGGCATCACCTATCAGAACAAGATTCATTTCAAGACCAATCCTCTCACCCCCACGGTGCTGACCCGCACCCAGGAGGTTTCGGGCGCTTTCGTTCACTCGTTCAACTTCAAAAAGTTCAATCCTTTTGTCGAGGCCGGACCGTCCGGAGTGATTTTTATGCCCATTACTAACTCCGGCACGACCATCCTGGACGCCCACCGACAGACCGAGTTTGGCGGGCTCTACGGAGGCGGTTTCGCCTATGAGATCAGCCCAAGCTTCGACATCCGCGCCGAATACCGCGGCTTGGTCGTAAAGGTGCCGACCTTCAGCGACTCAACAGTGCTGGCCACCAACAAGTGGTACAACATCTACAACCCGGTGGTTGGCGTCGCATATCACTTCTGATCCGGCCGGGCATTGCAGTTGAGAAAAGGGGATTGGCTTCGGCCATCCTCTTTTTTCTGCCTCAGAATGTCGTCAGGCCTCTTTGGCATCAATGGAAGTTAGAATGGTTGCACTTGAGATATTTCTTCGCTATTATAGAAGTAATGAACAGCAGAAGTTATCTCGGAGAATTTGAGCTCATGTTGCTTCTCGCAGTGATTCACCTTGGCGATGAAGCCTATGGAGTGCCCATCTCCCGTCAACTCGAAGCGAGTCGAGGCCGGGACGTATCGGTAGGCAGCGTCTACGCGGCACTGGAGCGACTGGAGGCCAAGGGTTTGGTGGTCTCCAGCTTGGGTGACCCGACGCCCGAACGCGGCGGCAAGGCGAAGCGCTATTTCCGCATCACCAAAGAAGGGCTGCGCCAAGTACATGAAACACGTCGAGTTCTAACGAAGCTCTGGCAGGTTCTCCCTGAACTGAAACTGGACCTGCGATAGGGGAGCCAATGAAGCGAACCGAACCGCCTCCGCTTGCCTCAAGGATACTCGAGCATTGCACTCCTACGAGTCGGGACGAAGCTCTCACTGGGGATCTCCTTGAGGAATTCCGCTCAGGCCGCTCAGATGGCTGGTACTGGCGTCAGGTATTCGCGGCTTGCGCCGTCTCGTGGACGGAGAGTCTTCGCAAGCGCACACCCTTATTGATCTTCGCGCTAGTGTGGTCCGTTCTGGCTCCGGCCTGGAAGGTCTTCATCGATGGGATTGAGAGTTCCCCTTTCTCCGACAGAATCTTGTTGTTTTCGGGCGGCTTCTGGGTATTCCCAGCATTTGGGGGATGGCTGGTTCTCAATTCGACCTTCCTCTGGGTCGGGATACTCGTTTACATTCTCACTCTATCGAGTTGCGGAAAAGTCATACGTGGCAACAAGATCAAGCGAGCGCTAATCCTGGCGCCGATTGTCTTCGCCCCGGTCTTTGGGGCCTGGTTCGCCTTATGCATGTTGGATTGGACTTTCCCCTTTGCGACACAGACACTCGCAACTACGCCTCTGGGGCAGATTGCCGATTTAAGAATGCTGGCGAATGTAATGCGCTTTCCCTACTTCATTACGCTGGTGGGCGTGCTTTGGGATGCAGTCCCCCGGTCCAAACAGACTCCCCTATTGGCTGACCCGCTCCAGATTGAATCATCAGGTCAATCCGACGCCCTCACACTCGGTTCGACGCTGGATCCGTTCACCGTCATGCGATCCTTCGGTTTCATGGTGGGGGCCGGCCTGATCAATGCAATGATTGCAGGTATCCTGCTTTGCCGCTTGCCCAATCTCCACTCGCCCACGTTCTCTACTCTCCTTGCACGATCCATCCTCCACGTTGTCATAGGAGTAGTTGCTGGCGTGGGAGGATGCTGGCTCTACTGGAAGAACCCTTCGAGCCCTTTTCGCGAACGCTCGCCCATTCCATTCCCGCTCTTTGCTCTCGGTTGCGCATCCGGGTGGATCTGGGTTGCGCCCATGATTGATTTTTCGGAACGGTTATCACCCGCGACGGCCTTCGTTGCCGCTATCGGCGCGATCTTTCTTGCAATCGGGCTTCGTGATGTCACTTCCCCCATCTGTGCTCCGACAGAACCTGATTCTGCCAGCTGCGACCCAGAGACTGCCGAATTGTTCTCTCAGTCGTTGTATCGAGCTCCCTGGGAGGCGAAAGGCTATGTAATTACGTTCCTTCTCTATGCAGGTGGCTATGCGTTGGCGATGCGGTTGAATCTTATTGCCGCCGGATTCTTCGCTCTGTGCGCATTTCTTTTCGTCTGGACGCAGACATCGGTCCCAGGCCATGAACTCGATAGTTATCATCAATACAGGCGAGCTGCATTGCGACTTGCGTGCGTCGCCCTCCCGGTAGTGCTGGTCACTGCCTGGGCATTGCTCGACGGTGCAGCTCATCACAATTATCTCGCCGAAGTGAACGCTGCCCGCACGGACAATAGATCTTCCGCGAATAACGGGGCTCAACAGAAGGGCAGTGACCAGGCCTCGGCAACGGGCATCGGAGGCTATGAAAGTGTGATCCTCTGGCCGTACCCAGAGAAGAAACAGATCATCCCGCCTCTCACAGCCCAAGAGTCACTTCTTGCTCCAGGAACTGTGCGACCACTGATCATTCCGTTCGACGGTCAATACTGGTATATCCAACCACCCAAAGATCAACCGGGGCCGACGGCTCACCAGGCGCGCGGCACACCACTTGGCGTGGACATCGAATCGAAGAACGATGTTCCACTCGTCATGGAAGCGCATCAGATTCTTGACGCCTCGATCCGCACTGCGCGTTGCAGAGGTATCCAGGTGGATATTGAAAACCGCGACAATAAAGCCGGCGTGATTGCGATGGCGGTGTTGTTAGCCGACACGGCGCCACCGGAGAAGCCACCGCTTTATCTGGGCCAGCAGTCAATCGTATCAACGGAGCCGGAACACTTTTCGAATAAGACAATGCCTGCATCCGAAACGCTCTACTTCGCCGTCCCTGAAAGTACAAAGGGTCAGAAGTTCAATAAGATCACCGTGATGCTACTTTCGGACGTAGAGCATGCGCTAGTCGCCCCGAAGATTGCGATTCGCCAGTTCCAGATATTTCCACGTTGATACTGGAAGAGAACACCATTTCCCTGAGAACACCTCCCTTGCTTGGCTACAGCGGGCAGAGGCAGGTTTCCATATTCGGCTCAATCCTTTCTTCCAGTTCCGGTTGGATGGTAGTCGATTCGAAAGCTGCGCCATTACCGTCCGGCCGGTTTGATTTGAGCTATGAACGCATCGCGGCCACGGATGTATCCTTAGCCCATGGATCAGGACGCCTCCCCGACGCCCGCCGCCTCCGGCCGCGAAAACCTGCTGAGAGACTCAGCGAGCTCCTACCTGCGCTCGGCGCGCCATCAGCCTGTGCGCTGGCATCCCTGGGGCGAGGCGGCCTTTGCGAGGGCGCAGGCGGAAGACAAGCCCATTCTTCTCGACATCGGCGCCGTCTGGTGCCACTGGTGCCACGTCATGGACCGGGAGTCCTACGAAAACCCCGAGATCGCCCAGATCATCAACGAGAACTTTGTCGCCGTCAAGGTGGATCGCGACGAGCGGCCCGACGTGGACGCGCGCTACCAGGCCGCAGTCTCGGCCATCACCGGCCAGGGCGGCTGGCCGCTGACGGTCTTCCTCACGCCAGACGGACGGCCATACTTTGGCGGTACCTACATTCCGCCCGACGACCGCTATGGACGGCCGGGATTTCCGCGGGTGCTTGAGGCTCTCGCGCAGGTCTGGCATGAGCGACGCGATGAGGCTCTGGAGACTGCCGCAAGCGCGATGGCCGCCATCGAGCACAACGAGTCTTTTTCCGGGCGGGGCGGGGAATTGACGCTGGCACTGGTGGACAAGATCGCCGCCTCGATCGTCAAGCTCTTTGATCCGCGCAACGGTGGCTTCGGCTCGCAGCCCAAGTTCCCGCATCCCGGCGCTCTCGACCTGCTTCTGGAAGTGGCGATGAATCGTGGCAACGAGCAGGCCGGTCAAGCTTTTGTCACCACCCTCGAAAAGATGGCGCGAGGCGGCGTCTACGATCAACTGGCCGGCGGCTTTCATCGCTACAGCGTCGACGATCACTGGGGCGTTCCCCACTTCGAAAAGATGCTGTACGACAACACGGAGCTGCTGCGCAACTACTTGCACGGCTTCCAGAGCTATGTCCGCGAGGATTTCCAGAACACTGCGAGAGAAATCGTGGGCTGGCTTGACGCGACAATGACCGATCGACAGCGCGGCGGCTTCTATGCCTCGCAGGATGCCGACATCGATCTCGACGACGACGGCGACTACTTCACCTGGACGCTGGACGAGGCGCGCGAGGCACTGAGTGAAGCGAAGTTTTCCCAGGATGAGGTCGAGGTCGCGCTGCGCTACTGGGGCATCCGCGAACTCGGCGACATGCATCACAATCCGGCTAAAAACGTTCTCCACCTGGATCAGACCGTTGAGGAACTGGCCGCCGAGACCGGAAAGAATCCGGAGCAGCTTGGCACGCTGCTGGTCCGGGCCCGCCGCGCGCTACTTGGCGCTCGCGCCATGCGGCCCACGCCATTTATCGACCGCACGCTTTACACAGGCTGGAATGCCATGGCGGTGTCGGCCTATTGTGAGGCAGCGCGGGTGTTGCGGGTGGATTCGGCGCGGGAGTTTGCGCTGCTAACGCTCGACCGACTGCTTCGGGAAGCTTGGGACGGCGTGGCAGGACTTGGTCATGTCATCGCCTACGGTGACAACCGAGCCAAGGGAGCGCCGCTACTGGAAAAAGTGCCGGGCACACTCGACGACTACGCCTTCGCCGTCCACGCCTGCATCGACGCCTGGCTCGCGAGTAGTGAGATGCGCTACTACCGCGCCGCCGTCAAGCTGGCCGACGCAATGATTGTCCATTTCTACGATCTGACTGCGGGAGCCTTCTATGACTCGGCCGCGCCTGCCGGAGGCGCTCCCGCGCTCGGCGCCCTGACCGCAAGACGCAAGCCGCTACAGGACTCACCGACCCCGGCCGGTAATCCCACTGCCGCCTCAGCGTTGCTGCGCCTCGGATCCCTCGGTGGGCGCGATGAGTATCGCGAGATCGCCGAAGACACGCTGGCTTCCTTCGCCGGGATCGTCGAGCACTTCGGTCTCTACGCCGGTTCCTTCGGGCTGGCCGTGGAACGGTTGATCCTTGACCCGATGCAGGTGGTCGTGGTTGGAACCGGTCCAGTTGCCCACAATCTTGAAGCGCTTGCCGTCGCCCGTTTCGCCGTCAATAAGACCGTGATGCGCATCGCTTCCGAGAGGCTGGTCGATGGTGGACTTCCCGAGGCGCTGGCCGAGACCCTGCTCCGGGTTCCCAAGCCAGTCAAAGCGCAGGCCTGGGCCCTCGTCTGCCAGGGCCGCGCCTGCTTGCCTCCGATCACTGATGCCGCGATACTGCTCGAGACCCTCTCAGCGTCCCGCTGACTCGCTCTTCAACGGAAACCGCTCTCCAGTGAACACGCCTGTTCTTACTGCTCCCAAAATGTGCGTTCCCAATTTCCTGTTTGTGGACTAGACTGTGCGCAGGATGAGCCGTAACTCCATTCCCCGCGGCGATTCTGGAAGTCCCAACGGGACATGAATGGCAGCATCCCGGAGGTTTCCCATGCAGAAAACAAAGAACCCAAATGACCCAGGCGAGCCGAAGGGCGCCCAAACTACCCGGCGACCCCCGCAGCGTCATCGGAGTCGCATTATCGTTTGTTTTGCGGTAATGGCCGCTCTTGCCATCACGATCGGAAAGGGCCAACAATCGAGGCCCGTGGGAATGGCCCAAGGATATCCGGCGCTCAATTCCACATCCAATCAGCCTCCCGACGCGAATCAGCAGATGTTGATGCGCCAACAGCAGGACAAGAAGCAAAGCTTCGATGCGGCCAACGTCGAGCGAAGAAAGATTATCGCTGACGAGAGCGCATTGCTACTCAAACTTGCCACCGATCTCAAGACAGAGGTCGATAAGACCAACAAAGACACGCTCTCTCTTTCGGTGATCCGCAAAGCCGACGTCATCGAGAAACTTGCCCGCGATGTGAAGGAGAAGATGAAGCTCACGGTTGGTGCGAATTAGAGCGTTTTCGGATTTGCAGTAGACTTCCGAGCCCCATCCATTCCGCGTTTTTCTGCGGAATGGGTGGGAAGGGAATTAAATTTCGGACTGCAAAATTCCCGAAAATGCTCTAGCAGCAGCACAAAGCCACTCTCGCTTCCTTCGGCTGCCGATGGGCCAAATTGGACTTCGTTGTTCCTCGCGAGGACCATTCAGCGCACCGCTGACTCGCTAACTCTCTAACTCGCAGATTCGCTGCCGAAGGGATTTCCCTCCTGCGGCTTGAGTGTGGTTGGGTCGTGCCTTGGGGCGGTTTCCGCAGCAGGCCGGGTGCGCCCTCCTGAAACATTGTCCATGAACGTCTGGAAGACCCGGTTGGGATCGCCGGGCAGCAATCCCTGTTCCTCGAGCGCCAGCCGTACGCGGCGGCGAAACTCCCTCACTGGCTCATATTGCTTAGTCGCCAGCGTCTTGAAGACCACCGGGAAGATCAATTCAGAGCCCTTGATCGCATCCACGCCCAGGATCTGCGGATCGGCCAGAAAAAGCCCCCGGAACTCCTCGCAGGTGCGGATCTCCGTGGCGATCCCCCTCAACAGCTCGAGCACGCGGTCGGGGTTGGCAGAGAAGTCCACGCTCACATTGACGGTCGCTACCGAGTAGCCTTTGCTCAGGTTGGCCACGGTTGTGATCTGCGAGTTTGGAATGACGTAAAGGGTTCCATCTGCGTCGCGAACTGTGGTCTTGCGCAGGGTCATCGCTTCGACAGTTCCCGCTAGGCCGGCAAGACGCACCGTGTCTCCCAAGTTGAACTGGTCTTCGATCAGAATCAGCACTCCGTTGAGCATGTCGCGCACGATATTTTGCGCCGCCAGGCCGAGCGCGATTCCTGCCACCCCGGCCGAGGCGAGCAAGGGAGCGAGATTGATGCCGACGGCATCGAGAATCTGCAGGCTGACGATGAGGCCAATGACCGCCAGGCCGGTGGTTCGGATCACCCCGGCCAGTGTTTTCACCTGGGAGACATGGACCGGATCTGGTGTGTGGCGCTCGGCGACGCGGACCATTCTGGCCGTGACGATGCGCAGCAAGCGGCTGAGGATAAAGCCCATCAGCGCCACCACAAACAAGTGCGGTAGCCTGTTGCGGGTGAACGTCTCGGCATCGATCGCCCACCCGTCGATCAGGCGGCCCAGGAACCGCTCTTCGGCAAACACGCCCGTCCTTGCCGCGAGCATGGACACGAATAATTGCATCTTGAATCTCCTCAAACTCCTCTCTTAAGACTAGACTGTACGCAGGATAAGCAGGAAGCCAATTCCCCGCGGCGATTCTTGAAATCCGAAGTGGAGTCTTGATTTGCCGTAGGAGCGTCCAGGAGGTTCCCCATGCAGTCCAGAATGGACCAAAATCGCCCGTATGCGTCGAGCGGCCCTCGAACAACCGGACAAGCCTCTGGTCATCATTGGTGGCGCGTTCTTCTTTGCCTCGCCGTGACAATGGCCTTTGCCGGCGTCGTGGGACCGGGGCAGTCGGGCCAGAACCCCGGAATGCCCAGGGGCATCAAGATTCCCGATAATGGGGCCTTTCCGCTTCCCGACGCCAATAAGCAAATGGAACTGCACGATCAGCAGTCCAAGAAACAGAACTTCGAAGAGATCAACGTCGAGCGGAAAAAGATCATTGGGGATGAAAGCGCTCTCTTGCTCAAGCTGGCCACCGACCTCAAGACAGAAGTGGATAAGACCAACAAGGACACGCTCTCTGTCAACGTGATTCGCAAGGCTGACGCCATTGAGAAGCTGGCCCACGATATGAAGGAAAAGATGAAGCTCACAGTTGGCGCAAGTTAAGGATTTGAGCGGTGTTGTCAGCAAGAAACCAGTCTCGCAACTCCGCCGTCCCGAAAGATGACGGCCGGTTTATGTCTTCGAGTAGCCGGATGTGCAGGCGAGCCGCGGGAGATCTTCGCCAGGTGCTGGGCTTGGCGCTGCTGCTGGTTTTGCCCGGCGGAGCGCAGGATATGCAGGTGCAGACACCGGGTCAGCAGGTCGCCGGCCGGCAACCAGGAGGGTTGTTTGCAGGTATGGGCGACACCGATCCCGTCATGGAGGAGAAGCGGCTGAAAGCCCTAAACGCAGAGCGCCACAAGTCGCTGGTCTCCGACACAAACAAGCTGCTCAAACTTGCTCGCGAGTTGGACGAAGAGGTCAACCACGCCGATCCCGGCGCACTCGACCAGGCCCAACTGATCCAGGTCGCCGAGATTGAAAAGCTGGCGCACAAGGTGAAGGAGAAGATGAGCACCTCGGTGCGGGGAACGACGGATTCGCAATCCTCTCCGTATTATCCTCCGGTTCGTTAGCGGTCCGATCTCCTCCTTTCCGGTGTGGATCGAGGGAGGCTCTGGTTGCCCCTACTGTCTCGCACCGGTTGCTACAATCATGGTTGGAACTCAGAAGATCCCCGCAAGCAGGAAGACAGAGTTTACTGAGGAGTCAAGGGAATGGAACTGGCAACTTCCAGCGCTCGTGAGTCAGTGTCGGCTGAGGCCGGCCCGGGCAGCCTGAGCCCCCGGCAGTTGGTCGAAATCTATCGGCTGATGGTGCTCTCCCGGCGCATCGACGATCGCGAGATTCTGCTCAAGCGCCAGCAGAAGATCTTCTTCCAGATCTCCGCCGCCGGCCACGAGGCGCTACAGGTCGGCGCGGCCTTGGCCATGCGTCCCGGCTACGACTGGTTCTTCCCTTACTATCGCGACCGCGCACTCTGCCTCACCCTCGGCGTCACGCCTGAAGAGATGCTGCTCCAGGCCGTTGGTGCGGCCACCGACCCGGCCAGCGGCGGACGCCAGATGCCAACGCACTGGAGCAGCCGGACGCTCCATATCGTTAGCTCGTCTTCGGCCACAGCATCGCAGTTGCTCCACGCAGTGGGCTGCGCTGAGGCGGGCCGCTACTTCAGCCGCCATCCAGAGGCAGCGGAAAAGCATGAAGGCGACTATCGTGCCTTCCACGACGTGCAATTCCACGGCGACGAGGTCGTGCTCACTCTGCTGGGCGAGGGTTCCACCTCGCAGGGAGAGTTCTGGGAGGCGCTCAACACCGCCTCCAATCGCAAGCTACCCGTCATTTTTTGTGTTGAAGACAACGGCTACGCCATCAGCACTCCGGTCGAGGTAAGCATGCCGGGCGGCAACATCTCACGCCTGGTGGCCAACTTCCCCAACTTCCACTTTGCCGAGGTCGACGGCACCGATCCGGAGGCCAGCTTCCAGGCCTTCCAGACCGCCGTAGCGCATTGTCGCTCAGGCAAGGGACCGGCCTTTGTTCACGGCCATTGCATCCGCTGTTACTCGCACTCGCTCTCTGACGACGACCGCCTTTATCGCACCCAGGCCGAACGCGAGGCCGACGCCCTGCGCGATCCCATCGCCAAGCTGCAGATGCGCTTGCTGCGCGAGGGCATTCTGACCGACGAAGAGATCACGGCTCTCGAACACTCGCTCGATCACGAAGTCGCCGAGGCTGCCGAGCGCGCCCTCAAAGCTCCGCTGCCCAAGGTCGAATCGATTACCCGTCACGTCTACTCCGAAGACCTCGACCCCACCAGCCAAGCCTTTGCCACCGATCAAAAGGAAGAAGCTCCGCCCGACGCGAAGTCGCGCACCATGGCCGACCTCATCAACGCCTGCCTTCACGACGAGATGCGCCGCGACCCGCGCATCGTCGTCTTTGGCGAAGACGTTGCAGACGCCAGCCGCGAAGAGGCGCTCGCCGAGGTCAAGGGCAAGGGCGGCGTCTTCAAGCTCACCGCCGGCCTGCAAACCGAGTTCGGCTCAGAGCGCGTCTTCAACTCGCCTCTGGCCGAGGCCAACATCGTAGGCCGGGCGGTTGGATATGCAGTGCGCGGCATGAAGCCGGTCGTCGAGATTCAGTTCTTCGATTACATCTGGCCCGCCATGCATCAGATCCATAACGAACTCTCTGTGCTGCGCTGGCGCTCCAACGGCGAATGGGCCTGCCCGATCGTCATTCGCGCGCCCATCGGCGGCTATCTCACTGGCGGCTCGATTTATCATTCGCAATGCGGCGAGAGCATCTTCACCCACATTCCCGGACTGCGCGTCGTCTTTCCCTCGAATGCTCTCGACGCCAATGGCCTGCTGCGCACGGCGATCCGCTGCGACGACCCCGTGCTCTTTCTCGAACACAAGCGCCTCTATCGCGAGACGCACGATCGCGCGCCCTATCCGGGGCCGGAGTTCGCCATACCCTTCGGCAAGGCCCGCACGGTCCGCACCGGCGCCGATCTCACCATTGTTACCTATGGCGCATTAGTCCCGCGTTCAATGCAGGCTGCCGAGCGCGCCCGGCGTGAGCACAACATCGACGTCGAGATCCTCGATCTGCGAACACTCAATCCGTACGACTGGGAGGCCATCGCCGCGTCAGTAAAGAAGACCAGCCGCGTGATCGTGGCCCACGAAGACAGGCTCAGTTGGGGCTACGGCGCAGAGATCGCCGCCCGCATTGGGGATGAGCTTTTCGATTCGCTCGACGCCCCGGTCCGCCGCATCGGTGCCATGGACACCTTCGTCGCCTACCAGCCCATCCTCGAAGACGCCATCCTTCCCCAGCCCGAGACGATCTTCAAAGCCATCGTCGATTCGATGGCGTATTAAAACCACCAACAGGGCAATCAACTTTGGACGGCTGGTTGCGTGGCCATTGCTTCAGCCCTCTTCGATCGTTGACGCAGATTGAAGCCCGTGCCCGTTCATCGCAGCCCAGAGCCGCGATGAACGGGCACATCTTCTTAAGGCTCATTTCGGTTCCTCGGAGTCCATGAGAGGGCCAACTGCCTATCAATCCTAACCGGAAGGCACTCGCGCAGCATCGTGGCTTTCAAACCAGCCGATTACGCGACGTTCAAATTCCTCTGGCTCCGCGACGGCTGCGCCGCAATGGTTCGCCTCCGCAGGCTCCCATAATTCCACCGCAGGATTGCGCGAGGAACTGTGCGCTCGAATCTCCTCGGAGTGGCGCGGCGGAAGATTGGTGTCCTTCAGTCCGTGAATCAGCAGGACGGGAACCCGGCTGGCGGTGACTGCGTTCTCCGGCGAGGCGTGTTCAAAGTCGATCCCATACTTCCAGCGAGCGTAGAGAAAGCCAGCCTCAACGGCAGGACGCAGCAAAGTGCGGCCCGCCCATGCTCCGGCGTGGAGTTTCTCTCCGAGGCGATCGTAGGAGGCCTCGCGGAAACTCGCGAAGGAAGACTCGGCCACCACGGCGCAGAATCCGGTTGTTGACCGGAGCGACTGGAGCAGTTGTGCTGCGCCCATCGATTCGCCAAGGCCGTCGATACAACGGGGAGTCTCCGATTGCTGGAGCCAGTCGAACCAGCGCCGCAGATCGTCGGCCTCTTTCACTCCGTAGGTGGCCAGATCGCCGCCGCTTGACCCGTGTGTGCGCGCATCCGGCAGCAATACGGCGTAGCCATGGCCGAGCAGCAACTCAGCGTTGCCTAACATTCCGGCGCGGTTGTCGGTGTGTCCGTGCGGCAGAATGACGGCGTCGCCGTTGCCGTGCTGGGGCTGGATACTCCAGGCGCGTAGCGTCACGCCGTCATTCGCGAGAACGGAAACCTCAGTCAGCTTTGCGTGGTTGCGCTCTGCGATGGCCTGGGCTTGGGCTTCCAACTTCGAGTTCAGCAGACGACGCCCCGGATGCAGCGCCCACTCTGTGGCGACGATGCCGACGGCAGAGCAGATCACAAACCAGAACGCGACTAGTGCGAGCGCCCAGCGCATTAATGAGCGTGCCAGTTTCATGTGTCATGATTACGCAGTGCAGCCTTCGCATGTTCCATGAAGATGTCGCATGAAATCATAGCAATCGCTGTGCAGGTTTAAGTCGCGTCTGCTGCATGGTGAGGTCTTTCGCCGCCGTACTGCGCTCGGCAAATCCAACTGGTATTCTTGAGTTTGGTCTATCAATCCGTGACAACATCTCAGACGCAGTCTCTCGATCGCCCGCAACAACCGCGCTTCACATTGGCCACTTGGGCGCTCTTGGCGGCCATTTTTCTTTCGGTTCAATTCGCCTCCCTTTTCACTCCGCCGCTGATGGACGATGTGGATGCCTCCCACGCTGAGGCCGGGCAGTATTTCTCAGAACACAGCGATTGGGTTACAGCGAAGATCAACGGCATTCGCTACATCGAGAAGCCGCCGCTGCCCTACTGGATCACCGGCGCTCTCGATAAGGTCTTTGGACAAAATGTATTTTCCGCTCACCTGCCCAACACGCTGGCGATGCTGGGGCTGGCCTGGATCGCGTGGCTGTGGGCGCGCCGAGGCTGGGGAGATCGCGCCGGTCTTTATGCCGGGCTGGGCGTGCTCACCGCGGTCGGGCCGTTCCTGTTTACCCGCTTCATCATTCCCGAGGCGCAACTCAGCCTGTTCTTTCTGATTGCGCTCCATTGCCTGCAGACCGGCTTTGAGCCCGGCAAGGCGAGACGCTTTTATGGGATGTGGGCGGCGGTGGCTCTGGCGCTGATGACGAAAGGGCTGATCGCTCCCACATTTTTTGCCGGCGCGGCGATTCCTTACCTGTTGGTGACCGGCCTTTGGCGGCGGTGGAGGGATCTGAAGCCGGTCACCGGCACGCTGCTCTTTTTGGCCATCTCCGCGCCATGGCACATCCTTTGCAGCCTGGCAAATCCCGACCAGGGCCACCCCATCGGCAACCACCCCACCATCGGCAATGTGCATGGTTTTTTATACTTCTATTTCGTTAACGAACACTATCTGCGATTCTTCAACCAGCGCTACCCGCACGACTATAGCAAGCTGCCCTTTGCCGCCTATTGGCTGCTGCACCTGGTGTGGCTCTTTCCCTGGAGCCTGTTTCTGCCGGCGCTGATTGTCGTGGCCTGGAAGACTCGCCACCGCTGGCGGCAATACCTGAGGGACCACGGCGAAAGGACGGTCGATTCCGAGCAGAGCCAGATGGCTCGCACCTCTGTGGCCGACCCGGTCTTTCTGCTGACATTTCAGACGCGCACCGTCTGGCTGTTGAGCCTGTTCACCGCCTGGACGCTGATCTTCTTCTGTATCTCGACCAACCAGGAGTACTACACCTTTCCGGTGTGGCCGCCGCTTCTTATCCTGATCGCAGCAGTGATGGCGAGTATCGAGGAGAACCGCGGAAAACAGCTGCTTTCGACGGCATGGCTCACTGGAGCGCAGGCTGTCTTCGCGGTGGTCGGCGCGCTCTCGGCAGCCGTGCTGGGCTGGGGATTGTGGGAGTCGCGCCATCTGCCCTTTGTCGCCGACATCGGCACCGTGCTGGCGCATCGCGGCGTGGGCAACTACGAACTCTCCATGTCCCACTTCTTCGACCTTACCGGCGAGTCCTTTGCCGCATTGCGTTTGCCTGCCGCGCTGGCCGCTTCTGTTCTGTTTGTCGGGCCTGTCTTGGGACTCCTGCTGCGTCTCAAGCGCAAGCACACTGCCTCCACCATCAGCGTCGCCCTGACCACGGCCGTTTTGCTGATCGCCGCGCACATCGCCCTCGCTCGCTTCGATCCCATGCTCGGCTCCAAGCAAATGGCCGACACGATCATGGCCGAGGGCTCGCCTAACGATACCTTCATCATTTATGGCGACCAGACCTTTGGCTCCTCGATCATTTTTTACACGCACAAGTTCTTCGGCGGTAAACCGGCGCGGCTGGTGATTGCCCGCTGCGGGCAACATGGCGAGGGTTCATTTCTACTGTGGGGTTCCTGCTATCCCGACGCGCCCGACATCTTCCTGACCCAGGACCAGCTCTACAAAATGTGGGGAACCGGCGAGCGCAAGTGGCTCTTTGCCGATACCGACAATTATCACGATCGCGCCAAAGCCGAGCAACTGCTGGCCGGCAGGCTCTTCTTCGTAAGGGCCATCGCCGATAAAGCGTTGTGGACCGACCGTCCGTTGCCCGATACCGGCATGGCCGCGTCGATGGCGGTGAAATCGAACTGAGCTTCAGCCGGCGCGCGTGTGCCCGACAGTGCCGAACCGGCAGCAAAAATCGAGCTGTTGAGATAGGGCACCAGTTCTTTGGAAGCCTCCAGATAACTCGGCCGCTCGCAAGTAGCATTGAACCCCGCATCGCAAGCGGCCTTTGGCGTTGGACGCTCCTTCGCGCATCAGGCTGCTATCCTTGAGCTTGGTCGCTGAACCTCAGATGACATTCCAGACGAACTCTCCCAATCGCTCGCGGAAATCGACCTTCACATTGGCCAGTTGGGCGCTCTTGTTGGCGATCTTCGCCACCGTCTCGCTGGCCTCGCTGTTCACGCCGCCGCTGCTCGACGACGCGGACGCCAGTCACGCGCAGGCCGCGCAACACATGGCCGAGAGCGGCGACTTGGTGACGCTAAAGGTGAACGGCATGCGCTATCTGGAGAAGCCGCCTCTGCCTTACTGGCTGGATGCCGCGCTCTATCGCGTCGTTGGCCAGAATGTCTTTGCCACCCACCTGCCCAACGCGCTGGCGCTGCTGGGATGCGCATGGCTGGCGTGGCTGTGCGCTGTCCGGGCCTGGAGTCCTCGCGCCGGCCTTTACGCCGCACTGGGTGTGCTGACCTCTGTCGGGCCGTTTCTCTATACGCGATTCGCCATTCCCGAAGCGTTGCTGAGTTTTTTGATGCTGGCGGCCCTTTACTGCCTTCTCACCGGCTTCGAAGCCGGCCATGCGTGGCGCATCTATGGAATGTGGGCGGCGCTGGGGCTGGCGGTGCTCACCAAGGGGCTGATCGCGCCCATCTTTTTTGGTGCGGCGGCCATCCCGTTCCTGTTTGTCAGCGGCCAATGGAGGCGCTGGCGGCAGTTGAAGCCGCTGACTGGAATGCTGTTGTTCCTCGCGGTCACCGCGCCGTGGCACATCTTGGCCGGCCTTGCCAATCCTGGTCAAGGCCACCCGATCGGCAACCATCCAACTCCCGGCAATGTGCATGGCTTCTGGTATTTTTACTTCATTAACGAGCACGTTCTCCGCTTCCTGGGCCAGCGCTATCCCTACGACTACAACCGGCTGCCCTTGGCCGCCTACTGGCCGCTGCATCTGGTCTGGCTCTTTCCCTGGAGCCTCTTTTTGCCCGCATTGCTGGCGGTTGCCTGGAAGAGCCGCCGCCGCTGGCTCCAGCACCTTAAAGCGAATGCCGGCCAGACGCTGGAGTTCTGCCTCGACCATACCGTTCGCGAGAACATTGCCGGAAACGTCACCCAGCTCAACTTCCGCGTACGCGCGGTCTGCCTGTTGAGCTTCTTCTCGGTCTTCATCATGCTCTTCTTCTCATTCTCGACCAATCAGGAGTACTACACCTTTCCGGCCTGGACGCCGCTGATCATTATGATTGCCGGCGCGCTCAGCGGGATCGAGGAGCAGCGCGGCCTCGTCGATACTAAAGATGGCGGCCGGCAGCCGCTCTCGACGGCGTGGCTGACCGGGGCGCAGGGCGTCTATGCCGTGGTCGGTGTGCTGGCGGCAGCGACTCTCGGCTGGGGATTGTGGGAGTCCCGCAAGCTGCCCTTCGTCTCGGATGTGGGAACTCTGCTGGCGCATCGCGGCGTTGGCAATTACACGCTCTCGATGTCCCATCTCTTCGACCTTACCGGCCCATCGTTTGCCGCGCTGCGACTGCCGGCAATCATCGCCGCCCTCGCGCTGCTTGTGGGGCCGGCGGTGGGCTGGCTGTTGCGGCTGAGAGCAAAGCACATGAGCGCCACCATCAGCGTGGCCCTCACCGCGGCGGTCTTCCTGATTGCAGCGCACATCGCCTTCGCCCGCTTTGAGCCGATGCTGAGCTCCAAGCAGCTTGCCGTCACCATCATGCAGCAGGGCTCGCCCGCCGATTCGTTTATTATCTTCGGCGAGCAATCCGACGCCTCGTCGGTGGTCTTTTACACGCATGGCTTCTTCCACGGCAAGCCGGCGCTGCTGGTGGGCGAGGCTTGTTCGCCGCATGGAGAAGGCACCTCGATGCTGTGGGGTTCCTGTTACACCGATGCGCCAAAAATCTTCCTCAGCGAAGAGCAACTCTCTGCAATCTGGGGCGTGGGCGAGCGAAAGTGGCTCTTTGCCCAGGACGTTAACCAGCCCAAGGCGGAGCAATTGCTCTCGCGCCGTCTCTATCCCGTGCAATCGATCGCCGACAAGGCGTTGTGGACCGACCGGCCGCTGGCGGAGTCCGAGTCGGCTCGCCCCATGGCTGCGCGGCTCGCCGAAGGCGCGCGGCCGTGAGTCCCCAGCCCGCGAATCAGGATGTGCTGGTTGTCGGAGCCGGCTTTGCCGGCGCGGTAGTCGCCGAGCGGCTGGCCAGCGCCGGGCGCGAGGTCTTGGTCATCGACCGGCGCGATCACATCGCGGGCAATGCCTATGACCACCCGGACAGCCACGGCGTCCTCGTGCACAGATTCGGGCCGCACCTCTTTCACACCAACTCCGACGCGGTCTTTGAATACCTTTCGCGATTTACCCAGTGGCGGCCTTACGAGCACCGGGTCCTGGTCTCGCTCGACGGCAAGCTCTATCCCCTGCCTATCAATCAAGACTTCATCAACCGTTTCTACAGACTGAATCTCGACGAGGCCGGGGTCGAGCGATTTCTGGCCGGGGTCCGCGAACACCGCGATCCGGTGCTGACCAGCGAGGACGTTGTCCTGAACGCGGTAGGCCGCGAACTCTGCGACAAGGTCTTTCGCGGCTACACCCGCAAGCAGTGGAATCTGGATCTGGCCCAGCTGAGCCCCAGCGTTCTGGCCCGCATCCCCACGCGCACTAACCGCGACGGCCGCTACTTCACCGACAAGCATCAGGCGATGCCCGCCGAGGGCTATACGAAGCTCTTCGAGCGGCTGTTGACGCATCCGCGCATTCGAGTCGAGACGGGCGAAGAGTTCTCGGCCATGCGCAAGAAGATCCATTTCCGGCTGACGATTTTTACCGGCTGCATCGACGAATACTTCGGCTTCAGGTTCGGACGGTTGCCCTACCGCTCAATTCGCTTCGAGCACGCGCACCTTGCCGGAGTCGAGCGCTTGCAGCCCGTGGCAACGGTCAACTATCCCAACGAGCACGAATACACGAGGATAACCGAGTTCAAGCACATCACCGGCCAGCAGCATTCGGGAACGTCGATCGTGAGAGAGTTTCCCACCGATGAAGGCGAGCCTTATTACCCGGTGCCGCGCCCGGTGAACCAGGAACTCTACGGCCGCTACCAGGAACTTGCCGCCAGCGAGCCGAACGTAGTTTTTCTGGGCCGGCTGGCGCAATACCGCTACTACAACATGGATCAGGCTTCGGCAGCCGCGCTGAAGGTAGCCGCAGAGATCGTCGGCGGCTGAACAGACTGCGGAGAAGCTCGGTTCGGAGGGAGGCGGGGGTCTTCAACCCCCGCATAAAGCATGCATGATCAACACCGGCTTTAGCTGCGGAGGAACACTTTCCGTCACTTTCCCATCAAATCAGGCCTTTTTCTGCAGCTTGTGAAGCCGATGGATTGGCCTGCTCAATTCTCCTGGTGCTGCGGCTCTCTTTGAAAGGGCACGACTTCAGTCGTGCCGTAAGTACCGCAAAAATCAACGCCGGCTTCAGCCACTGAGGAATGCTATTCGTGGACTTACCTATGAAGCAAGCTCTTTCCCGCAGCTTGTGAAGCCGACAGACCGGTCTTCAACACATTGTCCCAATTCTCAAGACGAGCGCGGCTTCGGCACCGCGGTTGCCTGAGAGACAGGCCTGCGCAAGGTGCCGCCCGGCTCAAGTTCAAAGATCTTCCCGTGCCAATGGAGCGTGTTATTGGCATAGCTTGCCACCCAGAGCAGAAAGCCGATCAAGTCGCGCAGGGGAAAGAGAAAGGCCAGATACACCGATTGCTTGCTGCGCACAACAATGCCGCCGACGACCAGCGACTGTGCAATCTTGAGCAGTAGCGTGAAGGCAAGCGCCGCAGCGCCCCAAAGTGGACGGTGGATCAGCATTCCGCCAAGGAACGCCAGCAGGCCAAATGGAGTGGAGAAGGTCAGCGCAGTGCCGAGATGTCCCTTGGGCCGCGAAAAACGCGTGCTGCGCATCCAACTCAACTGGTGCTCGATCGACTTCCAAAAACTCGATCTGAGAATCAGATGATTGACAACGTGGTCCGAGAGCGCAACGGTCTGGCCCATCTGCGCCACCAGGTATCCCAACATGTAGTCGTCCGCCGCATAGCTGCCCAGCCGCTTAAAGCCCCCGATACGCTGGAGCGACGATTTGCGAACCGCGGACGAAGGCCCCAGGGTAAACCGCACTCCTTCCAGCATCTGCGCCACCAGCACTCCCGAGGTCATTTCGACGGACATGCCCAGCGCCTCCAGGCGCTCGCCAAAGCCGCCGTCGATCGAGTCGCCGCGGTAGACACAGAATGCTGCCCCCACGCCGGGATCGCGGAAGGGCGCGACCATCTCGCGGAGGAATTCGGGTACGACCGGAATGTCCGCGTCGGTGGCCACCAGCAGATCGTACCGCGCCGCCTGGGCCATCAGATGCATCGAATAGCAGCGGGCATTCATCCACGTTGGCTCGCCGGAGTGGAGGATCGTCACCGGAATCTGCGGGTAGCGCTTTGCCAGCCTTGCGGCTACGGCCAGGCCCGCGTCATCGGGCTGTCGCGCGCAAAAGAGCAGTTCGTAGGCCGGGTAGTCGAGCCTGAAGTAGCCTTCCAGGCATTCTTCAAGGTAGGCCGGGGAGCCGTGGAGCGGCTTGAGAATGCTGACTGGAGGAGTAAAGTCGAAGACCTGGCGCCTTTTGCGGCCTCTCGCGATGAGATACTTCGCAGCCGCAACAAAAACCATTCCAGTAAAGACTGTTGAAGTTGCAATCCCGGTCATGCCCAAGAAGAATAAGAAAAATGCCACCGCGACGGCTCCTTTGCCGTTCTGCAACTTCGGGGGAAAAGCGCTGAGGCTAACTCTATCGGATGAGAAAACCTCTGTCTACCTTAAGTGAGAATTCACCCGCACCGCAATCCCGTTTTCACCTCAGGATCAATCGTTTACCGCAGGTTAAGACCTCGTATTGGCCACTATAGTAGAATCACGGTGTCACGCACATGATTCTTGGCTCTTCCATTGTTCCAGAGATGCTCCAGAAGACGCGGGTGAGAGCGGAGACGCGAGATTGACGACGGCATGACACTCGACCAGGTTCCCATCATCGCGCTCGGCGCCCTTGCCGCTCTCGGAGTGGCGACCTCGACCATCTACAGCCTGATGGTCGCCGGGGCTGTCGTGCAGTTTAGGCGGCGCATGCCTGCGGCCAGAGAGCCAGCTGGGAACCGCGTTTTTCAGCCTCCGGTCAGCGTCTTGAAGCCCGTGCACGGCGATGAGCCGGATTTGGAAGAGAATCTGGCCAGCTTCTTCCATCAGGATTATCCGCAGTATGAGATTCTCTTCTGCGCGCGGCACTCCTCCGACGCCGGGTTGCAGGCTGCGCGTCGTGCAGCTGCCCGCTTTCCGCATATCAAGACGCGCATTCTGGTTTGTGGCGAACCCCCATGGCCGAATGCGCGCACCTACTCGCTGGAGGTCATGCGCCGTGCGGCAAGCTATCCCATCCTGGTGGCCTCCGACAGCGACGTGCGCGTGGGGCCCAATTACTTGGCCGCAGTGGTCGAGCCGCTCAGCAATCCTGAGGTGGGCATGGTCACCTGCCTCTACCGCGGCATCGCCCGGCGGGGACTCTGGGCGCAGCTTGAGGCCATGGGAATGTCCGTCGAGATGAGTTCCGGCGTACTGGTAGCCAACATGCTCGAGGGGATGAAGTTCGCCTTGGGGCCCTCGATGACCATCCGGCAGAGTACGGTAGAGAAAATCGGCGGATTCGAGCAGGTCGCGCAATACTATGCGGATGACTTTGTGCTAGGCAACTGGACGGCAAAGGCCGGGGAGACCGTGGAGCTTTCTTCTTACATTGTTGAGCATCATGTTCTCAACGACTCCTTCAAGAACACCATCTCACATCAGCAGGTTTGGGCGACCAGCACCCGCTTCTCCCGGCCGCTCGGGCATCTAGGCGAAGTATTGACCTACGCTGTTCCTTACGGTCTGCTGGGGTTGGGAGTGCTGGGCGTCACTGGCCACCTGACCCTGGGGCTGGCGATTTTTGCCTTCACAGCCTTTGCACGGATGCTGCTTTGTCTGTTGGTGAGTGGCAGTGTGGTTCGCGATAAGGCTGCGCTCCGCAAGGCCTGGCTCTATCCCGTGCGCGACCTGATGGGCTTCTGCTTCTGGGTCGGAAGCTATTATGGCTCTAGCAGGCTTCGCTACCGCGGCGATCCCTGCGAGTTGCTTCCCCAGGGAAGGCTGCGCAGGCTGATCGAAGAGCCTGCAGAGCGCGCGCCTGTCCGATTGGCGTCGTAGCATTCTGCGGTGAGAATTGGGATTTGAAAGGGCACGACTTCAGTCGTGCCGTAAGTGCCGCAGAATCGACTCTGGCTTTAGCCGCTGAGGGATGCTTTTCATGGACCTTCCAACGAACCAGGCCTTAATCCGCAGCCTGTAAAACCCAACATGTTTCCTTAGCTCACTTGGTACGACTGAGGTCGCGCCCAGGCACGCTTTGGGTTCTCTATGGAGTTTTGCAGAAGAATGTCCTCCGCCGGCGCACAATGAATTGAAGTCAGAGAGCTGGGCCATAGAGGCCACTCTTTAGTGGTAATGTCTCAAGCCTCCGAGGAGACCCCCACCCCCCTATTCATATTTTCAAGACCTTTCAGGTAATTAAATCGTCAATAGCCCAACAGCGAGGGCCGAGTCCGTCAGTGGGAATCCATTCCTGTAAAGTTGGAAGAGGCGCTTCGTTTACGGCGCACTCCGTGCGTTCAGCTTGCTTCCGTTGACAACATCCTCCAATTCGGTTGGGCTGGCTGAGCTGTTGCAGTCGGTGTTTGGCTTTGCGCGTTTCAGGGCCAATCAGGAGGCGGTCTGCAAGGCCGCAATCGACGGGCGAGATCTGTTGCTCGTCATGCCGACGGGCTTTGGCAAGTCCCTCTGCTACCAGTTGCCCGCGATTGCCCTGGGCGGAACGGCCCTGGTGATCTCGCCGCTGATTGCGTTGATGGAGGATCAGGCGGCCAAGCTTCTATCGCTTGGGCTGCGCGTGGCGCGGATTCATTCAGGACTCGACCGCAGCGTGGCGCGACAGGCCTGCGTGGACTATTTACAAGGGAGCCTGCAATTCCTTTTCATCGCGCCAGAGCGGCTGCGTGTGCCAGGCTTCGGAGAGATGCTGGCCAAGCGCAAGCCCGCGCTGATTGCCATCGACGAAGCACACTGCATCTCGCAATGGGGCCACGACTTCCGACCCGACTATCGGATGCTTGGCCAATATCTTCCCGCGCTCAGACCGGCGCCGGTGCTGGCGCTGACGGCTACCGCGACTCCATCTGTCCAGGCAGACATTGTGGCGCAACTGGGGATGGTCAAGCCGGCGCATTTCATTCACGGCTTTCGCCGTGACAACCTGGCGATCGAAGTCGTCGAGCTGCCGATGCCTGAACGTCCGCGGGCGATCTGCGGGCTGCTGGCCAGCGCCGAACGGCGGCCCGCGATTGTCTATGCGACCTCGCGCAAGGGCGCCGAGCGCATGGCGGAGGAGCTATCGCGCAAGCTTCGGGCTGCGGCGTATCACGCGGGGCTCAATGCTGAGACGCGTGAACACGTGCAGACTGCCTTCCAGGCTAGCGAACTGGAGGTGGTGGTGGCGACGATCGCCTTCGGTATGGGCATCGACAAGGCCGACATTCGCACCGTCATTCACGCCGGGCTCCCTGCGACGCTCGAGGGCTACTACCAGGAGATTGGCCGCGCTGGGCGCGACGGCGCGCCGAGCCGAACCTACCTGATGCACAGTTACGCCGACCAGCGAACGCACGACTTCTTCCTCAACCGCGACTATCCCCCGGTCGAGCAGTTGCAGCAGGTATACGGCGCACTGAGTGAAGAGTCGCAATTGGTCGAGGAGCTGCGGGCTGGCTCACAGCTAAGCGAAGAGGAGTTCGACAAGGCTCTGGAAAAGCTCGAGATTCACGGCGGTGCTCAAGTGGACTTTGGCGGCAAGGTCAAGGCAGGCGGCCCAGGCTGGAAGAAAACATATAAAGTGCAGGCGAAGTACCGCGCCGAGCAGTTCGAGAAGGTGTTGCGATTCACCACTTCGACCGAGTGCCGGATGTCGGCCCTGGTGCGCCATTTCGGCGACGTGGAGGATGCCGCCCGGCCCTGCGGCATCTGCGACGTCTGCGATCCGGCCGGGGCCGTGCTGAGGCTCTTCCGGCGGCCGACAGCCGCGGAGCGGGAACTGGCGCAGGCTATCGCCGATGAGTTGCGCGCGGTGGATTATAAAGCCGCAGGAACGTTGCAAAGGAATCTCAATCTGGTTGGCCGGATGAGCCGCGATGAGTTCAATGGTCTGCTGGATGCGATGGTGCGCGCAGGGCTGATCGAGATCGAGGAAGCCGAATTTGAAAAGGACGGAGAAGTTATCCGCTTCCGCAAGGTGCGGCTGACTCCGGCAGGACTGGAGATGCGCTCTTCGTCGCCGGTAGAACTGCTGATCAGCGATGGAGTCGTTGAGGAGTTTGGCGGGCGGGCTCCAACGCGGACGCGGATAAACAAACCAAAGACAGCAGTGAAGAGCAGGAAAGGGATGTCAGCGGAGACGAAGGCGGAAATCGTCGAGCCAGCAAGGCTGACGGCAGAGGGTGAGGTTCTTGCGGCGCGGCTGCGCCAGTGGCGCGCTGCGGAGGCAAAGCGGCTGGGAGTTCCAGCCTATATCGTGCTGCAAAACCACACTCTGACGGCTCTGGCGCAGACGCGGCCGGCCAATCTGCGGCAACTTCAGGAGATCGACGGGATGGGTCCGGCCAAGACAGAGCGGTTTGGCGAGGCGATTCTGGAATTGTGCAGTGCGGCTAAGTGAGAACTGCCTCAGTGCGCAGCGGGGCAGACGCAGGCTTTGAAGGCCTCCGGGGAGCGGTTCGACAGGGTGCAGACGTATTGCGGCCAGAAGATCTGGAGCACCGGCGAAGGGCTGCCCGCGGAGAAATCGTCGATGTAACTCTGGCTCGGCTTCGCCTTCACTCCGGGATCGGCTGCGAAGCCGGCGACGAGCTTGCGAACACTCGGCGAGGAGAAATCCTGCTCGTGATAGCTGCGCGCAAAGTCATACTCTTCCGTCCACTTGGCGTCAACGCCGCTCTGGTTCGAGGCGGTGATGACGCGATAGTCCACCAGGGCCGCGGAGGCGGGATCGATCTGGGCAACAGTGAAGGACGGGTTGTTGCCGTGGTTGGGCGAGATCGACGAGACCATCTTGACCGCGACGGGCTTGGTCGTTGCAGGGGGCTGGCCTTCATCCTTCAGAAGGCGCAACTCGTCCATGTGCGTGTGAGCGAAGATCGCCAACTGGACCACATCGCTGAAGCCGGCTAATACATCCGCCATCTTCTCCGAGGAGAGAAACATGGCCGGCTGCTCGCCGCCGCAAAGGTTGCCCATCTTCTTCACGGTCGAGTAGAGATCGACCCCCGGCGGAATGTGGCCCATGACCCAGATTTTCTGCTTATTGGCGCGCGCCTCGGTGAGTTGCTGCCGAAGCCAGGCGATCTGCGCGTCGGCTCCGCTGGAATCGGATTTGCCCGCGCAGGTCGTGTAGCTTTTCGACATGAAGAGATCGTCGAGAACCAGAAGGCGGGCGTCTTCGACGGGTGCGGGGAGAGCAATGCTGTAATAGCCGCCCGCGGCGAAGCTATCTTCAGCGGCCTTGCGCTCAGCGGCGGGGAACTCCTTTGTCACTTCGTTGCCGGTAACTCGGAGAAATTCGCTGTGCGCGTCGAGCCTGTAGTCGCCGCACCCGGAATCGTTGTTTCCCAGTGCTACATAGACAGGCACGCCGGGAAATGTTGCGTATAACTCGTCGATGACATAATCCAGGGTCTTTTCAACGAATTTCCCGTATTCATCCGGACTGGCTTTGGGAAAGATGGATTTGTACTTGCAATCGAAGCCATGGGAGATGAGATCGCCGCTGACGGTGACGAACTTTACGCCTGTGGCATGGCTTCGCATGGCCTTCAGGCTTGAATCGAAGAGCGGAAAGGATGTGTCGACGCCGCGGGCGTGGCAGCTTTGCTGCAAGGCTTCAAATCGTTTTTGCTGGTCAGGCGAGGAAGGCGCGGCCAGAATGGCCTTCCATTCACTCGCTGGCGCCGCGGCAAGCTGCGGGACCTTGGCCGGATCGAAAAATGGCTCGAAGTGAATGTCGCTGATGAGGAGCGCGGGGATGGTGGGTTTGGCAGGTTGCGCCTTGTGTTGGACTTGATTTGTCTTGGAGGGTTGGGGGATTTGTGCGATGGCTGTGCTGGCGAGGAGAAGTGCGCAGAGCGGAGCGAGGTGACGCGCGGACGTGATGCGGATGCTGCGGGCTGCAAGAGTCCGATCCATCGATGCTCCTAATCAATAAATGCTTGTTGAAGTTAGTCGTATCCCATCCTCCGCCCAACCACCCCACGGACGAAGACCTGTCCGCGGGGACCCCGGTCACGCGAAGGATGGGGCACCCAGAGTTTAGTAACGGCAAAACCCCTAGCTGATGCGCTCGATGACTACGGAATTCAGGACTACCGGGGTCTTGGGCTTGTCCTGCGCGGCGCGGGCGACTTTGGAAATCTTGTCGGCGATCTCCTGGCCCTCGACGACTTCGCCAAAGATGGTGTGGTTGCCGGTGAGCCATGGCGTTGGAGCGACGGTGATGAAGAATTGGCAGCCGTTGGTGCCTGGGCCGCTGTTGGCCATGGCCAGCTTGCCGGACTTGTCGAATTTATGCGGCGAGCCTTTGGTCTCGTCCCCGAAGCGATAGCCGGGTCCGCCCATTCCTGTACCGGTCGGGTCTCCGCCCTGGATCATGAAGTCTGGAATGACGCGGTGAAAGATGGTGCCGTCGAAGAGTTTGTCGGTGGACTTTTTGTGAGTGGTGGGGTGGGTCCACTCCTTGGAGCCCTCGGCCAGTTCGATGAAGTTCTTGACGGTGATGGGCGCGTCGGACTCAAAGAGCCGAACGGTGATCTTACCTTCGGTGGTCGAGAAGACGGCGTAAGTTCCTGCTGCTAGTGGCATGAGAAGCTCCTGGATTCGTGCGGGGATTCGTTGATTCGTGGAATCCCAGGTCCGAAAATCCGGACCTGGGATTCCACGGTTTATGGCTTGATCGTCGCAGATGGAGCGGGCGGCAAGGGCTGGCCCACGGGCACGATGGTGACTTTCTTCAGGACGACTGGAGTTACAGGCTTGTCGTCACCGTCGCGCTGAACACGAGCGATGCTCTTAACTACATCAAGGCTTGGGCCATCGCACTGGCCAAAGATCGTGTGTTTTCCGTTCAGATAGGTCGTCGGCACCTCGGTGATGAAGAACTGGCTCCCGTTGGTGTTGGGACCGCTGTTGGCCATCGCCAAACGGCCGGGAACGTCGAAGCCGAGATTGGGGTCGAACTCATCCTCAAACTTGTAGCCGGGATCTCCCATGCCTGTGCCGGCCGGGTCGCCGCCCTGAATCATGAACTCAGGGATGACGCGATGGAAGATGGTGCCGTCGTAAAGCGGCTTGCTGTGCTGCACCTTGTTGGTGACAGGATCCGTCCAGTCCTTTGAGCCTTGGGCCAGTGCAATGAAGTTGGCCACCGCTTTGGGCGCCTGCTGTTGAAAAAACCGGCAGGTGATGCGGCCCATGGAGGTGTCCATCACAACCGTGGGGCCGTTGGGGTGAGTCATGGCGGCAGCGGTGGCTGCGGGTGCGTCGGGAAGCGCATCAGCCGGCTTGGAGGAGGTTTGTGCGAGTGCGGAAGCGGCAAGGACAAGGGCTGCGGCGGAGAGAAGAAGTGTGTTCTTGAAATTCATGACGACTCTGAGGTTAAATCATGCGACGGGCATAGGGCCAGCGCGCTTGAGAGACATGGCGGAGTGGATACTTTGTCTCGCCCAATGCGGACGGTGGACTCGATAGGGCCACTATGTCATTCTGAAGCCTGAGGGCCATGAAAGCGATCAAGAGGCTTCTGTGCGTTGTGGGCGCGCTGGCTGTGATTGCCGGGGTTGGATTCTGGGTGCGCCCTGTCAGCTACATCAGCGAGGCAACCTATGTGCACGAGTTTTTCTCCGGCATTGAGAATCACTCGATTCAGGTTGCGGGCTATCGTGTGCATTACCTCGCCGATGGGCCTGCCGATGGACCGGTGGTCGTTCTGATCCACGGACTGGGCGGCGAAGCTGAGGACTGGCGCAACCTGACACCCTATTTGACCAGGGCCGGCTTCCGTGTCTATCGGCCCGATCTGCCCGGCTTTGGCCGCAGCGAAAGGCCGGCGGATTTCTCTTATTCGGTGCACGATCAGGCCGAGGTGCTGGTGGGCTTTCTGGATGCGCTGGGATTGAAGCAGGTGGATCTGGGCGGCTGGTCGATGGGCGGCTGGATTGTACAGGTTGTGGCTGCAAAGCATCCGGAGCGAGTCAAGACGCTGATACTTTTTGATTCGGCGGGCATCTACGAAAAACCACTTTGGAACACTCAACTCTTTACGCCTACCTCAGCCGCCGAACTCGACCAATTGGAAGCGCTGCTGATGCCGCAACCGCGCAAGATTCCCGGCTTTGTCGCGCGGGATATTCTGCGCATCTCGGCCGGCCACGCCTGGGTGATTCGTCGCGCGATCGCTTCGATGCTCACCGGCCGGGACGCCACAGACAACCTGCTGCCGGGCCTCAAGATGCCCGTGCTGATTGTCTGGGGCGGGGTGGACAAGATCGTTCCGCTCAACCAGGGCGAAAAGATTCACCAACTCGTACCTCAATCGCAGTTGGAGGTCTTCGCCGGCTGCGGCCATCTGGCTGCAGGCCAGTGTGCGGCGCAGATCGGACCCAAGGTTGTTGAGTTTGTGAAGCGGTAGGGCTGTCGAGAACTCAGTAAATCCAGCGGGCTGTCAGGATGAGTCCGTGGTTGTAGGTGTGGAAGTGGCTGGCGGCGATTTGCATGCCTGCGCCGAAGGCCAGGCCGGGGCGCGATTTTGGGTCGGAGGAGTGCAGGGCGCATCTGCCGACGATCAGGCCCGGCGTCAGGAACTCCTGCATTTTGCCGTCGTTGGCTCCGCCCTTATAAAAGGTGGCGTTGCTCTCGACCTCCGGCCAGAAGAGCTTGCCGACATGGTACTGCGCTGCTGTGTTCCAAACAATTGGACGACCGGAGGCTGTGATGGCTGGGTTGCCGGTGGGCAGCGTGGCGCCAATCGTCGATTGCACGTCGAAGTGGCCGAAGCCCTTGCCCGCGCCCAGCGACGGAGCGATGCTGGCGTCCGTCGAGCCATTCTTGTAGCTGCCAGTGGGAATTGTGGCAATCGCGAATGCACACAGCGTATAGGTGCCGTGCTGCGCGTTGCCGCTGGCGATGCGAACCTTGCCGAGAAACGACATGTCCCCCGCGCCATCTTTGGCGGTTGAATTGTGTTCGATGTAGGGCGGCAGGTTGATCGCAATTTCCGTTCTATTCGAAGGAATAATGTTGACGCCCTTGCTGTTGTCGAAGTTCCAAGTGTGGGTGAGCGTTGGAGTCGTTTGCCGCAGTATATCTGTGCGCACGACTTGGAAGAGTCCGGTGTAGGTGGTGACGAGCGGCACGGCCCAGCCGGGCTGCCTGGATTGGATGGCGTTGGTGCGCGCCTCCCATCGGTCATAGAACCCGCCGAGAGCGGCATCTTTCGAGCCCTCTTGCGCAGAACCTACGGCCGTGATCAGCAGGAAGAACAGGGAAAGGGGAAGCCTTCTCATCTCAGTCTCTTGAGCATGAAGGTCGGAGAAAAGGCCGGCAACCGCCCATTGGACTAGGTTTTTCTCCACCGAATGGAGGATAGAGTTTTCGTGAGAATAGGTAGGTTGCGGAATCCCAGGTCCCAAAATCGGGACCTGGGGCACCCAGTTTCATTCGGGGGATGGCTACACGCCAATCACGTCGCAAAGTTCCTTTACGGCTGCGGCGCTTTTCATGAGGGCGGCGCGCTCTTCATCGTTGAGCTTGATCTCGACGATCTGTTCCAGGCCGGCCGCGCCCAGTTTGCAGAGAACGCCCATGTAGTAGCCGCTGATGCCGTATTCGCCCTGGAGATAAGCCGCGCAGGGAAGGATCTTCTTCTTGTCCTTCAGAATGGCCTCAGCCATCTCGACGGCGGCCGCCGATGGCGCGTAGTAGGCGCTGCCGGTCTTGAGATATTTCACGATCTCGCCGCCGCCATTGCGGGTGCGCTCGATGATGGCGTCGATGCGCTCCTTCGAGAGCAATTCGGTGATGGGAATGGAGGCGACGGTAGTGTAGCGGACGAGCGGGACCATCATGTCTCCGTGGCCGCCGAGAACCAGACAACTCATGTTCTCGACGCTCACCTGGAGTTCCTCGGCGATGAAGCTCTTGAAGCGGCCGGAGTCCAGAATCCCGGCCATGCCGATGACCCGCTCGCGGTTGAAGCCGGAGAGCTTGTAGGCGGCCTGCACCATCGCGTCCAGCGGGTTGGAGACGACGATGAGAATCGTCTCGGGCGAATAGGCGACCACGTTCTTGACCACGTCGGTCATGATCTTGTAGTTCGTGTGCAGCAGATCGTCGCGGCTCATGCCGGGCTTTCGGGGCAGGCCGGCGGTGATGATCACGATGTCGCTGTCGGCGGTGTCGGCGTAGTCGTTGGAACCGGTGATGTGAACATCAGAGCGCTCGATGGGAAGTGCCTGAAGCAGGTCAAGCGCTTTGCCCTGCGGCACGCCTTCGACCACGTCGATCATCACCACATCGGCCAGTTCCTTGGCCATGAGCCAGTGTGCCGCCGTCGAGCCGACGTTGCCGGCGCCGATGATGCTTACCTTCTTGCGCATTGCTTTCCTCCTTGGAGAATGGTGAACAGGGGTCAGAGATCAGGGGCCAGAGATCCATTTTGAAAGGGCACGACTTTAGTCGTGCCGTAAGGTCCGAATAATGAAGATGTGCTTTAGCCCCTGAGGGATCAAGTGGCACTCCTCATGTTCCTGGCTGAACATACACACTGGCCGTGCGTGACTTACTGACGTGCGTGATAGCATCAATCCTAAGAATGAACAGTGATGCGACAGCGCACATCAATGTAAGCCAGAAATACAATCCATTCGGATCTTTTTTCCATTCGCGAATTGAGATACAAGCCCATGAAACACATTGGACTGTTGACCAGAAGATTCTGCCTCGAACCAATCCATTGAACCAACGACCACTTGCCATGCAAACTCCGCTCGAACAGATCTTTCAGAAAATCGACATTCCCTCCGGGGCTAAAGCCCAACTTGATTTGTTCCATCTAGCGGCACGGCTAAAGCCGTTCTCTTTCAAAATCGAGCCCTAGTCCCTTAGTCCCTGCCTTTACATATTGCCTATGATTCTCGTCGCAAACTCGCTGGTGCCTACCTTGGTTGCGCCGGCGGTCTGACGCTCGAAGTCATAGGTTACGAACTTTTGCAGAATCGTCTTTTCCAGCGAGGTCTCGATGAGCTTGGCGGCTTCCTTCCAGCCGATGAACTCGAGCAGCATGACACCGGAGAGGATCACCGAGCCGGGGTTGATCACGTCCTTGTCGGCGTACTTGGGCGCGGTGCCATGGGTGGCCTCGAAGACGGCATAGCCATCGCCGATATTCGCGCCGGGCGCGATGCCCAGGCCGCCAACCTGCGCCGCGGCCGCGTCGGAAATGTAATCGCCGTTTAGGTTGGTGGTAGCAAGGATGCTGTAGTCCTCGGGTCGGATGATGATCTGCTGGAAGATCGAATCGGCGATGCGGTCGTTGACGAGGGTCTTCGACTTCCATGCGCCGTTGCCGTGGGTTTTGCCGATGGAGTCGAGGACAGCATTGACCTCCGCGTAGAGCGAGTCGCGGAAGGCTTGCGAGCCGAATTCGATGCCCGGCTCGATCAATGCGGCATTCTGCTCGACGGTCAGGCCGGGGTTGGCGTCGGCGTTGCCGAGGATCCAGCTCTCGCGTTCGGTGACGGTCTGTTCGCGGAACTCCTGCGTCGCGACTTCGTAGCCCCACTCGCGGAATGCGCCCTCGGTGAACTTCTGAATGTTGCCCTTGTGAACCAGCGTGACGGTCTTGCGGCCCGACTCAAGGGCGTGGCGGATGGCGTAGCGGACCAGTCTTTTCGAACCGAAGATCGAGATCGGCTTGATTCCGACACCGGAATCCACGCGCACTTTTTTCTTTGTTTTGGAGAGGAGATCGTCATTGAGGAAGGCAATCAGCCGCGCCGCATCTGCCGAGCCCTCTTTGAATTCGATGCCCGCGTAAACGTCTTCGGTGTTCTCTCGGAAGATCACAATGTCCACCCGCTCGGGGTGTTTCACCGGGCTGGGAACGCCCTGGTAATACTTCACGGGCCGCACGCAGGCGTAGAGGTCGAGAAGCTGGCGCAGGGCCACGTTGAGCGAACGGATGCCGCCGCCGATGGGAGTGGTCAGCGGTCCCTTGATGGAGACGCGCAGGTCGCGGGCCGCGGCGACCGAGTCTTCGGGCAGCCACTGGCCAAACTTGCGAAAGGCCTTCTCGCCGGCGAAGATCTCAAACCAGCGAATGGCGCGTTTGCCGCCGTAAGCCTTCTCGACCGCGGCGTCGAAGACCCGTTGCGAGGCCTTCCAGATGTCGCGGCCGGTGCCGTCGCCTTCGATGAAAGGGATGATGGGATGGTCGGGCGCCATGATCTGCCCGTTGTTGTATTCGATCGCTTGGCCGTTTTGCGGCAACGCTAATCCGTTGTAGGTCGCTTGCATTGGCTCTGAAATGCCCCTTCCCCAATATGGTTAGAGGTTGAGGCTACCATCCGGGATTCAGGGAATGCAATGGTTGGGCGAACACGGGATGGTAAACGATGCGGGCTGGTATCAAGGCCGAGGGGCCCGGAATTCAACTGCAAGAAATAAGGGCCCTAGAGATCAAACTCAGCGTGAGGAGCGTATCGGCGCAAGGTGTCGATGAAATCGCCTCGGTTCCTGGGCGCGGCCAGCAACCAACCATAATCCTCGACTGAATGGCCGTAGGAGATCTTTACGACGTTGGCCCCAAATCCTAACCTGCCAACGCGGGTCACTTCCTGCCATGTAATTTTCTGCTCTTTCCAAAGTTTGCGTTGGCGAAGTGAGGTGCAGTCCAAGTCCCAATATGTGAAGCAATAGACAAGAACGGCTAGAAGAACCAGCAAAACACAAAGCGATAACAAAATCCAGCCAAAGATCAGATGCATTTGCCGGTTTTGGAAGACATTCATTTCCAAGACAGATGGCGTTAAATCGAGCGTGCAAACGCCAAGTAAGAAAAACAGAAATGAAGGCGATCCAGCGAATTTAGAATGGAATCTCATCGTCGCAAGGATAGTACCCAAATCCAAGTGGACGCAAGGGAATCGTGATAGTGGCTATCAGACCTCTTTGGGCTTCCGCGCTTGAATCGGCGCTTGAAGTCGAGGTGTTCGTTGTGGCACATTGACATCATGATGCTTTATGGCATAGCATCATGATGTGCGGACGACTTTGACCATTGACGACGATGTTGCCGTGCTCATCGAGCAGGAGCAGCGGCGCTCGGGCGAATCCTTCAAGAGCACGGTGAACACACTGCTTCGCCGCGGCTTGACCACTGCCCGCAATCCTCAGTCCAGAAAGCGATTTCAAGTCACCCCAATCGCAATGAATACGGGCCTGGGAACGCGGTATCAAAAAGTTGAAGATCTGATTGAGGCGCTAGAAGGCCCGATGCATCGATGATCGTCCTCGATGTCAACCTCCTTATCTACGCCTACGACACAACATGCAAGGAGCACGAGAAGGCGCGGGCGTGGGTCGAGGACGTTTTCTCAGACAGTGAGCCAGTCGGCTTGCCTTGGCAGAACATCTCCGCTTTTCTTCGCATCCTCACGTACCCCGAAGCCTTTGGCGAGCGATTCACAATGGATCAGGTCATCGCGATCGTCGACGACTGGCTGGCGCTGCCTCATGTGCGGACCTTGGTCCCTGGCGAGGGTCATTGGCAGCTTTTCCGAGAGATGCTCGCTAAGGGCGATGTGCGAGGGAAGCTCACGAACGACGCGGCATTGGCGGCACTGACGGTTGAGTTCGGCGGTGTTCTTTATACAAATGACCGCGATTTCGCCAGGTTTCCTGGTCTGCGATGGGCAAATCCGTTGGCGGAACCCTGATGTCCGTCTTTCAATATTGAAAGGAAGCTACTGCTCCTTAGCGTCTTTGAATTGGTCTCCCTCAAAGCGCGGGATGCCGAAGTGTCCGCGCAGGTGAAGCAGGTCCACCGGGCTCAGATCGCCCTTGAGAGTGGCCAGCGTCAGGCTCTTGGGCGACTCGACCAGCACCACCGCGCCGCGCACATTCACGCCCTCCATCGTCAGCCAGACGTCTGTGGTTCCATTGTGGAGCGGGCCTCCGGCGTTGGTCGTGGTGACCAGATGCTTCCAGCCGCGTTGATGGTAGGCCTCGCGAAGCGCTTCCACTTGCGCCGGGTCAGCAATTCCCGCTGCGTCGAAGTTGAGCAGGTGAACGCTGATGCCGTCGATTTTGGCGATGGCCTGGCGAGTCTCCGGCTCGGAGTCTGGAATCATGGTGGAGGCCGCGGCCAGCATCGTCCGGTCCAGGGTGAAGCTGGACTTTGCTGCAGCCTGTGCGCTTAACTGTGTCAGAGCGGAAGGAGTCCAGTCCAGATCGACCGCCGCAGCGGCGGAATTGGCCTGAACAGAGAGCGGCGGCGCCGCTTGCGCGAGTTGCCGCGATCCCACAGGTGCCTGTGCCAGCATTGGAAGGCAGCCGCTTACCATACAGAGGACACCGATTCCAAAATAATTCAGACTCATCATGATCTATTAAACGCAGCGAAGGGGAAATAGTCGCTCTGAGTGCGCTGCGATCGGGAATGGAACTTCGCCGGACGCTCTCCAGCGAAAGGCGAAATCGACCCGCAGGAACCCATGCCGAGCTGCAAATTACGGAGGAACAATGGAAACTCGGGTAGGGATTGGATCCGAAGGCAATCTCTTTCAACAAGGGCGGGGGCCGGCCCGGGGATTGTTTGGGATCGATGTCGCTGCCGCCTTTGCGCGCAGGAATCCCGCCGCCGCGAAAATGCAAACGACGGGCATGACGGGCATTCGAAAACGCGAGCTTGCCATGGGCGACGCCACCAGGACGGCAAGGAAGTAGAGCGACGCTCCCAGCAGCAACCATTGGCAGGCGGGGTGCGCACGACCGCGCAAGAATCCCCGTGCCGCAAAGAGGTACAGTCCCTGTAGCAGGAGCCAGAAGAAAGTGTTTTCAGCCATCACCCAGGGGTGTGCTTGGGCTCTGGCCAGTATGAGTCGCCATGCTGCCAGTCCCTGGTCTGCAATAACAGCGGAATACGTGGGGGTTCTCGCCACCTTCGGATTGGACAAGCCGTACACTGAGGGGAAGAATACCGTCTTGAGCAGTTCGGGGATACACAAGCGCAAGTAAGCACCGGGGTGCGCAAGAATGATGTGAACGGCTGTGGAGTGCAGATAGGACAAACGCTGGCCCTGATTCCACCCGGCTTGCTCCGGGTGTTGCGCCAGGTACGACTGCTGCAGGTAAACCTGACCGCTGTTGTTAGTGAAATCAATAAAACCAAACTCGGATACTACCTCCGCGGTGGGGCGATGATCGAGGTGTGCTGTCACAGAGGCGGCAGAGAGATAGTAGAGGTTTACGTCCGAGATACTTGTGAATCCGCCAAAGCCAGTCTCAATCCTATTGCGAATCTGCCAGGCGGCGAGCCAGGGCAGCACCGAGATCAGCAGCACGGCGGGCGCCTTCCAACGCAGGCCGGGCACGCGCATCAACACCAGAAACAATCCCAGAGCGAGCGCAAACGGCAAGTAATAACTGATGGGGCGTACGAAAGTTGCTGCTGCAAGCCACAGTCCTGCCGCGGCAAGCGCCGGCAAGCGGAGCGTGCGCAGAAACACAGCCAGCCGCTCCAAACTCAGTAGAAGGAAGACGAGAAACAATGTCTCCGACAGCAGAACGACAGACAAAGAGACCGAACCGGCTTCGAAGGCGAAGATCCAGGCTGCGCCGAGCGCGACACCCGGCTCGTCGAAGACGATCCGCCCCAGCCTCCACACAAGAATCAAGGAGAACACTGAGAGAATCACGTTCGCCAAAGCCGCCGTGGGCGCGCCGGGAATCATAGCGATGGCAAGAAATAGCGGATAACCTGGAGTACGCAGCAGGTCAGGCGCGCCGTCCGCCATGAAACTGCCGTGCAGCAGAAGATTGCGCCCAGGGATCAGATAGCTGCTCGTGTCGGCATGCATAAGGGCGCCGGAGCCGATTCGCGCAAGCAAGAAGGTCAGCAGCGCCAGACGCACTGCAGCTGCCGCTATCACCGGACCGGCGAGGCGAAGTGTCCACCACCCAATTTCGACGCTGCGATCTGCCGCAACTGGGAGAGATTTGATGGTCATGTTGGTGATATTACAATACGGAATTCCCAAAATGATGGTTGCGGCATTCGACACATTGCTGGAACATTGCTCCATTCTGGCGTTTTCCCGGATTCAATAGAGCGGTCTGTTCGGTAGTGGCCGATCGAAGATGCCTATTCGGGTCTGAAGGGAAAGACTCTGGACCTTGGTTCAGATTGCAGGTGAAACTGATCGAGCCTTAGCGGTGTTTTCCTCTGAACCGGCGTTTTCCAGGTGAATAGGAGATAAAATCAGCGCGCATTCTGTTCCAACCCATCAGGATGCGATAAACTCATGCGGGTACGTGGTATTCAAGTGCCGATTTTGAGATACATGGAGGGTACATAGAAATTGGGAAAAAGCATGGTGCCGAAGAAGATCTTCTTCACCAAGGGCGTGGGCAAACACAAGGAGCGTTTGACCTCCTTTGAGCTGGCG
>CAZGHZ010000029.1:0-42384 GCA_964525655.1 uncultured Occallatibacter sp.
GCTGATCGAGGGGCTGGCGTGGGCCTGGGCCAAGGGTGTGCTGACGTGGGCGTGACGGCAGAGATCAGGGTCGGGTCGGGGACGAGAGCAGCGAACAGAAGAATCGGGAGCGTTGAGAACATCTGAGCTCTGACCCCTGATCTCTGAAACAGGAGCGAAGCATGGCTGTCGACGGACAATTGAAGATCGAGCTGGGCAAGCAGGGCATCTTCGTAACAACCATCGAAGAGCTCTACAACTGGGGCCGGCGGAACTCCATCTGGCCGATGCAGTTTGGGCTTGCCTGCTGCGCCATCGAGATGATTGCCACCACCATGGCGCGCTACGATCTGGCCCGCTTCGGCGCTGAGGTCTTCAGGCCGTCACCGCGCCAGGCTGATCTGATGATCGTTTCCGGCACGGTGACCAAGAAGATGGCTCCCCAGGTCGTAAGGCTTTACAACCAGATGGCCGAGCCGAAGTACGTGATCGCTATGGGAGCCTGCGCAATCTCCGGCGGTCCCTTCAAGCAGGGGTACAACGTGCTCAAAGGGATCGACCGCTACATTCCGGTGGACGTGCATATTCCCGGCTGCCCGCCTCGGCCCGAGGCGCTGATCCAGGCGTTCATGACGCTACAGAAGAAGATTGACGGTCAGCCGCTGACTGGTGAAGATCGCCCGCGCCACCTCGACGCCGGAGCGCAAGGCGAGTTTCCTGTGCCTGTGCAGGGTGAGCACGATTTGGAGCCTGCGCACAATTCCGATGTCTGGACTGTTCCGGTGGTGATTCGCTGATGAAGACGGTGGAAGAGATCAAGGCGGCGATTGAGGCAGCGGTTCCCGGCGCGGGAGTGGAGATCGTTGTGAATCCGAGCGTCTCTGGCCAGCACTCGCTGCGGCTTGCTACAAGTCATGCCGTTGAGGTCGCCAGGTTTTTGCGCGACGACGCGGAGCTTGCGCTCGACTTCCTCTCCAATGTCACCGGTATCGATTGGCCCGACAAAGAGATCACGGAAAAAGTTAAAGTTACGCGTCAGGTTTCGAAGACTGTGGAAGGTGTGGAAAAGACGGTCGATGAGATCGTTGAAGAAACGAGGAAGCGCCTCGAGCCGGGTTGCCTTGAGGCCGTCTATCACCTTTATTCGGTGGCTGAGATGCACGGGCCGGTGATCTTCAGGATGCGGACCGTCGACCGGACCGACAATGTAGAGCTGCCATCATTGACGCCCGTCTGGCGCTCGGCGGAGTTCCAGGAGCGCGAGGTCTTTGACCTCTACGGGATCATCTTTACAGGCCATCCGGACCTGCGGCGGTTGCTGATGTGGGCGGCATTCAAAGATCACCCGATGCGAAAGGATTACCGCGAGCCCGACGACTTTGAGTACGAGCCGACGGCTCACGATGAGGTGCTCAAGCGGGCTCAGGAGCATCAGGCGGCCATCGCCCCGCAGGAAACGGGGGCCGGCCAATGACGGGACCTGTTTCTCAAGAGAGTGGCGAGTTGAAGATTGATGATTCCCTGGTCCCCGAATGCGAGGGGCCAGGGGCACCCGACTATTCCCCTGTCTCAGTCGAGAGGCCGGATAGCTGGAACCGGCCGGCATTGATTCAGCCCTCGGGCGATGGCGAGTTGCTGGAAGTGGCGATGGGGCCGCACCATCCTTCGACGCATGGCGTCTTCCGCATGGATGTGGCTCTGGACGGCGAGCGGGTCATTCGCCTGAGACCGGTCTTCGGCTATCTGCATCGCAACCACGAGAAGATCGCCGAGGGTGTGAGCTATCTGGCCTCGATGCCCTACACCGACCGGCTGGACTACATCTGCCCAATCACGAACAACTGGGCCTACGCGTTGGCGGTCGAAAAGCTGACCGGCCAGGAGGTTCCTGAGCGCGCCGAATATCTGCGCGTGATTCTGGGCGAGCTGACGCGCTTTCAGAATCACGCATCGTCGATTGGATTCTTGATTCAGGAGATGGGCGCCAGCGGCACGCCGCTGATGTATGCCTTCCGCGAGCGGGAGAAGATTCTCGATCTCTTCGAGAAGCTGACCGGCGCACGAATGATGGTCAACTACATGCGCTTTGGCGGCTGCCGCGTGGATGCCTCGCCGGCCTGGCTCGATCAGACGCGCAAGGTCGTCGCGGGGCTACCGGAGTTTGTCGATGAGTTTGAACGGCTGCTTGCGACGAACGAGATCCTGATGGCGCGCACGCAAGGCGTTGGCGTGCTGAAGGCCGATCTGGCCGTCAATGCCGGGGTTACGGGGCCGATGCTGCGCGCGTCGGGAGTCAATTATGACATTCGCAAGGTGGATGGCTACGGCATCTACAATCGCTTCAACTTCCGCGTGCCTCTGGGCGATCATGGGGATGTCTACGACCGCTTCATGATTCGGCTGCTGGAGATGCGCGAGTCTATCGCTATTCTGGAACAGGCTCTCAAAGATATTCCCGGTGGCCCGGTGATGGACCCTAAGGCGAAGCTGCGCGGCTTCCGTCCCAAGCCGGGCGAGGCCTATGGACGCATCGAGGCGCCCAAGGGCGAGTTGGGCTTTTATCTGATCTCGGATGGCGGGCCGAATCCTTATCGCTATCGCATTCGCCCGCCGAGTTTGATCAATCTGACTGTGCTCGAAGATATGTGCCTGGGCCACGATGTTGCGGATGTGGTGCTGATCTTTGGCAGCGTGGACATTGTGCTGGGGGAAGTGGACCGGTGAGGCAGGGAGCAGGGAACAGGGAGTAGGGAACAGCGAGGACATTTTGTTAGGTGAGGGCATTATGAAGGGCATGGCGGAGACGGCGAAGAATTTCTTCGGAAGCTATTTCTCTGCCGAGCGGCTGACGACCGTCGAGTATCCTGAAGAGCGGATCGCTCCCTACGAGGCTGCGCGCGTCTTTCCCTTCCTGGTCTACGACTCTAAGAACACGACCGACCCTGCGGACTGGGAGGCCGGGCTGCGCTGCGTGGCCTGCCAAATCTGCGAGAAGGAGTGCCCACCCAAATGCATCTTCATCGAGAAATCCAAAGATAAGAAACCGGATGCGGTGGGCAAAGCGCAGTTTTATCCATCGCGATTCGACATCGACATCTCGGTTTGCATGAGCTGCCAGATCTGCGTCGAGGTCTGTCCCTTTGAAGCAATCAAGATGGATACGCAGTTTGAACTAAGCACATCCGACCGCTTCGGCGGGCTGTTGCTCGACCGCAAGCAACTGGCAAGATCGAATGAGTACTTTCACCGGATTCATCCCACCGAAGCGGCCGAAGTCGACGACCGTCTTTCTGAGGGACGCGCGAAGACGGACGCCAAAGCCACGGCCGGCGCGATAGCTGCGGCGATCAAAGGCGCGGAAGTGCCGGCTGTCAATGTTAAAGGAGCGGAGAGCTAGCCCATGTTCGAGATTTTGGACCAGGTCTTCGTGTTGCTCCAGCACTGGTTGATCGGCTATTGGCCTGCGGCCTTGCAGCCGCTGGTCGGCGTCGTGCTCGGAGTGGTGGCCATCGTCTGCCTCTTTCCCGCGCTCTTTGCTCTGACAACAGTTTTCGAGCGCAAGGGGCTCGCACGCATTCAGAATCGCATTGGCCCCAACCGCGTCGGCCCTTTTGGCCTGTTGCAGCCGGTCGCCGACGGCATCAAGTCGCTGACCAAGGAAGACATCGTTCCGCTGAGCGCCGATGCGGCGGTGCATTTTCTTGCGCCGGTGGTGCTGGTGGTGACCGTCTTCATGGGCTTTGCCGTGCTGCCCATGGGCCGCAACATGGTGCTTGTGGATCTCGACGCCGGCCTGCTCTTTTACTTCGCAATGGGCGCGTCGACGGAGTTGTCGGTCTTCATGGCCGGCTGGTCGAGCCGCAATAAATATTCGCTGATGGGCGCCATGCGCGCCGTAGCGCAAATGATCAGCTACGAGGTGGTGTTGCTGCTTTCGAGCGTGACGGTGGTGATGATGACCGGCTCGCTCTCGCTCACCAGAATTGTCGAGGCGCAGAACCAGTACACCTGGGGGCTTCCGCACTGGTTCATCTTCACGCCCTGGGGCTGCGCGGGTTTTGTGATGTACGCGATTGCGGCCACGGCAGAGACCAACCGCTCGCCGTTTGACCTGCCGGAAGGCGAATCGGAACTTGTAGCCGGCTACCATACCGAATATTCGGGATTCAAGTTTGCGCTCTTCTTTTTGGGCGAGTACCTGGCCATGTTCTCCATCTCCGGCCTTGGCACGACGCTCTTTTTGGGCGGATGGTCTGCGCCGCTTGCATCGCTGAATTGGGTTCCATCGTGGCTCTGGTTCTTCTCCAAGCTGATGATGTCGATCTTTGTCTTTATTTGGATGCGAGGCACGCTGCCGCGGCTTAGGCAAGATCAACTGATGAACTTCGCCTGGAAGTTTATTCTGCCCATGTGTCTGCTCAACCTGATGGTCGCTGGGTTGTGGCGCTTCCTGGGCGATGGCTGGCTGCGCTGGGTCGTCTGTTCGGCGATTCTGGTGGCAGCCTACGCGGGGATGGGCTTGAATGAGTTGCGGAGAAAGCAGATCGGGCCTCGGAGGTATCGCTATGCCGAGTGAGCTCTGCTGGAACCCAGTGTGCCATCCAATTGAGGTTGGGTGCCCCACCCTCGCCGCGTCTTTGTTTTTGCGGCTAGGGTGGGATCCCATTGCTACGGAAAGGGGCGCCAGCCGATGAGCTTTGTCTTCTACATCCTTGCGACACTGACCGTAGCCGGTGCACTGGCCGCCGTGCTGCTCAAGAACACGGTGCATTGCGCGCTAGCGTTGACGGTCGCCTTTGCCGGACTGGCGCTGCTCTTTCTTAATCTCGATGCGCAGTTTGCAGGCTTTGCGCAGATTCTGGTTTACATTGGCGCGGTCGCCATTCTTGTCGTCTTCGCGATTCTGCTTACCAAGGGCTCTGACACGCCAGCCGACGGTGTTTTCAGCCGCACATGGCTTGCCGGCCTCGCCATCGCTGCTGCGGTTTTTGCGGTGCTCGGCTGGGCGGTGATTCAAACCGCGAACCTGCTGCCCAACTCAGCGCCCACGCCGACGGTCAGCGTGCAACAAATCGGCCAGGCGCTTGTGGGCCGCTATGTGCTGCCGCTGGAGATCGTTGCCGTGCTGCTGACGGCCGCCATGATCGGCGCTGTCATCATTGCTATGCACGAGAAAGACGGTGCCCCCAAATGACGAGTCAAGTGACGCCGCTCGCAGGCTATCTTCTGGTTGCAGCTCTGTTGTTTTCGATCGGACTGGCCGGCGCTCTGACGCGGCGCAACGCCATTCTTGTGCTCATCGGCATCGAATTGATGCTGAACGCCGCCAATCTGAACCTGATTGCCTTCTGGCGCTACGGGCCGCATCCCGAGGCGCTCACGGGCATGATGTTTGCCATCTTCTCGATTGCCGTGGCGGCGGCAGAGGCTGCGGTTGGGCTGGGACTGGTCATTCAAATCTATCGCCATGCCAAAACCACGGACCTCGATCAAATGAACAGGATGAAAGGGTGAAAGGTTGATGCAAGAGCAGCTTTACCAGTTCAATCTGGCATCGATCGGCACCCCGCCTCAGGCATTGATCGTGAGGTGGCTGTGGCTTATTCCTGCCATCCCCATTGTTACGTCCGGCGTGCTTGCTTTACTGAAACAGCCGCGTCAAAGACTCTCGGCGGGGTTGGCCATTGGATCCTTGAGTCTTTCGCTGTTGCTTTCGCTGATCGCTTTTGTCCATGTATTGAATTACCGGGCAATGATGCTCGGAATATCTCAGATTGATCATTATGCCTTCAACACGGCCGCTCACGAGACGGTGAATCTTTCCTGGATTCAAGTGGGTTCGGCCAGCGTCGACTTGGGGTGGGTGCTCGATCCGCTCTCTGCCGTAATGCTGGTGATGGTGAGCTTTGTTGGGCTGCTCATCTTTATCTACTCCACCGGCTACATGGCTCACGACGAAAACTACACGCGCTTCTTCTGCTTTCTCTCGCTCTTCGCCGGGGCGATGCTGGGCGTGGTGATCTCGAACAGTCTGCTGCTGCTCTTCATGTGCTGGGAGATCGTCGGACTGACCTCTTACCTGCTGATCGGTTTCTGGTATCAGAAGCCCGCGGCTGCCGCGGCTGCGAAGAAGGCCTTCCTGACCACGCGCATCGGCGATCTCTTCTTTCTTCTCGGTATCGTCTGGCTCTTCGCGCAAGCCGGCACGCTGGTCCTCTACAAAGGCGGGGGAGGAGCCATTGAGCCGACTGCGCTGGCTGGCCTCCTGAGCCAACATGCGGGCCTTGGCCTGAGCGCGGCGACCGCGATTGGTCTGCTGATCTTTGCCGGGGCGGTGGGCAAGAGCGGACAGTTTCCGCTGCACGTCTGGCTGCCCGATGCGATGGAAGGTCCTACGCCGGTCTCCGCTCTGATCCACGCCGCGACGATGGTGGCTGCGGGCGTTTATCTCATCGCACGAGTTTATCCGCTAATGCAGGCCGGAGCGCTCGCCGGAGGATCGACGACCGCACTTACTGTCATCACCTGGGTAGGCGCGTTCACGGCGGTATTTGCCGCGCTCATTGCGGTCGCACAAGACGACATCAAGCGCATCCTGGCCTACTCAACCGTCTCGCAACTCGGCTACATGATGGCCGGTCTTGGGCTGGGCGGGGTCGCGGTGGGAATGTTTCACCTGATTACTCATGCCTTCTTCAAGGCGCTCTTGTTTCTTGGCGCGGGCTCGGTGATTCACGGATGCCACGAGGAGCAGGACATTCGGCGAATGGGAGGGCTCAGGGCCGTGATGCCGCTGACCTTCGCTACCTACGCAATTGGGATGCTCGCGCTCTGCGGCTTTCCGCTGCTCTTCTCCGGCTTCTGGTCGAAGGACGGCATTTTGGAGGCGGCGGTAAAGTGGCATCCCTCGATTGCGCCGTTCATCATGCTGGTCTTTGGCGCGCTGTTGACGGCCTTCTACATGACGAGGCAGGTGGCTTATGTCTTCCTTGGCAAATGGCGCGGCGACAAACCGGCGCACGAAAGCCCGGCGGTAATAACCGTTCCGCTGGCGATTCTGGCCTTCTTCGCGATTGCTCTCGGCGCGATTGGAACCCCCGCTTGGCCGTGGTTCCGCGCCTTTCTTGATGGCCGCGCTGTTGCCTTCGACATGCGCGGCTTTGCCGAGCCTGGATTGTTGACCCTGATGTGTCTCTCCACGGTAGTTGTTTTCGCGGGGCTTGGGGTTGGGCAGGAGCTTTATGGCAACAAATCTCCAAGCCCTGAGGCACCTGATCGGCTGGAGCAACTCGCGCCGCATGTCTGGGGCTGGCTGCGCGACCGGCTCTATGTGGATGAGTTCTACGCGGCCACCGTGATTGCGTTTTACGGCTGGTGGGCGCGCGTCTCCGATTGGCTCGACCGCCGCGTCTGGGGCGGCTTGGTGGCTGGGGTTACTTGGGCCTTTGGCCTTTGGGCGCGACTCATCCGCTTTCTTGACACGAATGTTGTCGATGGCAGCTTCGACAAGGGCTGCGAAGAGTTGAACGTGGGCGGCGGGCTGCTGGCGCGGCTGCAGTCGGGCCGCGTGCAAACCTACCTGAGAATCCTAGCGCTGTCCGTGGCTGCGCTGGCCGTGATCTTGATCTGGAGCAGCCGGCCATGAATGGAATAGCGATCGGATTTCCAATATTGACGCTCCTGACCGTGCTGCCCCTCGCAGGAGCGGCCTTTGCGTTCATCGCCGGCAAACACGCGCGTGCCATCGCCCTAATTACGTCGCTCGCCTCTCTAGCGCTGGCGCTCGCGATCTGGTCGCAACTGCCCGCGGACGGAAGCATGGGCATGATCGAGCAGCACGCGTGGGCGCCGTCGCTGGGTATCGAGTATCACCTAGGCGTCGACGGGCTGGGCGCGCTGATGCTGGTGCTCTCGGCCATCGTGACTCTTATGTCTGTCGACGCCGCGCATCGCGTTCATCACCAGCCGGGGCTTTACTTCGGGTTGGTGCTGCTGCTTGAGTCGGGCCTCTTCGGTTCCTTCACGGCGTTGAATTTCTTCCACTGGTTTCTCTTCTGGGAGCTGAGCCTGATTCCTGCATTTTTCCTCATCAAGCTCTGGGGCGGCGCGCGGCGCGGTCCTGCGGCGACGCAGTTCTTCGTCTACACCATGGCGGGCAGCGTGGCGCTGCTAATCTCTTTTCTGGCTGTCTTCGTTGCGACGGGCAGCATGGACTTCAATCATCTGACGCTGCTCGCTCTGACAGGCGAGTTAGAACAGATGGTCACAGCGCACCTGGGGCCGGTGATGCTCTGGCTGGCCATCGGCGTGCTGGCGGGTTTTGCCGTCAAGGTGCCGATGTTTCCATTTCACACATGGCTGCCCGCTGCCTACGCTGAAGCCCCCTCGCCGGTGACGATGCTCTTAACTGGCGCGATGTCGAAGATGGGCGTCTACGGCCTGCTGCGCATCGCGCTCCCGATCTTTGGCCATCAAATCTCCCAAATGCGCACGCCGCTGCTGGTGCTGGCCGTGGCCACCGTCGTAATGGGAGCCTGGGCCGCGGCTGCGCAGAAGGATCTGAAGCGCATCTTTGCCTACTCCTCGGTCAATCATCTCGGCTACTGCCTGCTGGCGATCTTTGCGCTGGCCGTTCCCGCAGCATCGCAGACAAGCCAGGCCATGGCCCTCAACGGCGTCATCCTGCAGATGTTCAACCACGGCATCACTGCGGCGGCGCTCTTCTGGTTAGTTGCCATGATGCAACAGCGCACCGGCGGCCATCGCGGCATCGATCAGTTCGGCGGCCTGCGCAAGCCCGCGCCGGTGCTGGCCGGACTGATGGGCATTGCGCTCTTCTCTTCGCTCGGCCTGCCTGGGCTCAACGGCTTTGTCGGCGAGTTTCTCATCTTCCGCGGAGTCTTTTCGTTGGCGTGGGTCGCGGCAACCGTTTCGGTGCTCGGTCTGCTGGTTACGGCGACCGTGATTCTGACTGTGATTCAAAAGGTCTTCTGTGGCCCGGTCGCGAATCATTGTGAGAACTTCCCCGACCTGCACCACAGCGAGCGAATGGCGCTTGCTCCCGTCATCGCTCTGATGTTCCTAGTGGGCCTTATGCCTTCACTTATTGTCGATAGCGTGAACCCCACGGTCCTCAACCTCTTGGCTCACTGGAGATTTTGATGCTTGCCTTTGCGATCTATCTCTCGTTTGCCGGAGCGCTTGCCGAAGCGCTGCTGCCGAAGGGCCGTGCCGCACTTGCGCGCTGGCTGGCGCTGGCCGTGGCCGTGGGCGGGCTGGCTGTGGCCGGGATCGGATTTGTCGCGGGCATAGGGCAGGGAAGAGTGACCATCGTCGACCTGCCCTGGGTGCCATCGATGGGGATTCACTTTCTGCTGGCCGCCGATGGCATCAGCCGCGTGCTTGTTCTGCTTACAGGCCTGGCTGCGGTCGCCGGGGTTCTCTTCAGTTGGAATATCGAACTGCGCACCAATGAGTTCTTCGCATTCTTCCTGGCACTCATCGGCGGTGTCTACGGAGTCTTTCTCAGCTTCGATCTTTTTCTGCTCTTTGTCTTTTATGAAATCGCCATCGTTCCCAAGTACTTTCTGATTGCCATCTGGGGTTCGACGCGCCGCGAGTATGCGGCGATGAAGCTGGCCATCTACTCCTTCGCGGGCTCGGCGATGGTGCTCATCGGGTTGCTGGCGGCCTACACGACAGCCGGTAGCCACTCGACCACGCTCGATGCTCTGGCCCATGCAGGACTGCCGGCGAGCTTTCAGATGGGTTGCTTCCCGCTGGTCTTCGTTGGCTTTGCGATTCTCGCGGGCATGTGGCCCTTTCACACCTGGGCTCCAACAGGCCACGTCGCCGCGCCGACTGCTGCATCCATGCTGCTCGCCGGCGTGGTGATGAAACTGGGCGCATACGGCTGCCTCCGCATCGGTATCGGCCTCTTTCCGCGCGGGCTTGATCCCTGGGGCTACTCGCTGCTCGGGCTGGGCTCGTGGCGCGATGTCTTTGCTCTGCTGGCGGCGATCGGCATTGTTTATGGCGCACTGGTGGCGCTGGCGCAGACCGACTTCAAATTTGTTATCGGCTACTCCAGCGTCAGCCACATGGGCTTTGTGCTACTCGGCCTGATGACGCTCAACCAGATCGGCATGACCGGCGCAGTGCTGCAGATGTTCTCGCATGGCATCATCGCCGGATTGCTCTTCGCCATTGTCGGGCGAATCGTGTATGACCGCACGCACACACGCCAGTTTGCAGAACTCGAAACGATGCACCTCTCCCGACGGCTGCCCTTTGCCGCGTGGGCCTTTGTCGTTGCGGGTGTGGCCTCGATGGGACTGCCGGGCTTCTCCGGCTTTGTCGCCGAGTTGCAGGTGTTGGTCGGCGCGTGGAAGGTGAATCCCTGGTGGGTTGCCGCGGCGGGAGTCGGCATCGTGGTTGGCGTGGCCTATACATGGCGCGCCTTGCAAAAGGCCTTCTTCTCCGACGCGCTGCCGACCGCGCATCTGCTGGAACAGGAGCACGAACAACTGTTTGCCCCGATCACATGGCCTGAGGTCACCGGCGTTGCGCTGCTCGGCGGGGCCAGCCTGATCGTAGGCCTCTGGCCCAGAATCCTGCTCGACACGATTGAGCCAGCCGTGAAAGCGCTGCTCGCCGGAGGTGTGCAATGAACTACGCAGACCTCTTCCGTTTCACGGCTCCTGAGACGGCATTGGAGATCGCTGCACTAATTGTGCTTGTGGTCGATTTAGGCTTTCTGCGTAAGGCCTCGGTCAAGTTGCGCGTTACCGTAAGCGCGTTGCTTGGCGTGGCCGGATGTGGTCTGGCGTTATTTGCAATGGGGTTGCAGTACGGATTCGGATTCTACGTGGACGAGTCCTTGGTTCTTGCAACCGGTGGGGGCGTCACGATTGCGCAAACGGGAATCCTCGTTTTGACGGCATTGACGCTTTTACTTTTAATAGGCTCGGATTTTTCCCGACACGTGGGTGAGTACGTCGCTGTGGTGCTGATGGCTGCCTCCGGCGGATTGCTGATCGCGAGCGCACGGGACTTGCTGGTGATCTTCATTGGCTTGGAACTGCTGAGTCTGGGCCTTTACATCATGACAGCATTTGCCAAGAGCTCAGGCAAGAGCGCCGAAGCCGCCCTCAAATACTACTTGTTCGGCGGCATGTCGGCAGCGTTTTTGCTCTTTGGATTCAGCTATCTTTACGGACTGACCGGCAGTACAGATTTGTACTGGATTCAGTACTACATTGGTGAGTCTGGACCGAGTCCGCTGTTCTATGTTGCGTGGATTCTGATTGTAGCCGGTCTGGGCTTCAAGGTTGCCGCTGTTCCGTTCCATCTGTGGGCACCTGACACATATGAAGGCGCACCAGCTTCTGCAGCGGCTTTCATCGCGTCAGTGTCCAAAGTGGCGAGCTTCGCACTGCTGCTCACCATTAGCGGCAATTTACTCACGCCTGGCGGCCCGATTAATGGTGCGAAGCGAGTCGTCGAGCACTATCTCTACAACGAATATCAAGCTTGGCAGTCGTTGGCGGTGGTTCTTCTGGTAGTTGCAGCCGCGTCGATGATAGTCGGCAATCTTGCTGCGTTGGCACAAGTAGGTGTTCGTCGGCTGCTCGCTTACTCGGCAATTGCTCACGCTGGCTATATCTTGCTTGGAGTTGCCACGCAGCGCGCCTACACTGGGCAGAGTAGTCCGTTTGAATTCTTTTTGAGCACAACTGGGCCCACTCTCCGCGCCACAAATGCTGTCCTTTTTTACCTCCTCACCTACGGCTTGACCACCATTGGCGCGTTCGGCGTTGTCTCTGTCGTCGAGCGGGCTACGGGAAGCGACAGACTCGATTCCTTCCGGGGGTTGCACAAGCGTAATCCGCTGCTGGCGGCGGTGCTGCTGGTGCTCTTCCTCTCGCTCGCCGGGATTCCGCCGCTCGTCGGCTTCTGGGCGAAGTTCAACCTCTTTGCTGCTGTTCTAGGTGTCTCGGCCGGGGCGGTTCCGTTTGGGCTTGTGGTGCTTGCGGTTGCGCTTAGCGCGGTCTCGCTCTACTACTATTTGCAAGTCCTCAAGCGGGCTTACGTGATGCCAGCCATCGATGAATCGCCCATCAAGGCCCATCCGGTGACGATGGCCGTGCTGCTGGCGATTGCGGCCGCCGTCGTAGTGCTCGGCTGTTTCCCGGAACTGCTGCAAAACTGGATCCAGAGTTTCTACCCTGTCAATTAACTTGATTCGCTTTCAAGCAGAATCAATCTCTGATAAGGTTGCATCGAAGGATCGAGAGAGACATCGAGTGAGCGCTAACAAATATGACCTGATCGTCGTCGGTTCCGGGCCCTCGGGGCAGCGGGCGGCCGTTGCCGCGGCAAAGATGAACAAGCGCGTGGCCGTCGTCGAGGCGCGAGCCGTGGTCGGCGGCGTCTGCATCAACACAGGGACCATCCCCTCGAAGACCATGCGCGAGGCCGTTCTGCATCTCTCCGGCTATAACTACCGCTCGGTCTACGGCATCAACTATCGGGTCAAAGAAAAGATCACCATGGCCGACCTGGCCTTTCGCGTCCAGGCGGTGATCAAGACCGAGGTGGACGTGACCGAGGCGCAGCTCTCGCGCAACGGCATCGAGGTGGTGCACGGCATCGCCCACTTCGTTACTCCGAATCAGATTCGCGTCGTCGGTCCGCAAAATGAATCCACTCTTGAGGCCGACCGCATCATTGTGGCTGTGGGCACCAAGCCGGCTACCTCGGATAAGGTTCCGATCAACGGCCGGACGATTGTGAATAGCGACCAGATCCTCGACCTGCCGGCGCTGCCCCGCACGCTGATCGTGGTGGGCGGAGGCGTGATCGGCGTCGAATACGCATGCATGTTCGCGGTTCTCGGCGTCCGCGTCACGGTCATTGAAAAGCGCGACCGGCTGCTCGAGTTCGCCGACCGCGAGATCATCGAGGCTCTCAGCTATCACCTGCGCGATGCCCGCGTCACGCTTCGCCTCGGCGAAGAGGTGCAGAGCGTTGAAGAACTGCCCGATGCGACGGTGGTCGCCAATCTCGAAAGCAAAAAGCGCATCTCCGGCGACGCTCTTCTCTACGCCATTGGCCGCCAAGGGGCTGTCGACGATCTCAATCTCGCAGCCGCCGGCCTCGAAGCCGACAGCCGCGGCCGCATTCCCGTCAACGAACACTTTCAGACAAAGGTCGAGCATATCTATGCTGTCGGCGATGTGGTGGGCTTCCCTTCGCTGGCCTCGGTCTCAATGGAGCAGGGACGCCTGGCCGCCGCTCACGCCTTCAACGATCGTTGCGCCAGCACGAACCCCAGTTTTTATCCGTATGGAATCTACACCATTCCTGAGATCAGTTTTATCGGCAAGACCGAAGAGCAGTTGACCAGCGACGACGTGCCCTACGAGGTTGGCATGGCCTACTATCGCGAGACCGCGCGCGGACAGATTCGCGGCGACACCACTGGGCGCCTGAAGCTGATCTTCCATCGGGACACGCACGCCGTGCTGGGGGTGCACATTATCGGCGAAGAGGCCAGCGAACTGGTTCACATCGGCCAGGCGGTGATGGTGCTGGGCGGCAAGGTGGAGTATTTCATCGACAATGTCTTCAACTATCCCACCCTCGCCGAGTGTTATAAAGTTGCCGCCTTCAACGGCCTGGGCAGGTTGCATCGTTATCAGGCTGAGTAAGCCTTCCCACTTCCCAAGGAGGGTTAAATTGACCACCGCGATCGGCATTGTCATAACGGACCACATCGTGGCCGGTAGGCTCGAGGATCAGCGCCTCACCGGCAAGCTCCTGCGCCATCCCGAGTCTGCGGACGATCTCGACGCTCTGAGCGCGATCCCCGGCAGCGAACTGGTCGAGATGCTGGCGGCGCAGATCGCCGAACTGGCAGGCGGCGGCCAGGGACCGGTGGACGCGATCGGGGTTGCCGTTCCGGGCATCATAGGCCATGGCGTGGTCGAGGACTCGCCGAATCTGACACAGCTCAAAGGGATGCGAATGGCCTTTGAGCTGACCAGGGCGCTGACGGCGCGCGGCATCGACGCTCCGGTTCACATTGCCAATGATGCCGACGCGATCGCTGCCGGAGTGGCCGCCACGCGCGGGCTACTCAACAAGCTCACTCGTGTCTGGACGATCGGCAAAGGTATCGGTTATGGCCGCTGGCCCTATGTCGAGGGAGTTTGGGAGGGTGGGCACATCACCGTGACCCTCGACCCCAAGGAGCGCTACTGCGGCTGCGGCGGCATCGGGCACCTTGAAGGCATCATGGGCTATCGGGCGATGCGCTTGCGCTTCCTCGACCTCGAACCGGAGGAGGTCTTTGCCCAGGCGCACGAGGGAGATGCGCGATGCAGGGAGTTTGTCGATCTATGGCATCGGGCTCTGGCTGCTGCTACCGCGTCGTTCATCCATCTCGCCGGACCGGGCCGCTTCTACTTCACCGGCCATAATGTGGGCTTTTTGGACCTGGCGCGCTTGCGCAGCCACCTGGAGACGATGGTGTTGATGAGTCCGTTGCAGAGTTATGGGCTGGAGATCCTGCCGCCGGATGACGAGACTGCGCTGCTCGGCGCGGGAGTGTCGGCTTTGCGGGCGCTGGCGCGGTGAGACTCTCAAGAGAGAAAATCCGCAGGAGTTGGGACAGCAGTTCTTGTGACTGCGCCGAGGGCTGGCTTGTAAAAACACTTGCCCGCGACGCGGTTCCGATGTTGGCCAGCGACCGTCCGCTCGGAACCTCTTCGTGCGCTCATTCCGCCAGCCAATTCATGTGTTCCGGTCGCGGCTGGCGTTTATGCCGAATCGGCGGAACAACTCGCGCAGCGAAAAGGAGTGCATGGAACAAAAGAACGGAGGACTCGCTCAAGATGTTGGTTTGCTCTGCCAGCGCCGATCATTCTGCTTGAGGCGCGCTTCAAGATTTCCGCCCAAGCAAAGTATGAAGAGGCCATGGGGCCACCTCACGCCTAACTGACGAAAAAGGCAGTCACTTGTTCTCTCTTACGCCCCAGGCCAGGGTCCATCTCCGTAAAGCTCTCAAACCGGGGCAAGCGCTCAGCGCTTGCAACTGGTGGGTGAATTGAATGAGTTGGTTAAGCAGCATGAATGGCAGGGCCTTCCAAACACGAGTCGACCAGACGGCGTGAGAACCGCCCTGCGCCAGCCTCTTCAACCCTGCGCTATACTAACGAATTACCGGGCAGAAAATCTTGTGCGAAGCATGGGAAGGCACACCGCATGTCCCTAGAATCCGATGCCTTCCTTTGCGGTTGGCGCGTGCAGTCGGAAATTCCTTTGCCCGAGTTGCTCCCTTGGCCTGCGCCCGAGGCCGCAATCGATGTGAACATTCGATTGGGAGTTGTTCCGCCACTGGAAGAACCGACTGCATCTGCACGACTTCTAACGATGGACGGCGCCGGGCTATGCAGGATTGAAATTCCCGGGATTGCCATATTTTCTGTGCGAGATGGGCGCGAAATTGTAGTTGAGCCGCTTGTATCTCCCGATTCGCTGGTGCTTCGGAACTATCTATTTGGGACCGGCCTTGGTCTGTTGTGTCATCAGCGCGGTCTTTTTCCGCTCCATGGATCCTGTCTCCAACTGGGCGAGAGAGCGGTAGTTTTTTCAGGCAGTTCCGGCGCCGGCAAATCCACGCTGGCGGGGGCGCTAGCTCATCGCGGATACACTCTTCTGGCCGACGATGTTTGCGTTCTGACCGAAATGGATGGAGCCTGGGTGGCGTGGCCGGCGTTTCCTCGGGTCAAGCTGAATCCCGCCGCGCATCGGGCGATCTTCGGCGTTGAGCCTGAGCAGGCATCTCTCAGCTTGCAGGGAAAGCATCACTTGCATTTTGAGCCGGTCAGCTCGTTCAGCATGAATCCGGTTCCGCTGGACGCCATTTACTTTCTCGAGAAGACGGCGGATGGAGAACCGGAGTCGTTGATCGATGTGCCGGGTTTGAAGCGCCTTGCGCTGCTGCAAAGCCAGATATTTCGCCGCAGGGCCGGTTTTCTAATGGGGCGGAGAGCGGCTCTGTTCACCTCGACGGCGAGGATTGCGGCGGCTGTGCCCATACGTCGGCTACGCAGGAGCTTCGACCTTGCCAGGATGAGCACAACCATCGCGATGCTGGAAAGAATGCACTGTGCCCCAGCTTCCGCGCTATCGCTATAACGATTGACTATGGTTCAGCCCATTATTAGACTTTATAGCATCGACGAAATCAAAGTTTGCACGATGGCGGAGAGATCGACATGTCCCCAGCGCACCAATGCCTAAGCCCGGAAGATACGATTGCGTGGAGCGGAAAGCAGCTTGCCTCGGAGATTGGGGACGAGGTTGTCCTGTTGAATATCGAGCTGGGCCGTTATTACAGCCTCGACGATATCGGAAGCAACATATGGCGCTCTCTGGAACAGCCCATCAAGGTTGACGCGCTCTGCCAGTCTCTCGCCGCAAAATATAGTGCCGATCCTGCAACTGTTAGCGCGGATGTTTTGGTTCTATTGAACAAGCTGCTGGAACAGGAATTGATTGCGATCGTGGAAGAATGAATACATCCGCAGCGGAGAAAACTCTTGTAACGAGCGATGCTCAGGTGCGCATCCCCCGAGGATTGACGGTCTGGTTCACGGGCCTCAGCGCTGCTGGAAAAAGCACGCTGGCGCGGACTGTGGCCGCTGAACTGGCGGCTCTCAATGTGGGTACGGAAGTGCTCGACGCCGACGATCTCCGCAAGCATCTGAACCGCGACCTCGGATTCTCCAAGGGCGACCGCGACGAGAACATTCGCCGCATTGCCTATGTGGCCAGCCTGCTCACGCGGCATGGAGTGGTCGTGTTGGTTGCCGCAGTATCGCCCTATCGGGCCGCGCGCGACGAAGCCCGTCGGAAGATTGGCGCCTTCGCTGAAGTGCATGTCGATGCTCCGCTTGCCGTGTGCGAGCAGCGCGACCCCATCGGTCTATATCGGCGGCTGCGCGCGGGAGAAGTGCAACACATCGCCGGTGTCGATGACCCATACGAGCCGCCGCTCGCGCCGGAGTTGCGCTGCCTGACGCATGAGGAGACCGTGGATGAAAGCGTCGCCAAGGTGGTTGCGCTGGTCCTCGGTCTCACTCGCAAGCCAATGGATACAGGGACGCTGGCATGACCAGTGCATTTCATCTTCAGGATTATTTCTTTCATGGGCGCCGTCTTCGTTCGCCCTTTCCGCTTCCCTCGCTGCCACTGTGGCCCGCATTGGATACAGAAGGCAGGCCCGACATCACGCTCTGCTTCGGCGAAACCCCAGCTTCCCTTGCCAACCCGCTTTGGTCGAGCCCGTTTGTGCAAATCGGCAGAGACAAAGGCGCACTGGTCAACATCGCTGCGGTGGGCCGCTTCTGGCTGCCGGACAACGGACCAGTCACGATTCAACCTTCGCAGGGTTCAGAGCCCTTCGAGATCGAAACCATTCTGCTCGGCACCGTTGCAGGAATACTGCTTCATCAACGATCCATGCTCCCTTTGCATGCGAGCTGCGTCGTCCTCGATGGCAGCGCCATCGCCATCGGAGGCTCTTCAGCAAGCGGCAAATCCGCACTCGCCGCCGCGCTGGTCCGTCGCGGCGCGTTGCTGCTCACAGACGATCTCTGCGTCCTCGGCGCTTCCAAACACAGCGTCCATGCGGTTGCAGGAACGATGCACGCGCGGCTCTGGCCGGACGTGATGGACAGACTTGAAATCCCCTCGGAGCTGCGTCTGCCCACCCGGCCGGTACACCCCAAGCACGCTGTCGTCCTACCTGCTGCGGAAGCCCGTGCATGGCCTCTGCAACTTCTGGTGCGCCTCGGTTCGAGCAACCTGGCGAGCGAACCCGTGCTGGAACGTCAGCAGGACCTTGCATCGCTATTTCCTCCGGACACTCTTGTCTATCAGCGCAAGATTGGTCAGTTATTCGGCAACGCAGCCACTGAACTCTGCGGCCTGACAGCTCTCGCCCGCCATGTTTCCAGATATTCCTTGCGGACCACAAAGGCTCTCGGCCATCTCGAGCAGTGCGCGGATCTTATCCTGAATGCTCTCCGGGGGGAAGCATGAGCCAGAACGGCATGGATTCCACGAACGGAGCGCTCTTTGGCTGGCTGGTTTCTTATCCCAAGTCGGGTAACACCTGGCTGCGGATGATGTTGCGCAGTCTGCGGCAGGGCGGAGAGCCGATCGACATCAACGAAGCCGGTGACGCCCATATTCTGAGCCGGGCGGAGTTCGAGGAGCATTTCGGCGTAGAATCCAGCGACCTTACCCAGGCGGAGATCGATGCGGTCCGACCGGAGCTGCACCGCGCCATCGCTCGCGCATCGAAGGAGTCGCTCATCCTGCGCAAGGTGCATGACCGATGCTGGCTCACCGCCTCCGGCGATCCGGTCTTCGCGCCGGAGATCAGCCGCGGCGCGGTCTACATCGTGCGCGATCCCCGCGATGTTGCAGTGTCCTTCGCGCATCATTGCCACCTGGATTTTGAAAAAAGCGTCCAATGCATAGGCGATTCCACTGAAACCTTCGCTGGAAGCGTCAAGAGAATGAATTCGCAACTGGTGCAGCCGCTGGGCAGTTGGAGCGAACACGTGACCAGTTGGCTTGATCGCGCCCGTATGCCGGTCCTCCTGCTGCGCTATGAGGATATGCTCAAGGACCCGGCCCATGAGCTTGCCAGGGTAGCCGGCTTTCTCGGTCTGCCCGAGGCGGATGATGTGGAGGCCTGCGCAAAAGCCGCCGCCGCCGCCGATTTCTCTCGCCTTCGCCAGCAGGAAGACGAAATGGGATTCAGGGAGAAACCTGCAAAGGCCATTCGTTTTTTCCGCCAGGGCCGTGCCGGCGAGGGCAAGGAAGTTCTTCCCCCTCATCTACTCCAGACGATCGAGGCCGACCACGGTGCGGTGATGGAGCGGCTTGGGTATAGGCTCACAGCCAATTCATCGTAACTCTTGCAAGATTTGAATGAACAGATCGCAGCCGGCTCTCAAGTACTCTTCAAATGACCATTGACATTTGCCGGTTCCATTCTATGATCAAATCTAATCTCAGTTCTCAAATTGTCTACCTTGAGAGGAATTGACCGTGGCCGATCGGAATGAAGCGATGGAGCCTTCCCAGACGCAAGACAAGCTACAGTGGCACAGCCCCGCATTGGAGTCTTACGATGCGGGTGAAGCCGAGGCAGGAGGCGGTCCCTTGCCTGATGGGATTATGGAGCAAGGCATGAGGGAGCCCTCGTGATTTTTCCGTGCGGTGCACGGGGCTGTGGTGGGTAAATGTCATTTTCAAACTTAAATCAGGAGAGATAGACCATGACCGACCAAAATGATGCGATGGAGCCGGAGCAGAAGCAGGATCAACCCCAGTGGCACGCGCCCCAGTTGCATTGTTATGACGCGAGTGAAGCAGGGCCTGTAGTTAAGAAGGAGCTGGGCAGTGACGGTGGTTCTTTGTCAGTCGAATCGTAGCTCTTTCGTGTGCTACGCGGCCTTTAGTGCGATGTCTGCCTGCATTGAGCATATTGAATAGGCCATTGAGTCCCGCTTCTAGGACTCGGCCTCAATAGGCTGGACTTCGATATCGATCTTCGGAAGCTCGGAATGGGGATTGCTGGTTTAGTCGGTTCTTCCGGGGATATTGCACACAGCTTGGTTGCTCTGAACCGGGGCGCGTTTCGTTGCGCCGCTGAAGAGGTACGCACATGGCGGCTTCAGGGTGCGCAACTGGGCATCTGTGCCGATGCAACCAGCGCTGAGGAGGAATCCTCCGCGACCCGGCTGCTCTTCGATGGCCGAATCCATGATCGTACCGGCCTGCTTGACGATCTGAAACTTCACGACGCATCCAATTCAAACCCATCCGTTGCGGACGCATCCCTTCTGCTTTACGCCTGGCTCCGCTTTCATGAGGACTTTCCCAACCGCGTCGCCGGCGAATACTCTTTCGCGATATGGGAGGCGCGCAGGCGCCGCCTGATCCTGGGCAGTGACCCTCTGGGCAAGCATGGGATGTACTACTGGCAGAGCGGCAACTCCTTCCGCTTCGCCTCGGAGATCGGTGGTCTGCTTACCTGCCCCGAGATTCCGATCGTCCTCGACGACATCGAGGTGGCGCGCTGGCTCACCCGGCACGCCGAATCCGGGGATGAGACACTCTACAAGAGCATCCGGCAAGTGCCCGCCGGTCAGTTGCTGCTCCTCGAGGACGGCAAGCTCCGCCTGCATCGCTATTGGCGGCCTGAGGAACTGCCGACGCTTCGCCTTGCCGATCCTCGCGATTATGCCGAGGGCCTGCTCCATCACTTGCAGCAAGCGGCTCGTTGCAGAATCTACCCCGGCCACGCCGTTGGGTCGCACCTGAGCGGCGGGTTGGACAGCTCCACGGTGACCACCCTAGCAGCCGGAGTTCTGGCAGAGGAGAACCGCACCGGGACGGCCTTTACCGCAGTCCCCGCCCGTCCCCTGACTGCCGAGATCGGCGCCAAGCGCTTTGGAGATGAACGGCATCACGCCGCCAGCGTAATTGAGCGAAACCCCAATCTCAGCCATGTTCTTATTCCGAACAATGCCACGCCCCTCTTCGATGCGCTGGACCACTTCTCCTGCGAGCACTTCGATCCGATTCCGAATGCCGCCAACGCTCCCTGGATTGTCGGCATTTTTGCCGAGGCGCAACGAAGAGGGATTCGAACCTTGCTCTCTGGCTCCGCAGGAAACCTGACGGCCAGTTATAGCGGGCCGCACGCACTCTCGGAGTTGCTTGCTCAGGGAAGGTGGCTCGATTGGCTTCGGATGGTGCGGGATCGGAGGCAATATGGAGGGTCGATCCGAGGCAGCCTCAGCCATTCGTTGGGAAATTCTCCGGCGCAAGCCCGCTTCAGAAGCGCGGTGCGCGATCGCATCCTGACACCTCTGCGCCGGTGGCGCGGCAACTATCTTCCGCCGCCTGTCCGAGGCTTGTATGAGATCTCTGCCATTCGGCCTGAGTTCTTCAGGGCCAGCGGCCTGCCGCCACAGCTAGAAATCAATTCGATCTTGCAGCCGGAGTCGTCGCGCGAATTCCGGCTGCAGTTGTTGAAGCGAGCGCAAAGGAGCGCTGTCGTCGCTGCGGCAAAACGCGTTTTCGGCTTGGAGTATACCGATCCCATGACCGACCGCCGTCTGGTTGAGTACTGCATCTCGCTTCCTGAAGAAGCCTTCTGCCAGCGCGGCCTTCCGCGCTCGCTCATCCGCGACGCCATGCAGGGAAAGCTCCCGGAAACGGTGCGTTTGGAGCGCCGCGTCGGCCTGCAAGCGGCGGATGCGGCGACACTAATGGCAGACAATCGAGCGGAGATCGCAGCCGAGGTCGAACGCATGAGATCGAGCGACCTCGTGAACAGATTCATCGACATGCCTGCACTGAGTAAACTGGTGGACGAATGGCCCAGCGGCGATTGGCCGAACGACGCCGTCCGCTTTGCCTATCAGAACAAACTGCTGCGTGGCGTGAGCTTCGGCCGCTTCGCTCGGTGCATCGAAGATGGCAGCCTGTTCGCTTCGCTGCGGCAAGGCTCATCCGCTCCAGACGCGCGAGCGTAGCGCAATTATAGCGGCGTGAATCTTCCATTTGCGCGAGAATCCGCGCACTGAGCCGAAGAATCTTGTCCGGAAAAGATGCCCAGCACGGTGAAGCGATCCTGCGTTTCTCCGCCCACAACCGTCTGTCCATTTGCCGTAACCCAGACATGGGCCTCAAATTCTTTGTCAGTCGATTTCGCCACGCCGTAATGCAACTCCGCGTGAATGCCGGCGCGGCATAGCATCCGTTGAGCGGCGAGTCCTCGATGAAAGCACACCGAGCGCCACGGCACCCGGTTGGCAACGGCTATCACCGCCCAAGCCACCCGCTTGATAAGTGCCGGTGCTCCGTCCGCGCTGATCTCTGGTTGATGCACAGGGGGACGCATCATCTTCCGGTAGAGCCGGAAGGGAAGCAGGTCGATGGCCAGCCATGCCAGCAAGAGCCAACCCATGGCGCTGATCACAAGCGCTAGATCTCTTCTATGCGCAGCTAATCGCCGCAACATCGACGCACGGCGCTTTCGTTTTTTGCCGTCGGCTGCATGCCAGCCAGATGTTTTCATCTTCGCTTCCCTATCGACAGCATACTCCGTGTCTTCCCGAGACCCAGTCTTGCTGCCTACCACGATGTCGCATGCAGGGAATCGGTGCCTTGGCGGCTACTCTCAGAGTCCGGTCATCTTCAACACGGTTTCAGCAAGGCGGCCTCCTTCGAGTTTCAGGCTGGAAGCAGCTTCGCCGATCTGTTTGAGGTCGTCCATGATCCATACAAATATCTACCGTTGAGAATTAGCAGGAATGGAATATCTCGGTCTCATTGAGCCAATGCGTCTTCCCATGCTCGGATCGATTCAGACAAGTATTTGAGCCTAGACGAGGGTGGTTCTCATTTCCTTGATGGCCGCGTAATGGCTCAGGATAGCCGGGCTGAGTCACCAGAGGAATTGACAAACGAGGGAATGTGGGCGAATATAAGGCGAAGACGATGGTCACCGCTTCCGCCCTCCGGCTCAAGATCGAACAAACTCTCGAAGGCCGCTTTCCCGCCGCGCTTACGCCTGCACCGCGCACGATCCGCGAGGTGACGGCGACCGGGATTGCGGCCGTGGACAAACTGCTCGACGGGGGATTTCCGGTAGCCGCGATCAGCGAAATTGCGGGGCCATCTTGCTCGGGACGAACCAGTCTGGCGCTGGCTTTTGTCGCGGCCAGAACAGCCGAGGAGCGGGTTTGCGCCTGGGTGGATGCCGATGACGCTTTTGATCCGGAGTCGGCCGCGGCCAGCGGCGTAGAACTCGGGCAACTGCTCTGGGTGCGCTGCGGTTGCAATGCGAAGCACGAAAAAAACTGGACACGGCTGGAACAAGCTGTGCGATCGACCGACCTGCTGATGCAGACGGGCGGCTTTGCGGCCATTGTGCTGGATCTGGCCGGGATCGATCCAGCGCAGGCGATGCGTATTCCGCTGGCCACATGGTTTCGATTTCGCCAGGCCGCCGACCGCACGCGCACTTCCTTGCTCGTGCTGGGGCAGGCCTCGTATGCGCAGTCGAGCGCCGCGGTGGTGCTGAACACTGAGCCGATGCGCCTCGAGTCGCTGGGCGGTACCGTGCTCGATGGAGGTGCGTTTGCGATCAGCCGCAGACGCCAGCGCTTTCAACCGCAGATGATCAACGCGCGCAAACCGCCTGCCTCAACATGGACAGCAAACACGCAGTGGGCGATGGAGCGAAGCGCATGAGCCGCGAACTGTATCTCTCGATTCACGCGGCGGAGTTTCCCGCGCAGGCTTTGCTTCGTCTGCGCCCGGAGTTGCGCGCGCAGCCGGTTGCTGTGATGGACGGCCCTGCTTTGCAGCAGACTATTTGCTCACTCAATCGTCATGCGGTTCAACTCGGCGCAGCGCGCGGCATGACGCGCCTGGAAGCCGAGGCAATCGCCGGGCTGCAACTGATTGTGCGTTCAAAGGCCGAAGAAGCGTCAGCGCGTGCGGTCTTAGAGGAGTGTGCCGCGCAGTTTTCTCCGCGCATCGAGGAGGTGAGTCTCGGAACAGCTTGCGCATTTGTGCTCGATGTAGCCGGTTCTGAGCGGCTATTCGGGCCGGCCGATGCGTTGGCGGCGCAACTGCGCCGCGCCGCTGGCGGAGCTGGTTTTCGCATCTCGATCGCCGTCGGTGAGAACTTTCATGCGGCTCGCATCAAGGCTGTTGCTACGCCCGGAATCAGCATCGTAGCGGCAGGCGAAGAAGCACGAACTCTTGGAAAATTGCCGCTGGCGCTGCTCGATCTTGACGCGGACCAGTCGGAGACCTTTGCGATGTGGGGCATTCGCACGCTTGGCCAGTTGGCAGCGCTGCCTGAGGTTGAACTCGTGACGCGCTTCGGCCCTGCGGCGAGTCGATGGCGCGCACTGGCCATCGGCACGGCGGCGCACAGCTTCCAACCGATCGAGCAGGCGCTGGAGTTAAGCGAGTTCTGTGAATTCGAGTCGCCGGTCGAGGAGATCGATTCGTTACTCTTTGTCGCTGCTCGCATGATTGACTCACTGGTCGCTCGTGCATCCGCGCGTTCGCTCGCCGTGGCTTCAATCTCTGTCGAGATGCGTCTTGAAGGCAGCAAGACGCACCGTGTCGCACTGCATCCTGCGATTCCGTCTTCCGACCGCAAGTTTCTCTTGAAGCTGCTGCAACTGGAAGCGGCCGCGCATCCTCCGCAGGCTGCTGTTCGGTCGTTGACCATCGAGGCTGGCTCCGGCCAAATCAGCAAGGTGCAGCTTGGCCTCTTTGCGCCGCAAACGCCCGAGCCTTCGCATCTCGACGTCACGCTTGCGCGCATACGAGCCATTGTCGGCCACGACCGCGTCGGTTCGCCGCTGCTTGAGGATACCCACCGCCCGCACAGTTATCGCATGGAAGCATTTCATGCAGAGCAGCCAGACGGCAGGTTGGCTCCTCATGCTGCGCGCATCGCCTTGCGCCGTGTGCGTCCGCCACGGCAGATACAAGTGACGTTGCGCGATGACAAACCAACAACATTCAGGGATGGCGGTGAGCTCTATTCCATTGCGGCTGCCTATGGCCCGTGGCGATCGAGCGGATGCTGGTGGTCTCTGGGCGCATGGGACGCGGAGGAATGGGATGTGCTGGCCGCGGATCGCAACGGCGTGGCTCTGAGTTGCCTTCTCGTGCGCGACCGGCTGCGCGATTCGTGGCAATTGGAGGCATTTTTTGACTGAGGATGCGGAATACGTCGAGCTACACGCGTCGAGCGCTTTCAGCTTTCTCGCCGCCGCCTCGCAACCCGATGCGTTGATCGAACGCGCGGCAGAGATCGGAATGCCCGCGATTGCTCTAGCCGACAGAAACGGCATTTACGGCGCGGCGCGTTTTCACACGGCAGGCAGTCGATGCGGCATTCGAGCACACATCGGCGCCGAGATTGCCGTCGCGGACTTTGGCTGCCGTTTGCAGCCCGCCGCGTGGCTTCCCCATCAATGCCCCGAGGAACCCGCGCGCATTACGCTGCTCTGCGCCTCGCAGACCGGGTACAAGAACCTCTGCCAACTTATAACTCGTTTCAAAATGCGCGAGGCGACGAAGGCGGAAGGCGCAGCCACACTCGACGATCTCGAAGAGCTTTCGTCTGGGCTGATCTGCCTCACCGGCGGCGACGAAGGCCCGCTGGCTTCCGCGCTAAGTTATGGAGGAGATCAACAGGCACACAAAGTTGCTGGCCGTCTGGTTTCCATCTACGGCCCAGGCAATCTCTATGTCGAGTTGCAGCGCCATCGGCAACGCGATGAGGAAGCGCGCACTCAGTCTCTCGTCTCGCTCGCCTCGGCGTTGCACTTGCCGATTGTTGCAACCAACGGAGTGCGTGCGGCGACGGAGCGAGATCGTGAGATTCTCGACGTGCTCACCGCAATTCGCCGTCATGTGCCGCTCGACCAGGCGGGCCGCCTGCTGAGCGTCAACGATGCACGCACTCTGCGCAATTTCCGTCAGATGGGGGCCCTGTTTCGCGACCTGCCCGAGGCCCTCGCCAACACGCGGATCGTTAGCGACAGGCTCGAATTCACCCTCGACAACCTTGGCTACGAGTTTCCGCATTATCCCGTTCCCGTGGGTGAAACGATGGACAGCTTTCTTGCCGCTCGCGTCGAGGAGGGCGTTCGCAAGCGCTACGGTGTTTCATTGAAGCGGCATCTGCTGGAGAAGGCGCACATCCAGGTCCGCCGCGAGCTGGACCTGATCGCAAGGCTCGGTTTTGCCGGCTACTTTCTCATCGTCTGGGACATGATTCGCTATTGCCAGCGCCAGGGTTTTCTCGTCCAGGGGCGCGGCTCGGCGGCCAACTCCGCTGTCTGCTATGCGCTTGAAATCACCGCAGTCGATCCGGTCGGCATGGAACTGCTCTTCGAGCGATTTCTCAACGAGAGCCGCAACGAGTGGCCGGACATCGATCTCGATCTTCCCTCGGGCGACGAACGCGAGCAGGTCATCCAATACGTCTATGAGCGCTATGGCGCGCTGGGAGCAGCGATGACGGCTAACGTCGTCAGCTATCGGGGCCGCTCCGCATCGCGCGAGGTCGGCAAGGCATTGGGCTTCAACCCGGAGCAGACCGCGCGCCTCGCCAGCCTGATGGGCCACTGGGAGTGGCAAGGCGAAAACGACACGTTGGCCCGTCACTTCGCCCAGGCAGGTTTCGACATTCGCCACCCGCGCATGGCGCATTATCTCGACCTTTGCCTGCGCATGCAGAACTTGCCGCGTCATCTTGGCCAGCATTCGGGCGGCATGGTAATCTGCGCTGGCCTGCTCAATCAGGTCGTGCCCATCGAGCGAGCGTCGATGCCCGGCCGCACTGTCATTCAATGGGATAAAGAAGATTGCGCCGACCTCGGCCTGATCAAAGTCGATCTGCTTGGTCTTGGTATGATGGCCGTACTCAAGGACTGCATCGAACTCATCCCGCGACATTACGCTAAAGAGGTCGATCTTGCTGCACTGCCCGAAGATCCACTCGTCTATGAAACTCTGTGCAAGGCCGATACCGTGGGCATGTTTCAAGTGGAGAGCCGCGCACAGATGGCGTCGATTCCTCACAACGCCCCCACGCGCTTCTACGATCTCGTTGTTCAAGTCGCTATCATTCGTCCCGGTCCAATCGTTGGCAAGATGATGCATCCGTATATGCGCCGCCGCCAGGGGAAAGAAGAAGTCAGCTATCCGCATCCGTCGCTGGAGCCGGTGCTGAAACGCACGCTCGGCGTTCCGCTCTTTCAGGAGCAGCTATTGCGCATGGCCATGGCCGTCGCCGACTTCAGCGGCTCCGAGGCAGACGAGTTGCGCCGCGCCGTCGGCATGCGCCGTTCAATGCAGCGCATGAAGAATCTTGAGGGTCGCCTGCGCGCCGGCATGACACGCAACGGAATCGGTCCCGAGGCGCAAGACAATATCGTCCACAGCATCTCGTCCTTCGCCATGTACGGATTTCCCGAATCACATGCCGCGAGCTTCGCACTGATCGCCTACGCCTCGGCCTTTTTGAAGGTGCATTATCTCGCCGCCTTCACTTGCGGGCTGCTCAACAATCAGCCGATGGGCTTCTATGCGCCCGCCGTGCTGATCAAAGATGCGCAGCGGCACGGCCTGCGCGTGAGGCCGATCGATGTGCAGCGTTCAATTGAAGTCTGTTCGCTTGAGCGCGAAAGCGACGGATCGCTCTCGTTGCGCATCGGACTGAATTATGCGCGCGGCCTGCGCAAGGCTGCAATCGATGCGCTGGTTGCGTCGCGCGACGCCAATGGACCATTTACTTCTGTTGACGATCTATCGCTGCGCGTGACTTCGCTCAATCGCAGAGAGCTGGTTCAGTTGGCGCGCATCGGCGCATTGAACACGCTGGGAGATGTGGAGCACCGCCGCGATGCGCTTTGGCAGGTGGAGGAAGCAGCGTGTGCGACCGGTCCCTTGCTGCGTGGAATTGCCTCTTCGCGAAAGATCAACTCGCCGCTTGCTGCGATGACAACCGAGGAACGCCTCGTCGCCGACTTCTCTGGCGCAGGCCTGACCACCGGCCCGCACCCAATGGCCTACCATCGCACAATGTTGCGTTCTGAAGGTATAGTCGCCGCTGCCGAGTTACCGCATTTGACAAGCAATGCGCCGGTGCGGGTCGCCGGATGCGTCATCGCGCGCCAGCGTCCGGGAACCGCCAAGGGCTTCGTCTTTCTCTCCCTCGAAGACGAGACCGGCATAGCGAACGTCATCATTACGCCGGATCTATTCGAACGCGACCGCCTGGTGGTTACGCGCCACCGCTTTCTGCTCATCGCCGGCAGCATTCAGAACAACGACGGTGTCGTCCACGTAAAAGCACAGCGCATTGCTCCGCTTGAACTCACTGAGGCATCCACCGCCTCGCATGATTTTCGTTAGTGCATTTTCGGATTTACTGTAGACTTCCGTGCCCCATCCATTCCGCGACCTTCTGCGGAATGGGTGGGAAACCCACAAAACTTCGGTCTACACAATTCGCAAAAATGCTCCAATGTAATCGGAAATTCAAATTGATTTCAGCGCAGCCGCGCGTCGCCGTGCCTCGTTCACAAACGCTTCATCCTCAGGCGTACCTGGTTGAAGCGACCCGAGGTTGATCTCAACGTTCGCGAGGGCTCCTTCGACGGCTGCTCTCGCCAGGGCGATGGCGGTAGTCAAATCCGAGCTCATGTTGGGGCTGGTGATCGGCCTCAAGCTCGTCGCGATCCGTTCCACCTCCGTCGCGCATTCGGCCACGTGCAAAGGTACACTCGTCGCTTGCTGCAGCGCCTTCGCAATGACCTGCCCGGCATCGGACGACTCTTTCGCAGCCTTGTAAGCCTTCATGACCGCGTTGTAAGATTCGGCGTCGGCGTCGATAGCCGCCTTCAACTCCTCGCGCAACTGAGCTAGCCGGGCGATCGCCTCGCTCAGTTGGGATTCATATTGCAGATAAGCCTTCTTGCCACGCGACATCGACGCGACCATGCCGGCCAGGCCCGCGGCCATGGCTGCGCTTGCAGCGGCGGCGCTGCCTCCGCCGGGAGTTGCTGTCGGAGCGGCCAGTTGCTCGATGAATGGTTCTATTCCAGCTCGCAAACCGCCCACTGCGGTCTTGCCGCTCATCACCGCGGCGAGTCGGTTCTCAAGGATGAGCGAAGAATCGAAGTTCTCCACCTGCAGAAACCACTCGGCGGCCTGCTCCAGCGCCAGCTTCGGAATCAGCCCGACAATTTCGCTCGAAACCGGAACGACACCGTAACGTCGCGCTTCACGCTTTACGAACTCGAAGACGCGATGGATGGCTGTTTGTTCAAAATCGGTCAAATTCATCGAAACCTGAGCCATTCCGCGCACCAGGAAGCCCGCCCCCTTGACGAAACGAAGCCCGCCGCTGGAAAAGCGTACAGCTTTGGCAATCTTCTTTGCGATGGCGACGTCGGCCGTGTTGAGAAAGATGTTGTATGCGATTAAAGGCTTGCGCGCACCCACCACGGTGGCTCCAGCCGTTGGATGCACGCGCGGCTCGCCAAAATCAGGCTTGCGAGCGGGATTGGTGGCGATCTCGTCGCGAATTCCCTCAAACTGGCCGCGGCGGATGTTTTCCAGATTCTGCCGTTCGGGTGCGGTCGCGGCGGCCTCGTAAAGATAGACCGGAATCTGGAAACGCCGAGCAATCTCGGCGCCGACGTGGCGAGCCATGGCCACGCAATCCTCGATCGTGACGCCGTCGATGGGGATAAATGGGACCACATCGGCCGCTCCCATGCGCGGGTGCGCGCCTTGATGCTGTGTGAGGTCGATCAGTTCGGCAGCCTTTTCTACGCCGCGAATCGCGGCCTCCTGAATGGCCTCCTGATCGCCCACGAGCGTGATCACGCAGCGGTTGTGGTCGGAGTCCATTTCGCGGTCCAGCAGGTACACGCCGGGAATCCGCATGGCTTCAACGATGGCATCGACCTTGGCCGGGTCGCGGCCCTCGGAGAAATTGGGAACGCATTCAACAAGAGTGTTGGGCACGAAAGAAGGATAATGATAGGCGGCGGAAGTCAGCAAGTCAGCAGGTAGGCGGGCAGCCGGTGGGTTCGTGGTCTCCCACCCTTTCCGCGGTGAGGCTGCGGAAAGGATGGGGCACCCAGCGAGTACATGCAGGTAGAATCCTGAATGTCGGCTTCGTCGAAGAGCGCTCGGGCTAAGCAGTGCTTTTCCCGCCGGGAGAGACTTATGACAACGACTATAGCGCCAACGATCCGCGCGCCGCGCGGCAGCCAGTTGAGCTGCAAGGGCTGGCAGCAGGAGGCGGCGTTGCGCTGCCTGATGAACAATCTCGATCCGGAGGTGGCCGAGAGGCCCGCGGATCTGGTGGTCTATGGCGGCATCGGCAAGGCTGCGCGCAACTGGGAGTGCTTCCACGCCATCGTTCGCGAGTTGGAAAACCTGGGAAACGAAGACACGCTGCTGGTGCAGTCGGGCAAGCCGGTGGCCGTCTTTCCCACGCATGAAATGGCGCCGCGAGTGATCATTGCGAACTCCAATCTGGTGGGCAAATGGGCCAACTGGGAGCACTTCAACGAACTCGACCGCAAGGGCCTGATGATGTACGGGCAGATGACGGCGGGGAGCTGGATATACATCGGCACGCAAGGGATCTTGCAGGGGACCTTCCAGACCTTTGCTGCGCTGGCGGAGCGGCACTTTGGCGGGAGTCTGAAGGGCAAGTTCGTGGTAACCGGCGGCGTCGGCGGCATGGGAGGCGCGCAACCGCTCTCGGTCACGCTCAACGGCGGTGTGGTGCTGGCTATCGACATAGACCGCAGCCGGATCGAACGCCGCGTTGAAACGCGCTATTGCGACATGCTCACCGAGGATCTTGACGAGGCCCTGCGGTTGTGCGAAGCGGCGAGGCGCGAAGGGTGCGCTCTGTCGGTAGGCCTGGTTGGAAACTGTGGCGACGTGCTGCCGGAGATTGTGAGGCGCGGCGTTCAAGTTGACATAGTGACCGATCAGACCAGCGCGCACGATCCCCTGAACGGATACGTCCCTCATGGGCTCACGCTCAGCGGGGCGGCGGAGTTGCGCAGGCGCGATCCCGAGGAGTATGTGCGCCGCTCGACGGCGACGATGGTCGTTCATGTGAATGCGATGCTTGCCTTGCAGCGTGCCGGTGCAGTGGCCTTCGACTACGGCAACAACATTCGGCGCTTTGCCTTCGACGCCGGCTGCACAGACGCCTTTCTGATTCCAGGCTTTGTACCGGAGTATATTCGCCCGCTCTTTTGCACGGGCACGGGGCCGTTCAGGTGGGTGGCGCTCTCGGGCGATCCGAAGGACATCGAGCGCACCGACGAATTAGCGCTTGAGCTCTTTCCGGACAATCAGATTCTGACGCGGTGGCTGCGTCTGGCGCGAGGCCGGTTTGCATTCCAGGGGCTTCCCTCGCGCATCTGCTGGCTGGGCTATGGCGAACGCGCGCGCATGGGTCTGGCCATCAATGAACTGGTGCGCAAAGGCGAGATCTCCGCGCCGATTGCGATTGGCCGCGACCACCTTGATACCGGCTCCGTTGCCAGCCCCTATCGCGAGACGGAGAAGATGCTCGACGGATCGGATGCGGTTGCCGATTGGCCGATTCTGAACGCGCTGCTCAATACCGCCTCAGGCGCGACATGGGTGAGCTTCCATCACGGCGGTGGTGTGGGGATGGGCTATTCGCTGCACGCCGGACAGGTGACTGTGGCCGATGGCACAGAGATCGCCGCGCGAAAGATTGCGCGCGTGCTGAACAACGATCCCGGCCTTGGAGTCGTTCGTCACGCCGACGCCGGCTATGAGTTGGCGCAACAGACTGCGTGCGAACGCTGCATCCACATTCCCATGGCGGAAGGAGAATGAAGAATGGTCATAAAAGTTGTGTCACTGGTTGTTGTGCTGGCCGCTTTGCTTTATCGCTTCGGCCGTCTTTATTTGTTCAAATGGCGAATGAAAGATGCTGCCGATTGGCCTGAGATTGAGGCAATAATTGAGTCTGCGGAGATGGAATTTGTTGAACGTGTTGGCCATCTGAGGGAAAAGCTTCCGTTTTTTGCCTTCTCCTATGTAGTCGATTCCGAGCACCACTCCGGCCGATTTGGCCTTCGGGTCCCTGAAGACTGCGCAAGTACGGTAATGAAAGAGTGGGTCGCCGCTAAAATCACATTGCGATACGATCCAAAGCGTCCGTCCGTATTTAGCCTTCCCGATGAGCTGTCCGTTGATGGATTCCGAGTCAGTACGGTGCCGGAGATTCACTTGGCTTCCCAACATTGAATTCAATCGACCCACTAACGCCTTCATGTTTTCAGCCATCGTCAATATCGGGCAGCTTGTAACTCTCGCCGGGCCTGCGCATCCGCGTGTCGGCGCTGAGCTGCGCGAGTTGGGACTCGTGCGCGACGCGGCGCTGCTGATTGAAAAAGGACGGATCGCTGAGGCTGCTCCCTACTCCGAGATTCGAAGCAGAATTCCGCCGCACGCAGTGCTCATCGACGCCGAAGGCCGTTGCGTCACGCCGGGATTCGTCGATGCGCATACACATCTTGTCTTTGCCGGCAATCGCGCCGACGAGTTCGAGCAGCGCATCGCCGGGGCCACCTATCAGCAAATCGCCGCGCAAGGCGGTGGTATTCGGCGCACGGTGAGGCTGACGCGTGCAGCCAGCGAAGAGGAGTTACTGGCCGGGGCGCGGCGTCACTGCGACTGGATGCTTCGCTCCGGTACGACGACCATCGAGGCGAAATCAGGTTATGGGCTGGAGCGTGAGACGGAATTGCGCATGCTGCGTGTATTGGCGCGACTCAATGCAGAGGGTCCACCGCGCATTGTCTCGACACTGCTTGCAGCGCACATGGTTCCACCGGAGTTTGACGGCCGCCGCGAAGAATACCTCCGCTGGATTGAGGAAGAGCTGATTCCCGAAGTCTGCGCGGAAAAACTGGCGACCTTCTGCGATGCCTTTTGCGACGAACACGCGTTGACCGTGGATGAATCCTGCCGAGTGCTCACGGCAGCTCGCCGCCACGGGATGCGGTTGCGTGTCCACGCCGAGCAGTTCCGGCCCGGAACCGGAGCGGCGCTGGCAGCGGATCTCGGGGCGGCAACCGCCGACCATCTGGAGGCCGTGACCGACGAAACGCTTTGCCTGCTTCAGAAGGCCGGTGTGCAACCGGTGCTGCTGCCCGGCTCTGTCTTTGCATTGGGGCGCGATCAATACCCTCCGGCGCGCAAAATGATCGAACTGGGTCTTGCGATCGTGTTGGCTACGGATTTCAATCCAGGATCGTCCCCGGTAGCGTCGATGCCGTTCATCCAGTCGCTGGCCTGTCTAATGATGCATCTCACTCCCGCTGAGGCGCTGATGGCTGCAACCATCAATGGAGCGTACAGCCTCGGCCTGGGCGAGCGTGCGGGTTCACTGGAAGTTGGCAAGGAAGCCGATCTTCTCATCCATGAGTTCACTGACTATCGGGAACTTGCATACTTCATTGCTGCGCCCACGAGGCCGCGCGTCTTTGTTGCAGGCAAGGAAGTGACGCGCTAGCCGCCGGGCGGGGGTCCGCCTTGGATCGAGTTGCGTCGGGTTCTTGGCGATATCCTGCGCCCCACAGCAGCTGGCTTTCGGTCAGGGCTAAACCGTCAATGAAACCCGAATCAGCCCAGCCATGCGACCGCTGAAGACGCGCCTTTTGCTTCATGCTCTATGGGATCCGAATTATGCGCGACTTCGAGGCGCATTGCCCTCTAGTCTTAGTTTTGCGGGCGCTGCTTATTTCGCGCGGACTGGTCTGCCAGTTTACGGGCAGCAATTCTCTGGCGGACTTTTTTCTGTTGCGCGGGCGAGAGCACATTGAGCATTCGGCCATATTCGATGCGGGAGTAGCCCACCAGCATGGCGTTCTTTTGGTCCTCGTTGAGCTTCTGGTCGTTCACCACGGCAGACTTATGCGCCTCTGTGTCCCGATGAATCTCTTCGATTTGGGCCTTCTGTTCATCGGTGTAGTTCAAGTCCGCAAAATCGTCCGCTGGAACAGAGTCGGCATGGTGTTGAGTCCCTGCTGAAGTCGCGTGCGGAGTCTGAACTGCGCCGGACGGAAGGTTCTGAGCGCACGCCAGCCTCGGCAGAGCACTCACAAGAATCAGTAAGCCTGTAACAGCCACCGGTATTGCGAATCGGGTCCTGTTCATGAGCAGGTCTTCCTTGAATTGAGATTGTTTTCGTTGCAAGTGACGGAATTCCCAGTCCACGGTCACCCTTGAAAGGAGAACGCGGATGGAGCTAATCCACACCGACAGCATCGTCGCTTAGGCCACCGATGGTCTTTGCTCAAGATCAATGGAGTTGCGGGCCATCTTTCTCATCTGTCGAAGTGTGAGACCGAGATTCTGGTTTAAATCTCCCCCTCAATAATGGGTTGCATATTTCGCGACGAAAATCGCGCTGCTCTGTGATGCGCTTGTTGCGCCGGTATACGCTCTTGATGTGTGAGCTTTTGCCATCGAAGCCCCGGAGCACATCGCACGAGCACTGTGAAATCGCCGCGGACCGCAAAGATCGTTCCGGAGGTGAGATTGCCGCCGGTAGCCGTGAAGGTTCCGGTGCTTGCCGTCCAAGTAAGGTGGGCGCAACTCTGAGGCGCATCCGATCCAGTACTTTCCTGTTGGGAAGAACGTGCCGGACCGCGCGATCGCCTGCAGACGGCGAGGCACGGTGATCATGTAATGTCTGCGCCGCGCCCCCGTCTCGGGCAGACGGGCATTCAGCAAAAAAAACCTCAAAAAAAGCTGCCAGCTGAGCGTCTCCAGGCGATACATTTGAATAGAAATCAATCCAGAAAATGGAGAGGGAGCGTCCCCAACTGTCGATCTTCTTGAAAGGTAAAATCATGCATATCTCTTCTTTACGTTTTTGCTTGTTTCGCTCAGCCGGCTTGCGGCTTTTTGTCCTTAGTTTGTTGACGCTGGCGGCTGGCCGCTTGCCGGCGCAATCGACTTTCGGCGCAATTCTTGGCACGGTGCGCGACTCCAGCGGAGCCCTGATTCCAGGCGCGAAGGTGACGCTGGTCAACACCGGTACCTCAGCCAGGCAGTCCGCCGCCAGCGACGAAAGTGGAAGTTACGCCTTCAAGAACATCGAGGTGGGAACCTATGTGCTCACATTTACTGCGCCGGGCTTCGAGAAGGAATCGCTGTCTGAGATTACGCTGACCGCGCGGGAGACTCGCCGCCTGGATGCGGTGCTGAAACCCGGCGCCGAGTCCCAGACCGTGGTTGTGCTCGATACCGCTGCGCCGGTCATTACCACAGATGTTTCCAACGTTGCCGAAACCAAGGTCGGCGACGAACTGGTCGAGCTTCCGGTAGCCATCTACTCGCGCTCAACCGGTTCCACCAGCCCTATCTCCACGCTGACTACCGAGGCCGGGGTGCAGACCGACGATAGCGGCAATCTCGACGTCTCAGGCACCACTGCGGCGTTGCTCAGCGTCACAATCGACGGCATCTCGAGCGTAGGCGTGGAATACTCGGGCCCGGTCAACGAGATGTTCCCCAGCTTCAATTCGATCGAGGAGATTCGCGTCAGCGAGTCGAACAACAATGCCGAATTCAGCGGCGTGGCCGACATCACCACCGTCTCCAAGGCCGGATCAAACCAATATCATGGCGGGGTCTTCGAAAATCACGAGAACACGTTTATGAACTCGAACGATTCCTTTGCACTGGAGAAGCCCAAGATCATCATGAACGATTTCGGCGGCACCCTGGGCGGGCCGCTCAGTATTCCGCTTCTCTATAACGGCCGCGACAAGACGTTTTTCTTCATCAGCTTTGAGGGCCTGCGCCTGCCGCGCGAGACGCCCATGCTGCTCAGCGTGCCATCGATGGATATGCGCAGCGGAAACATCACGGATTATCTCTATCAAAGCTACTGCGAGGGTTCGACGCCCACCTCGACCGGGACTCCGACGGCAAATTGTCCCACAGGCGGCTATCAAGTCTACAACCCCGATGGTTCGCAGGTCGCCGACACTTCGGCAGTCCCGGTCAGCGCGATCTCCGCCAATCTGCTCCAGTACCTGATGCCCGCGCCAAACTACGGCGATGCCAACTCCTTTGCAAACAACTATCAGATCAATTTTCCCGCGCCCATCTCTTCCAATCAAGGCGATGTACGATTGGACCAGACTCTCTCGACAAAGCAATCGGTCTTTGCCCGCTTCTCTTACAAGAATCGCCAGATCATTACCGCTCCCTCGGCCGCTTGCACATACACCTACTGCGCCGAGGCCGGCAGCCCGCTGCAAGGCGGTTACAACACGCCCGAGATCGACGAGGGCATGACCTTCGCACACAACTACATCTTCTCGCCCAAGCTGCTAAACGAGTTTCGCGGCGGCTTTAACGCACAGCACACCTCGGAGACACAGGGTTACTCCACCACGTCTCTGCTGACGCAAACCGGACTCAGCGTGCCGCAGCCGGATCTGAGCTGGTCTGAGGCTCCACAGGTGCTCATCGGTAACGGATTCATGTCCACCGGCGCGGGCAATCCCGGTATGCAACGCGGCCAGATCATTCAGGCCCTGGACAACGTGACATGGACGCACGGTCGCCACTCCTTCAAATTCGGAGCGGACTTCAAACGCATCAGCGACCACGACGACAACGTCTACGGGAACTACCGCTCCGGCTGGTACGTCTTCAACGGCTCGTCCTATGTGGGCCAGACAATCTCCGACCCTTACACCGCTTTCCTGCTGGGCTATCCGGATTACACCGAATTCAGCTCGACAAATCAGCCAACCATGGATGGTCTCGGCTACTCTTACGCCATGTTTGCGCAGGACGACTGGAAGATTTCCTCTAATCTGACCTTGAATATCGGCCTGCGATACGAACTGCACCCGCCCATCCGCGAGATTCACTCAAACACTGCGGTCTTCCAGCCGAACTACGACGGCCCAGGAACCGACGGCTCGACCGTGCTGGGCGCCGTCGTTGTGCCCAACGCACAGGCTTTGGCCAATAAATCCGAGGATTTTGCCGCAGCGATTTCACCGACACCGATCTTGACAGCGGATCAGGCAGGAATTCCTGCTTCCTTGCGTTACACCGATCGCACCGATTGGGGCCCGCGCCTCGGCTTTGCCTGGCGGCCTTTTGGCAACGACAAAACGGTCGTGCGAGGCGGCTGGGGACGCTTCATTGAGACGCCGCTCGGTTTCTCGCTGGTCGCAGGATGGGCAGTCCACGCAAGTTATCTGGCCACTTATAACCAGCCCCAGCAAGGCGACACTGTGACTCCGTTACTCACCTTCGTCAATCCCATCAACTCCACTGCCGACAGCGCCAGTGGAACAGCCAACTTCGACTACGCCTTTCCTGTCCACTACAAGGACCCGACCGTGCAACAGTGGAACCTGACCCTGGAGCAAGACCTGGGTCAGAGCATCGGAGTGCGAGTCTCCTACACGGGCAGCCACGGCCAGGATCTTGAAGCGATGGAGGACCTCAACCAGGTGCCGGCCAATACTGTCGGCTACGCGCAGGCCGGCAGCAGCCGTCCCTTTCCCTCCTGGGCCGTAATTCAAAGTGTTATGAACGCCGCACTCAGTAATTACTCGAGCGGCACTGTCGAACTCTCTCGCCGCAGTGGCAAAGGACTCACCTTCGACGCAAGCTATAGCTTCACGCGCGACCTTTCCAATGACGGCGGAGCCACGCCCAGCGCCTTCGCGGTTGCCGGCGGCAGCTTCCTCACCGATCGCTTTCATCCCACCCTGGACTACGGCAATGTGATCTACGATCGCAGGCACCGCTTTCTGGCGAACTATCTTTACGACCTGCCCTTTGGCCACGGGCAACGCTGGCTGGCGAAGGGCGCGCTCAACAACGTCCTGGCTGGCGGATGGCAACTGGCCGGAGTCACCATTGTTCAGAGTGGGCCGTTCCTGACTCCCTACGAGGACACCAGCGACCCGGCGGGAACCAATATCCTCACCACCGTGGGCCAGACCCGCGCCGATCTTTTGACCGGCAAGAAAATCTATCCCGCAAACCGTACGACCAGCGAGTGGCTCGATTCCCCATTCAGTGATCCTGCCGGTTCGGCTTTCTCCGTCCCTGCCGCAAATCGCGGCTACTTCGGCACTGCAGGTGTGGGCAGCGTCATCGGCCCCGGCACGGTCAACTTCTCGCTTTCGCTGATGAAGATGGTTTCGCTCGCAGAAAAGTCGAAGCTGCAACTGGGTGTCGAGGCGGCCAATCTGTTTAACCATCGCAACTACGAGCCGCCGAATATGCAGGTTGATTCAAGCGGCTTCGGAAGCATCACCGCGCTACAGACCGCCGAGGGCGCCGGCCCGCGCAGCCTCGAACTCTCCGGCCGCATCACCTTCTGACCTGTCCATTCGCCCCCCGTGGATTAAAGCAATTTTGGATTTACCGTAAACTTCCGTGCCCCATCCATTCCGCGTTTTTCTGGGGAATGGGTGGGATACCCACAGAATTCCGGTCTGCACAATTCCCGAAAAAACTCTAGCTCCCAATAGGCCGATCCAGGCGGACATACGGATGCGCGGCAATGCCCGCGCCGATCAGCCTTTTTGAATCTCCAGTCCGGTGCGGGCGGCAATCAGGCGAGCGACCTTTTTGGGACGAAAGAACGTGTAGGACGAGAACACGGCGTCGCTCCCATCCGCTCCATACACGGAGTATTGTTGTGCGTTGCCAACGCGTTTGCGCTTGATCGCGGAGATTTGGTCCCATCCGAGAAACAGATTCGAGGGCTTCTTCTTCGTCCCCAGGTTGAACTCCACGCCCAGGCTATTCAGCTTGACCCGGTAGCCCACCATGGCTCGACCCAGGCCCCAAAGCCATGGACACGCACAACCCGATGCGAATGCGTATAGCACCCATAAAGTGCCACCCCGCGCTCTGTCGAGAGTCAAGTCACTTAGAGGAAAAAGGTACGACATGGCAAGAAGCATCAGGCACACCGCGATAAAAGCGGCAAAGAGACTCATGATCAGAGTCGCCCCAATTAGAACTCTGCTGTTGCGCACGACAACCGGTTGAGCGCGATTGATTTCGATCTGGGAAGTGATCCCTGCGCCCGGGCCCGCAGCCGGAAACTCAGTTGAACTCATCTGCAATCTCCTTTTGGATCACTGAACGCAAATCGATCCTCAACTGGATTGCGTTACCAGGTCCTAAAGTGTGTCAATTGCGCGAATCCATATCAGCCGGCGGGCAATCCAAAAGGAACCATGCGGAGGCTGAAGACCAGCCAGAGCAGGCCATGCATGTCAACAACACATTGATGCAAGTCAAGCATTGCCCGGCTTGGCTGTGATAACTAAAAGATACCAATGGGGCGAACCGGTTGTCGCGCACTTTGCCGATCGGCGAAACAAGCGCGATAAACCTCTCATCCGCCTGGAGTTCACGATGCGGCGCACCTTATCTACAGTTTTGATTCTGTTGTTCTGGCTGGGGCCGCTCGCGGCGATCCTGCCGGCCAACGCAGAGTCGCAACTGCCGGCCTGCTGCCGCCGCCACGGGGCGCATCATTGCGAAATGTCTGACGCAATGGCCTCTCAGGCCGCTCGCGCCATCTCCGGCTCCGCTCCAGAAATGAGCGCTCCCGCGCGCTGCTCCAGCTACCCCGGTTTCATGCTTGCGACGACAGGGCCGGTTGAAGCTCTAATAGCGTCCCCGGCACCTCTTCCGGTTTTGCATGAAACCGCTCACTCCCCCGCGGCCCTCCGAGCCGCAGCCCGTCTCAGCGCACTTGGCGCCCACGCCAATCGCGGTCCTCCGGTCTCCAGCCTCGTTTGAGAGTTCCGTTGAATGCGCGATCCCCTTTGAGAGAAAAAATAGGCCCTTTGCAGAGCGGTCGAGGCCGTCAAGCATCCTCAGCCTTTTGAAGATAACTCTCCAGGGTCGTTTTTGCCTTCAACGAATCCCCTCAACGCGCCTGGTTCCCGTTGGCGTCGCACCCTATCGCGCCGCAGGACCGCCAGCGCTGCCACTGGAGATTCCCCGGAGGTTCGTCCCATGCGCTTCTTGTCTCGCCTTGTCCTGGTCCTTGTTCTTTCCACTTCCCTTTCTGCGTTCGCTACTGTCTTCGCCACGGTTCACGGCGTGGTGCACGATCCCCAGCACCGGCCCATCGCCAACGCAACGGTGACGCTCCATGCCGCCGATTCCGCCTTTACGTTGAATGCCACCTCAGACTCGGATGGCGCATTCGAGTTGCTCCAGGTACCCATCGGCATCTACAGCCTGCAAGTCGGCGCCACTGGATTTGCAACCGTGACTGAGACGATCGAGATCGCCTCCGGTACCAATCCGGTTGTGCATATTGCACTGCCCATCGCATCTGCCACCGAATCCGTTGTGGTTGAGGGCGCGACGGCTCAGGTGGACTCCGTTACGCCAACGACGCTTGTGAGCCGGGAGATGATCGAGGAGACGCCAGGCGCAGACCGCGCAACATCGTTTGCCGCAATCACCGATTATGTGCCCGGCGCCTACATGTGCCACGACATGCTCCACATGCGCGGCGGCCACCAGACCAGTTGGTTGATCGATGGCGTCAACATTCCTAACACCAACATCGCTGCCAACGTCGGCCCGCAGATCGCGCCAGCCGATACCGATCAGATCGAAGTCCAGCGTGGAAGTTATGCGGCCGACATCGGCGACCGCACCTATGGCGTCTTCAACGTCGCGCCCCGCAATGGCTTTGAGCGCAATCGCGATGCCGAGCTGCGCATCACAGGCGGCAACTTCTATACCGGCGAAACGGCGCTCTCGGCCGGCGACCACTCGCAAAAGACGGCATGGTATGCCAGCGTCGCCGCGGCCCGCTCCAACTATGGGCTGGAGACGCCGATCGCCGCGGTCGTGCACGACGCCACCAATTCGCAAAGCGGCTTCGGCTCGTTTCTCGTGAATCCGAATTCGTCCAACCAGTTCCGCTTCAACGGCCAACTGCGCCAAGATTTCTTCCAGGTTCCCATCGACCCGAACCCGAATGACTGGCTAAGTCAACTCTATGACTCGAGCGGCCTGCTCGACGGGCAGACCGAGCGGGACGCATTCTTTATCGCCGACTGGGTGCATACCCTATCGCCTACTTCCATTTTTGAGATCGCGCCCTTCTACCACTGGAACATGGCCAATTACGACTCGAAACCGACAGACATTCCCGCGTCAACGACATTTGATCGCACCTCAAACTACGCTGGCTTGCAGGCCAGCGTGCGCGGCGATATCAAACGCAACAATCTCGCCGCCGGTTTCTACTCCTTCTATCAGCATGATTCGTCGTTGTTCGGCGTGCTCTTCAACGACGGCTCCGGCGAGCCGACCATCCATGAGACGGATAGTGCTTCCGGCGGCAATGTCGAGGGTTCGTTCTCCGACAGTTACCGCGTCACGGACTGGCTCACATTGCTGGCTGGTGTGCGTCTTTCCTCGTTTCACGGAGGCGTCACTGAAAACTATGCCGACCCACGCTTCGGCGGAGCCCTCCGTATTCCTCGCATGAACTGGGTCCTGCGGGGTTTCTACGGTCGCTACTATCAGGCGCCGCCTCTGGTTAGCATCCAGGGGCCGCTGCTTGCCTACGCCAACGACAACAACACAGGCTTCGCGGTGCTGCGGGGCGAGCGCGATGAAGAACACGAGTTCAGCGTCCAGATTCCCTACCGCGGATGGGCGCTGGAGGTCGATAACTTCAAGACGCGGATCAACAACTTCCTCGACCACTCAAACATTGGCGAATCCAACATCTTCATCCCCATTACCGTTGATGGGGCTGTGGTGCGCGCATGGGAGGCAACGCTGCGCAGCCCTTCATTGTGGCGGCGTGGACAGTTTCACCTCGCCTACTCCAACCAGATTGCCGAGCAGCGCGGGGCCATTACCGGCGGCCTGATCTGCACATCGGGCTGCGACGACAGCTTCGATTACAGCCCGGTCGATCATGATCAGCGCAACACTCTCAACACTGGCTTCACTGCTACTCTGCCGATGCGCAGTTGGTTTTCAAGCAATGTCTACTACGGTTCCGGCTTTTCCAACGGCACCGCGGGAGCAACCGATGGCGACGGCAACCTCATCAGTCCGTACCAAGGAAACTACCTACCCGCGCATACCACCTTCGACGCCTCAGCCGGCAAGTCTCTCGGTGAGAACTTCAAGCTAGCCGTCACAGCCATCAACGTGACCAACCATCGCGTCCTCACCGATAGTTCGCTGACGATCGGCGGCTTCCACTACAACGATCCCCGCCAAATTTCCGCGGAGCTCCGTTACCGCTTCCACTTTTGAGCGATCCTTATCAGAGCTGAGCCGACTTTCAGCCTAGGGAACCACTGAACAACCTCACTGGCGAGAAGGGAATGAGCTATACCTTGTGCACCTTGGCAGCGATGGTCATTTTTCCGGCTGGTATCTCCCGTGGGATCCTGCGAAAAGCGAGCACGATCACCCCGGCAAAAGAGTAGAGGGGTTAAGGCTGGCCGTAGGCCAACGCGGCCATGGCGCAGGCCTTTACGCCTCGCATCGAACCCACACTCGAAAATGATTCGAATTCGAGCCGACGTGATGTCAGTGCATCGAGAGCCCGGGGGCGATGTAGGCAAAGCTACTGATCCGGCCCGAATGAGTGAGACATTTGGTTCGATTGAAACGTCTCACGAGCATGAA